>NZ_JBQQCD010000015.1:0-182890 GCF_052245555.1 Streptomyces sp. KR80
TTCCGAACCCGGAAGCTAAGCCTTTCAGCGCCGATGGTACTGCAGGGGGGACCCTGTGGGAGAGTAGGACACCGCCGGACAATCTTTGATCCGCAACCCCCGGGCCCCGCCCGGGGGTTGCGGCATTTTCATCGGTCGTTGAAAGACGTCCGGTGATTCTTTTGTTCCGGCACCACCGGCGTTGGGGCCGCGTCAGGCGATGTGGGCCAGATCCGCGGCCTCGACCCGGCCTTCGAGCGGGGCTCCGCTGATGAACCGGCCGACCTCCGCGATGGTGTACTCGCCCAGGCGTCGGACCTCGCTGCCCTGTGCGCCCGCGATGTGCGGGGTGACGAGCACATTGCGCAGCGAGAGAAGCCGGTGGTCGGGCGGTAGCGGCTCGGGGAAGGTGACGTCGAGATACGCGTTCAGCCGTCCCGTCGCGCACTCGCGGGTCAGCGCCTCGGTGTCGACGAGCGAGCCGCGGGCGGTGTTGATGACCGTTCCCCCGTCCGGGAGCAGCGCCAGCCGCCGGGTGTCGAGAAGGTGCCGGGTCTCCGGCAGTTCCGGTGCGTGAATGCTGACGATGCTGCTGCGGCGGCACAGTTCATCCAGCGAGACGAGTTCACAGCCGAGGGCTGTCGCTTCCTCCCTGCCCACGTACGGATCGGCGAGCAGCACCCGATAACCGGCATCGGAGGAGGTCAACCGGGCGATGACGCGGCGGCCGGTGCGGGAGGCGGCGATGATCCCGACTGTGCGGCCGTCGGTGCCCTCGCGCTCGGCCAGTGAAGGCCAGCCGTCGGTGTATCGCGCTGCGGTCGTCAGGGCCTGCTTCGCGGCCAGGACGATGACCGCGGAGGTGAACTCGGCGACCGGAGCGGCGTTCGCTTCGGCCGCCGACGAGACGGTGATGCCGCGCTGCCAGACCGCAGGGGTGATGTGGCCCTTCACCGACCCCGCCGCGTGGATCACTGCGCGCAGCCGAGGGGCGGCGTCGAGCACGTCCTCGTCGAGGGGCGGACAACCCCAGCCGGTGATGAGGACATCAACATCGGCGAGACTGGCCCGATCGCCCGCAACGGCCCTCGTACCGTCCCCGCCGTAGGTACCGCCCCCGTGGCCGGCGAGCAGCACTGGTGCAAGGTCGGGCGCCAAATCGACGACATCGGTGAGCCGTTGCCGCAGCGGCGGTGGGAAGGCGGCGCGCGCGGCCTCCGGGTCCATGCACATCATCGCGTTCAGTCGGTCGGCCACCGGCCACCTCTCTCCACCCTGAGCCCATTCTCCACCGGCCACCATCATTCACCGTGCGCATCAGGATCGTGCGAGATTGTGCCCGGCACACGACCGTCGCAGGGGCGTTCCCCCTGGGCGACGTGCGGCTGCGCCGCATGCGTTCGATATCACGTTGCGCGCCGTCCAGGAGCGGATGCGAGCATCGAGACATGGGCTATGAGATCCGGACCGTCCGTGCCGACGACTGGGCCGAGCTGAAGGAACTGCGGCTGGCCGCGCTGCGCGATCCGGTCGCGCGCGTCGCCTTCGTCGACACGTACGAGAACAGCGTCACCAGGGCCGACGACCACTGGCGCGCCTGGGCCACGCCCATCGCCGAGGGCGGCACTGCGACGAACGTGATCGCGAAGGACGGGCACGGCAGGTGGGTGGCGATGCTCGCGCTGCTCGACGAGACCGGCCAGACGGCCCCGCCGGTCGGTGCGCCCGGGGTCATCGACGACGACAGTGCCGGTTCGCCGCAGATCCACGTCGTGAGCGTGTACGTACGTCCCGAGCACCGTGGCACGGGTGTGGCGGAGCAGCTCTTCCGTACGGCGATCGACTGGACCTGGCAGCACACCAAGGCGGAGCGGATCCACCTCTGGGTTCACGCCGACAACCCCCGCGCCGAGGCCTTCTACCGCCGGCTCGGCTTCACGAGGACGGGCGAGACGATGCCGTTCCCTCCGTCCCCGGAAGACTTGGAGTACGAGATGGCGATGGAGCGCCCCGCCACGCCCATGGCTCTCACCCCACCAGGCTCCGATGCGGCCAGCGGGCCCGCGCTTGCTCCTCGGAACGGAGGAGCGCCAGCGTAGGGAGGCCTCGTGCGGCGCCGTCGGCCAGCAGCTCGGGGAGTTGCGGGAGCGGGGCGACGGCGGCGATGTCGTCGAGGACGAGCGTGAGTGGTGGGTCGAGCCGACCGGAGGATGACCGTTCGGCCATGCGGCGGCCGTGCTCGACCACGCTCGAGACGAGTGCGGTCAGCAGCGGCATCGCACCCGGGTGGGTCCGCGGGTCCTCGATCCCTTCACCCACCACGTACAGCGTTCCCCCTTCGGCGACGAATGATTCCACGGCGAGGGAGTCGGCGCGGGTCGGATTGCAGGCGTCCCTGATGTGGATGGACGAGAGCGCGGAGAGGGCACGGGCCGTCAGTTGCCGGGCGATCTCACGGCGTTCGGGATACGCGGTGAGCGTGCTCTCGAGTTCGCCTGCGGTGCCGGCTGCGGCGCCGGGGTGGGTCCGCAGGATGCGTACGGGTTCGTGTGCGGCGCTGCCGGATGCCCAGCGGTGCACCTGCCGGAACGGTTGTCCGTCGACGGCCGCGGCGTGCAGCCAGCAGCGAAGCAGCGTGTCCGCCGCCTCTGCCATCGCCGAGTCGAGGCTGTGGGACGGTCGTACGGGTGCGAGCAGGGCCGCCGCGCGCGCCGCGGCGACGTCTCGGGCCTCGCACCCCGCGGAGGGGGACCAACGGAGCCGGGCAGGGGTGTCGAGGAGATGGCTCGGGTCGTAGAGATGGGTCGGTCCGAGCTTGGCCCTGGCGTCCTTGGTTTCCGCCCACAGGAGGGGGGCGGAGGTGACGACGAGAACGGGCCCCTCCGCCGCCCGGATCGCCTGCGCAGCGAGCTCCTTGTGGGCGGCGCTCCGGGCACCCGTGAAGTGCAGATGTGACGTGTTCCGCTGCCCCGGCAGCCAGGCGCTGGCTGCGGCGCTGTTCGCCGCGGGGTCGGCCGCGCGGTCGGCAGCGTCCGGATGCGGATACGCGGCGCCGTCGGCGCCGTCAGCTCGTTCGGCTGTGCCCGCGCCGTCGGCTCCGCGGGCCCCGCTGCCGGACCCCGCTTCAACGGCTTCAAGGGGTGCGGCCGGTGTTCTGTCGTCGCCCCCGTCCGGTGTCGGCATGCCGCCGCACGCGCTCTGGCCACGTCCTGTGCCCTGGCCAAGGCTCGCGCCCGGGTCAAGGTCCTTGTCCGGCGCGGGATTCAGCCTGGGCCCGGAATCGTGGTCCACCGGCGCCGCAGCAGTGCGGGACCTCGCACCGGGAGCCTGGGGCGAGGGGCCGGGCGACGGATCGCCATCGGCTGCCTCGACGTCGTCGTGGCCCCGTGCGCTCGGCCGCGCCGACCGAGACCGGCGGGCACGCCAGCGGGCCGTCACGCCGATGGCGAAGACCGCGACCACGAAGAGCACCATCAGCTGGCTGATGAAGACGCCCCAGAACAGCCCGTAGCCCGACAACTGCCCCGCCGGGGCGTCCGGCCATGCCGCCGCCACGTCGTGCGGCTCCTCGACGAGTTGCCGCATCGCCAGCGGCGTGTGCGCGAAGTCCACCCCTTGCGGCCACGCGCCCCGGGCGAAGCGGGCCGACACCTCCGTCGCCGTCCAGACCAGGACCGTCAGCCCGAGCAGGAAGGCCAGTACACCGATGAGCAGGCCGTCCGGGATCCCGCCCGGCTTCGCCGACTCCGGGGAGGATCCCGACGGTCTCGATCCGGGCGCCGCCATGTCACGCCACCGTCGACTCGTCCGAGAGCTGTTGTTCCATCGCCTTCGCCGCCCGCTCCTCTGCCTCCGCCTCGGCCGCTCGTTCCACGGCCAGAGCCTCCTCGCTCAGCGACGACTCCGTCATCGCCCGGTCGGTGTAGACGAGTGGCCGTTCGGCCTCGGTCACCAGGTGCTTCACGACCTGGACGTTCCCGTTGACGTCCCAGACGGCGATGCCCGGGGTCAGCGTCGGGATGATTTCCACGGCCCACCGGGGCAGGCCCAGTACCCGTCCCGTCGCTCGCGCCTCGTCCGCCTTCTGCGCGTAGATCGTCCGCGTCGACGCCATCTTCAGGATCGCGGCCGCCTCCCGTGCCGCCGCACCGTCCACCACGTCGGAGAGGTGGTGCACGACGGCGACGAACGAGAGCCCCAGCCGGCGCCCGAACTTCAGCAGCCGCTGGAAGAGCTGTGCCACGAAAGGTGAGTTGATGATGTGCCAGGCTTCCTCGACCAGGAAGATCCGCTTCTTCCGGTCGGGTCGGATCCAGGTGTGCTCGAGCCACACCCCCACGATCGCCATCAGGATCGGCATCGCGATCGAGTTCCGGTCGATGTGGGAGAGGTCGAAGACGATCAGCGGGGCGTCGAGATCGATCCCCACCGTCGTCGGCCCGTCGAACATCCCCCGCAGGTCACCGTCGACCAGCCGGTCCAGCACGAGTGCCACGTCCAGGCCCCAGGCCCGTACGTCGTCGATGTCGACGTTCATCGCTTCCGCCGACTCCGGTTCCGGGTGCCGCAGCTGCTCGACGATGTCGGTGAGAACGGGCTGCCGGTCGGTGATCGTCTCGTTCACATACGCGTGCGCGACCTTCAGCGCGAAGCCGGACCGCTCGTCCAGCCCGCGCCCCATGGCGACCTCGATGATCGTACGGAGCAGGGCCAGTTGACCGGTCGTCGTGATCGAGGGGTCGAGGGGATTGAGCCGGATACCGCCGTCGAGTGCGGCCATCGGGTCCAGCCGGATCGGAGTGATCCCCAGCTCCTGGGCGATGAGGTTCCACTCCCCCACCCCGTCCTCGCCCTGCGCGTCCAGCACCACCACCTGCCGGTCCCGGAACCGCAGTTGCCGCAGGACGTACGTCTTCTCCAGCGCCGACTTGCCGTTGCCCGACTCGCCGAGCACCAGCCAGTGCGGGGCGGGCAGCTGCTGGCCGTACAGCTGGAACGGGTCGTAGATGTAGCCCTTCCCCGAGTAGACCTCGCGCCCGATGATCACGCCGGAGTCGCCGAGGCCGGGCGCGGCCGTGGGCAGATAGACGGCCTGGGCCTGGCCGGTGGACGTACGGACCGGCAGCCGGGTCGTCTCCACCTTCCCGAACAGGAAGCTGGTGAAGGCCTCGGTGAGCGCGGTCAGCGGATCAGGCACAGCAGGCTCCTACCGTTCGCCGTCGTCGGAAGCCGGTCATCGCCGGATGCCGGTCGCGAAGGGCAGTGTGTTCACAAAGGCCCGGTGGTGTTCGCGGTCGCACCACTCCAGCTTGAGGTACGACTTGCCCGCCGAGGCGCGAATCGTGCGCTTGTCACGCGCCAGGGCCTCCGGCGTACGCGACGACACGGTGATGTACCCGACCAGATTCACCCCCGCCGCGCCACTCGCCAGATCCTCGCCCCGCTGGTCCAGCCGTCCGTGGGCGGCGACGTCCCGCGGGTCCACCGTCCGGTTCATCTTCGCCGCCCGCGAAGCCTCCGCCTCGTCGTTCGTCTTCTCCGTCAGCATCCGCTCGATGGCGACCTCGGTCGGCTCGAGGTCCATGCAGACCGCGACCGTACGGATCACATCCGGGGTGTGGACCAGCAGCGGCGCAAGGAAGTTGACGCCGACCGGGGTCATCGGCCACTCCTTCACCCACGCCGTCGCATGGCACCAGGGAGCGCGGGTGTTGGACTCCCGCGTCTTCGCCTGGAGGTAGGTCGGCTCCACCGCATCCAGCTCGGCCGGCCAGGCGTTGCGCTTCGTCATCGCCTGGATGTGGTCGATCGGGTGGTCCGGGTCGTACATGGAGTGGATCAGCGACGACAGCCGTCCCTGTCCGAGCGGCTGCCGGACGCGGATGTCGGCCTCCGCGAGCCGCGCACAGATGTCGGTCAGCTCGCGGGCCATGACCACGGCCAGGCCCGCGTCCTTGTCGAGCTTGCCGCGCCCCTGTGCCTGGCCCTGCTGTGCCGCGCGCGCCATGGTGTGCGCCTCCGCGGCGAGTTCGCGCGTGAAGTGCATGCACGCGACGAGATACGCCCGGTGCTGCTCGGACGATGTGGACACCATGGACTGGAGCTGGTCGTACGAATCCTGTAGCCACTCCGGTGCCTTGGAGTCGCCGCGTCGCTCCACGTCCTTCGCGTGTGCGTCGGGGTCGGCAGGCAGCGTACGGGCCAGCATCTGCAGGCGCGTCACGAAGCCGTCGCCGTTGGCCACATGCTTCAGCAGCGTCCCGAACCGGTCGACCAGGGCCTCCTGGTCCTCGCTGTCCCGCAGCCCGACGCCCGGCCCCTCGATCTCGATCGCGGCGGTGACGGTACGGCGGTCCGCATGCAGCAACACGGCGATCTCGTCGGGTCCGAAGGGCGCCGCGAGCCAGTTGATCCGGCCGATCCCGGGCGGCGGGCCGATCTCCACTTCCCGGCCGTCGATCCGGGTGCCAGCCTCGGGTGCGGCGGAACGGTAGACGGTGCCCTGGCGCAGGGTGCGCCGGTACGAGCGGTTGATCTCGAACCATTTGTAGAAGGTGCGGTGTTTGTACGGCACGTAGACGGCCGCCAGCGCCAGCAGCGGAAAGCCCGTGAGCGTCGCGATGCGCAGGGGCAGAACGGGTACGAGCAGCCCGCACATCATGCCGAGGAACGCGCCCGCGATGATCAGCGCGATCTCGCCGGTCTCCCGGTTCTTGCCGATGATCGCGTTCGGCCGGGCCCGGCCCATGAGATACGTACGGCGGGGCGTGATCGAGTGGGACTGGGCCGTCAACGCCGCTCACCTCCAGCGGGATTGCTGCTGCGGGTGCCGCTGCTGCCGCGGTGGTGGGTACGAGGGGCGGGAGCGGGGGCGGATCCGCCACTGCCGCCGCCGGGACCGGAGGACCCGCCGCGCGAACTGTGCGCCGCGATCCCGCCCGCGACGCTGCCCGCGGGCTTGGACGAGGACCGTGACGGCCCGTCGTCCGCGCCTCCGCCGGAGCTGCGGCTGCTGTGGGTCTTGATGCCCTGTTTGACGAGCGCGGCCGGGGTGGAGATGGCCGCGGCCGCCGCGGCTCCGTCGGTGGCGGTCTTACGGTTGCTGCGGGCGCTCGCGATCTCGTCGCCGAAGCCGGGGACGAAACGGTAGATCATGGCGCTGGCGAAGATGGCGAGCAGGATGATCGCGAGCCCGGAGATCACGGCGGAGAACGCGTCCGGCCCGTCGTCGGACGCGGACAGCGCGCCGGCCATGCCGAGCACGATGATGATGACCGGTTTGACGAGGATCACCGCGATCATGATCCCGGCCCAGCGGCGTACGTGGCCCCACATGTTCTTGTCGACCAACCCCGCGTAGACCGCGGTCCCGAGCAGTGCCCCGACGTAGAGCAGCGCGGCCCGGATGACCAGCTCCAGCCACAGCACGCCCGCGGCGAGCACGGACACCAGACTGACGACGATCAGCATGATCGGCCCGCCACCGATGTCATCGCCCTTCTTCAGGGCCTCGGAGAACGACCCGAAGAAGGTGTCGGTGTTCGAGGACGTCCCGGCGGCGATGACCTCGGTGACGGCGTCGGTCGCGGAGACGATCGTGTAGAGGATGAGGGGGGTGAAGGCGGACGCCAGAACGGTCAGCCAGAGAAAGCCGACGGCCTCGGTGAGTGCCTCGGTGAGGGGGACGCCCCGGATGGCGCGCTTGGCGACGGCGAGCAGCCAGAGGAGGAGCGTGAGGATGGTGGAGGCGGCGAAGACGACGGCGTACTGGCGGAGGAAGGCGGCGTTGGTGAAGTCGACGTTCGTCGTCTCGTCGACCGCCTTGGACAACTTCCCGACGATCCAGGCGGCGGCGTCGGCGCAGCCCTTGGCGAGAGAGGAGAGGGGGTCGAGGGGGTTGTCCTCGGTGATATCGGTCCTGTTTGTGCCGCCGCCCGCGCCGTCGCCGCGCTCGCAATAGTCCCTGGCGGGGCCGACGATGAGGTCGCAGTTGTCCTTGTCGTCCGCGGATGGCGCCGGTGTGGGAGTCGGGGCCGCAACTGCCCGAGCAGCGAGCAGGACGGCAGCAGTCTGAACGGCAGCAAAGGCGGCGGCGAACGTCAGCGTGCGGCGGCTCGGGCTACCGGGCATAGGTGAAGCCTCCGTACTCCTCGACCGCCTTCGCGATCTCGTCGGCGTTGGAGGCCTTGCGGTCGCTGTTCACTGGAGCCGGGCCATCCTTCTGAGAGAAACTCTCGACCTTCCAGTCACCGTCGACCCACCGGAGCTTGAGGGTCATGGTGAACCAGTCGTTGGCGACCGGGTTGGTGGAACTCACCCCAGCAGTGCCGAAGACGCCTGTGCACCAGACCTCCGCGGTCGCGGTGGTATCCGCGTACTCGGTGGTCTTGGTGCCGACAGGTGCGGTGCGGGAGACATAGGTCATGCCCTTCTCGGCATTGCCGTTGGCATCCAGGCCGAGCTTGTCCAGAAAGTCCTTGGAGTAAGCCTGGTTGAACTTGGAGCTGAGTTCGTCCACCTTTTCGCTGACGAACACCTGCTGGACGATCTCCTGCCGCCGTTGAGGCTTCAGGATGTCGGCCGAGACCAGCGCCACCGCGTAGTTCGCTGCCGCGCTCTGCGCGCCCTGCTCCGTCTTCGGGAAGCCCTTCGCGATGCCCGCCTCCGACCCCGGCACCGGCTTCTCGCCCGTCGGGGCCGTCGGTTGCGCCTGAGGCCCGTTGCCCGTGGAGCCCGCGCCGTCTGCGTCACCGTTTCCATCGTCGCGATTCGCGAAGGCGATGGCCGCTATCAGCAGCACCACCACACCCACGACCGTGACCATGTTTCTCGACGGCCGCACCGCTGTGCGGCTGCGCCGGCCGGTGCCGTACGCGTCGCCGCCCGCCCGTTCGGGCAGGCGCGTACGCGTCTGGTGGCCGCGCTCGGGATCGTCGTCGTAGTCCGGACCGTATCCGTCGTCGAGACTCATGCTGCGTACGCCCCCTCGCAGTGTCCGTAGTACGACGGTAGCCGCGCTGATACCCGCGCGGGCTCGGTGTGGTGACTCGACATCAAGGGGATGCAACCTCAGCCGGTGGGCACGACGGACGGGGGTACGGGCCGTGGGTGCTCCGCCCCTGCCGAGGGTTTGCAGGGGCGGGCGCGCGGCGCTAGACGGCCATGCCGTACACGATGGTGAACAGCGTGCCGAGCGACCCGATGATGAAGACACCGGTGAGGCCCGCGACGATCAGTCCCTTCCCCTGCTCCGCGCTGAATGTGTCGCGCAGCGCGGTGGCGCCGATGCGCTGTTTGGCCGCACCCCAGATCGCGATGCCGAGGCAGAGCAGGATCGCGACGGCCATCACGACTTCGATCATCACCCGGGCTTCGTTGCCCAGACTCCCGAACGGCCCCCAGTCCGGGGCGATGCCGCCGATGATGGTGGTGATGTCGCCCTTGTCGGCTGCCAGGAACATTCTGAAACTCACCGCCCCTGTTGGGTAGTTGTGGTGCCCTGCCGGACGGCACGGGTCAGGTTCTATCTTCGCTGACGATGCCGCCGTCGCATGTCGACTTGGCGGCCAATTTTGGTGGATCCCGTGCGTGTCCCCGGTCACAGGCTGTGGAGACGGTCTGCCGGTGTCGGCAGAGAAGCGTATTGTCACTCTGTGTATCACAGTTGGTGACTCCGAGCAATGGCTCGGGGGGTTGGGCTTGCGTGCACCTCGGCGGAACTGTTGTCCCCAACCCGGGTCTGACTGTCGTGTCGTGGCCCAACAAGAAGGGAGACCTGCGATGTTCACCCCGAACCAGGCGCTTCCGATGGTCCCTGCCGTCCCCACCACCACACCGGGGCGGTAGGCGCCATACCTTCGGGTCGCGCCTCCAGCTTCACTGCCTCGGAGGCAACCGTGATGTTCCGCAGCACCGTCGAGTCCGATGTCGACGGCATACTCCCCCTCCTCGTCGCCGACCAGGCCAGTCCCACGATGTCGGCCGACAGTTACAGGACCAAGCTCGCCAACCGCGAGTACCGGCCCGAATGGACGTGGATAGCCCAAGACGCGGCCGAGGGCGCGCCGCTGGCGGTCGCCGTCTGGTGGGGCAGTCCGAACGAGTCCCAACCCGGTGCCCTCGACGGCGTTTTCGTTCACACATCGGTCGGCACGACCGCCGATCGCATAAACCTCGCCGCCGAGCTGCTCACCGCCGCGCACACGGCATACGCCAGGACAGGCCAGGCCCAACCCCCGGAATACCACGTGTTCCTGCCGGGCGACTGGCGTGACCGGCCCGACATGATCTCGGCTCTGTCCTGGCGTCGGGAGGCGGCCCGACGGGCCGGACTGTCGGTGAGCCTGGAACGACTCCGCTACGAGTGGACGGCGCAGGCCACCGCTCTGCCCGAGCCGTCGGGTCGCCTGCTGTTCCGTACGGAACCGGATGACGAGGTGTTCGTCAACCTGTTTCGCCGGGTCCTGACCGGCACCCTCGACGCGGCTTCACGCAAGGCGGCCGCGGACATCGGCGCTGATGCACAAGCCCGCGACGACGTCGCGTTCTACCGCGAGACGATGCTCGGGGAGCGGTCCTGGTGGCGAGTGGCCGAGACACCGGACGGAGAGGTGGTCGGATTCGGGCTCCCGTCGCGCAACCCTGCCTCCCCGGTGGTCGGTTATCTCGGTGTGCTGCCCGAACACCGCGGCCACGGATACGTCGATGACATCCTGGCGGAGATCACCCGGATCCTCGCGGTCGAGGCGGGAGCCGAGGCGATACGCGCCGACACCGACCTGACGAACCTGCCGATGGCCACGGCCTTCGAGCGTGCCGGCTACCGCAACTTCGCCCGCCGCCTGGTGCTGTCCGCGCCCTGATCGCGCGCTGCCGACCACGGGATTGACACGCCGACCCGTCATGCACCACCCTTTCACTACTCAATTAGTGAAACGAGACTTCGACGGAGAGGGTGGTGTTCGTGGCTGCACCAGGAACCATTGAGTTCCGCATCGACCGCCGCAGCGGCGTCACCACCTACCTCCAGATAGTGCAGCAGGTCAAACAAGCCCTGCGGCTCGGCCTGTTGGAGCCCGGCGACAAGCTGCCCACCGCCCGCGAGGTCGTCGAGGCGACCGCCATCAACCCGAACACCGTCCTCAAGGCCTACCGCGAACTGGAGCGCGAAGGGCTGGTCGAGGCCCGCCGCGGCCTCGGCACCTTCGTGCAGAAGTCGCTCGGCGCCTCCTCGGCCGCCGAGTCCCCCTACCGGCCGGCTCTGGAGGAGTGGGTGGCCCGCGCCCACGAGGGTGGCCTGGACCGGGAGGACATGGCGGCCCTCTTCGACTCCGTGCTGAACGAACACTTCTCGCAGGAGAGCCCATGAACAGCCCCAAGGCCGCCCTCGAAGCGTCCGGCCTCGGCATGGCGTACTCGCGCCGGAAGAAGGATGTCCTCGCCGACTGCTCCTTCCGGTTCCCGCAGGGCCGCGTCTGCGCCTTGGTCGGCCCGAACGGGGCGGGCAAGTCCACCCTGCTCGGCCTGGCCGCCGGCCTGCTCCGGCCGACCGCCGGCACCCTGACCGTGCTCGGCCAGGCGCCTGCCGAGGCCCGCGACCGCATCGCCTACGTCGACCAGACCAGGCCGCTGCACCCGCACCTCTCCGTCGCCGACACCCTCTGCTTCGGCGCGGAACTCAACCGCCCCTCCGGTCGCTGGGACCAACAGGCCGCCGAACGCATCGCGTACGGCGACGGCGGCCTCGAACCCACCGCGAAGGTACGGTCGCTCTCCAGCGGCCAGCGCACTCGCGTCGCACTCGCCCTCGCCTTTGGCAAGCGGCCCGAACTGATGCTGCTCGACGAGCCGATGGCCGACCTCGACCCGCTGGCCCGCCGACAACTGACCGGCGCGCTGATGTCCGAGGCCGCCGAGCATGGCACCTCCATCGTGATGTCCTCACATGTCATCGCCGAACTGGAAGGCATCTGCGACTACCTGCTCCTTCTCTGCGGCGGCCGGGTCCGGCTCGGCGGCGAGACCGAGGAGGTCGTCGCAGCGCACACCCTGATCACCGGAACCGCCACCACCGCCACCAGCGGGCACACCGTGATCGAGGAGCGCCCCGCCGGCCGCGGCCGCACCGCCCTGGTCCGCCCGCATGGCGCACCGTCAGGCGACTTGCTGGCCGAGCGCCCCAGCCTGGAGGACGTCCTCCTCGCCCACCTCCGCAACCCCCACGCCCCGGCCCTTCTCACCGAGAGCGCCATCCCCGTACTTCCGCAACACCCACAGGAGTAGGAGATCCTCACATGAGCACCACCGGAAAGACCCGGCCAGCCGCCTCGAACCGGGTCCGCACGCCCCGCTCCGGATCGCCCTGGACGGTGCTCCGGCTGCACCGATCCGCCCTGTGGATCTGGATCGCCTTCGTGGCGATAACGGCGGCCGCTTTGCTGTGGCTGCGCTTCGGCCCGGAAGCAACAGCCGCCGCACGGCTCCAGGCCGGATGTGGCACCCCCGGCCACCGCGCCTGCAGCATGATCCCCCTCGACGCGGACGTCTACTACACCTTCCAGGAGCACCTCCTGGACGTGGGCTCGCTCCTGCGCAACCTGGCCCCCGTCGTGGCCGCCTGGGCAGCCGCCGCGCTGATCGGTCGCGAACTGGAGAACCGCACCGCCGAGCTGGCCTGGACCCAGTCCGTCAGCCCTGCCCGCTGGCTCGCGCACAAGCTCGCCGTCCCCGTCCTCTTCCTCGCCGCCGGTACGGCCCTTCTTGTTGTCGGCTATCGCGGGCTCCTCGACTGGTCCGCCGCCCACCATCTGCTCACCGCCGGCTATAGGAGCAACGACTATTACTTCGCCACCGGCCCGTCGCTCGTCGCCTACCCCCTGCTCGGCCTGACCCTCGGCGCCCTGACCGCCTTCTGGTTGCGCCGCGCACTGCCGGCGCTTGCCGTCGGCGCCGCCGCCACCTGGGTCGTCACCTGGGCCATCGCCCCGTGGCGCACCCGTATCTGGCCGACCGTCACCTCCACCGTCAAGGGCAACGGCCCCTGGGGATTCACCGCGACGCCCTGCCAGTGGAACCAGTCCGACCACAAGTACTCCGTCGATGCCTGCCTCGGCGCCCACCCCGCCTCGCAGTACTGGCCCGTTCAACTCGCCGAGACCGGCTTCGCCCTCGCCCTCACCGCCCTCGCCACCGCGGCCGCTTTCTGGCTGCTCCGCCGCCGTACACCCTGACACCACGGCGATGCGCGCGGTGCGGCCGGAGCCCGTCTCGATCAACTCCCCTGCGAATGTGGTCTGTTGGGGGAGTCCGGTCACGCCGGGAGGGGCGAACGGGGCGGACAACTGCCAAGATCGCCGATAGCCTGGAAGAGGCCGAGTGGGGGTGAACGGACGCGGTGCGGAAAGCGTGGTGGTGGGGCGGGGCCGGGCTCGCGTTGGGGGCCGGGTTCATGGCGCTGCTCATCATCGGCACGTACTCCGCTGCCGCCTATCTCATGGGCGGAGGCAGGGCCGTAGGCCTGGCGAAGGGCGCGGTGCCGGCGGCGTACCGGCCGCTGGTGCAGAAGTGGGGCAGTCTGTGTTCGGCCATCAACCCCGCACTGCTGGCGGCGCAGTTGTACCAGGAGAGCGGCTGGAACCCGAGGGCCCAGAGCCAGGCGGCGGCCCAGGGGATAGCGCAGTTCATTCCGGGGACTTGGGCCACCCACGGGATCGACGGTAACGGGGACGGAGATCGGAACGTCTGGGACCCCGAGGATGCGATCCCGTCGGCGGCCTCATACGACTGCAAACTGGCCAAGTATGTGAAGGACGCCCCCGGCGATCCCACCAGGAACATGCTGGCTGCGTACAACGCGGGCGCGTATGCAGTGATCAAGTACGGCGGGGTGCCGCCGTACCGCGAGACACAGAACTACGTGAAGGTCATCACGACGCTCGCCAAGAGCTTCGAGGCGCCGGTCGGCACGGTGCCCTCGTCGCGGAAGGCGGCCGGGGCGATCTACTACGCGCAGAAGAAACTTGGCACGCCCTATCTGTGGGGCGGTGACGGGACGGCCGGGGACCGCGGGCGGTTCGACTGTTCGGGGCTGACGAAGGCGGCGTACGCGTCGGTGGGGATCGGGCTGCCGCGGGTGGCGAACGACCAGTACAACGCCGGCCCCCACCCGGACCGGGACGAGCTGTTGCCGGGCGATCTGGTGTTCTTCTCGGACGACCTGACCGACTCGCGGGCGATCCGGCATGTGGGCATCTACGTAGGCGGCGGCTACATGATCAACGCCCCGTACACCGGCGCGGTGATCCGCTTCGACAAGATCGATACGCCGGACTACTTCGGGGCGACCCGGGTCACGGAGGACGGCGCAAAGGCGCTCCCCACGGCTGACGCTGCGTAAGGTGCGTCGCGCGGAATGGGAGTGCTTTCGGTGCAGATGCGCCCAGGCCATGGGGGAACGGTGGGGCTCGCGCGGAACCGGGTCGAAGCGGCGAACTCGTCGTGCGGCAGGGCGACAAGCCGGCCCCTGAGCTGCGGTGATGAGTCACCCTTCGATAACGTCCTGGTGATCATTGGGTGGAGAGCGGAACGATCGCGCGGGGCGTGACGTTTCCTGGACTGGGGACGCAGCACCTCCTTCCACCACGGGGGTTCGGAACGGCAGTTGGTACGGGCAGGGAAGATGAGGGGCGCCGCCGTATGACGGGAGTCGAATCGACCGGGTCGAACCCCGACGTGTCTCTGCTCTACGACATCAACGGGCTGGCCGTGGGCGCCCCTTCGTGGTTCGACCGCGTCATCGAGTGGATCGGCGAGTACGGGATCGTGGCGGCACTGGTGCTGCTGCTCGTCCGCTGCTGGTGGATCGTGAGGAGCGGGGCGGACGAGAATGCACCGGCCACTGTCGCCGCTCTCCTGTGGGCCCCGCTCGCGGCCGGTATCGCGCTGCTCGTCAACATCCCGATCCGCGGCGTCGTAGAGCGGCCCAGACCGTTCGCCGAACACGACGGGCTCGAGGTCCTGGTGCGGGGGAAGACCGACTTCTCCTTCGTCAGCGACCACGCGACGATGGCGATGGCCGTCGGTGTCGGGCTGTTCATCGCGCACCGCAAGCTGGGGCTCGCGGGCATCGCCCTTGCGTTCCTCGAAGGCTTCTGCCGTGTCTACCTGGGGGTGCACTACCCGACCGACGTCATCGGCGGCTTCGCTCTCGGCACGGCTGTGACACTGCTGCTGGCGCCCGGGGCGATGGCCCTGCTCACGCCCCTGGTGCGGGCCGTTGGCGACTCGGGGGCCGGCCGGTTCGTCGGGGCGGCCCCGACAGCGGGCGGGCACTCCACGGATTCCACCGATTCCACGGACCCTGAGCCGAAGGAGCGGAGCAAGAAGGGCGACAAGGGTCTCGCGGCATGAGTCCGGACCGCCCGGCACGGGTGCGAGCGGAAGCCGCTCACCGTGCCTGGCGGATGCCCTCACAGGGCCTGGGGGAAGTCGAACAGCCGGTTCGGATCGTACCGTCGCTTCACTCGCGCCAGCCGCTCCGCAGCCGGGCCGTAGTACGCGCGGCGCCAGCCCCGGAGCCGTGGGTCCGGGTAGTTCTGGTACGCCGCGCCCGAGGCATGGTGGCGCATCACCAGGCGGAGAGCGTCCAGCCAGGCGATCGGCACGGTGTCCGTACGGCCCGCGGGCCACGCGGCTCGGTACTGGGCGAGGACGCGGGAACGGCGGTGAACGAAGGCGGTCGCGCCGGACGGGACCCGATTGATCGCGCCACCGAGCGCCGTGAGGTGGATCTGTCCCGAGCCGGAGCCGCCGTCCCGGCTGTAGCGCTCGCATGCGCCCACCAGCACCTGGATGCCTTGGGCAGTCAGCTCGCGGTCGTAGAAGTCCGAACCTGCGGCGTACGTTTCGCGCTGCACCACCCCGGCGGGGTTACGGCCCGGAGTGGAGCCGGGCAGATGGCACTCCTCCGTCGAGTACGACGCGCAGCGGGCGTAACCCCGCATCGCCTCCTGGTACGTGCGGCGGTGCAGCGACAGGGTGGACGGCGGGGCGCCGACCCGGCCGGTGAGCCGGTCCAGGGCATTGTGCAGATCGCCGTACGTGCCGAGCGAGAAGACGGAGACCCTGACCCTGGGCGTCCCGCCCGCGGCGGCGGTGAGGTGCACTGACGACCAGATCTCGTCGGGCTGGGCCGGGCCCCATTCCTGCCAGGCGCCCAGGACGGCGGCGGCTCGGGACCAGGGCCAGATCAGGCGGGCGCTCACGGTGCCGCGCGGCGCCTGGGTACGGAAGCGGAGCTCGGTGACGACGCCGAAGTTGCCGTTGCCCGCACCGCGGAGGGCCCAGAAGAGGTCGCGGTGGCGGGAGGCGTCGCAGCGGAGCGTGCGGCCGTCGGCGGTGACGAGGGTGGCGGAGAGCAGGCTGTCGCAGGTGAGGCCGTACGCACGGGACGTGACCCCGTGTCCCCCGCCGAGGGTCAGCCCGGAGATTCCGACGGTCGGACAGGTGCCGGCGGGAACGGTGATGCCGTGGGCGCCGAGGCGGTCGTAGACGTCGACGAGTTTGGCGCCCGCACCGATGGTCGCCGTGGTGCGGGTGCAGGTGATCCGGTTCAGCCGGGAGACATCGATGACCAGACGCCCGTCGCCGCTGGACCAACCGGCGTAGGAGTGGCCGCCGTTGCGGATCGAGACGGGCACGGTGTGGCGGCGGGCGAAGGCCAGGCACTCGGCGATGTCCGTGGTGGTCGCCACGTAGGCGATGGCGGCCGGGCGGAGACCGTCGAAGCGCGTGTTGTGCAGCCGGCGGGCGGTGGCGTAGTCGGCGTCGCCGGGCCGTACGAGACCGCTGCCGGGACCACCGCTGAGGCTGCGGCCGAGAGCGGACCAGTCGGCGGGGCGGGGCCCGGCTCCCGCGGCGCGAGCGCCGGGACCGCTGACCGTGACGGCCCCGGCGGCACTTCCGAGGACACTCCCGGAGGCATATCCGGCGGCGCCTCGGAGCAACGTACGCCGGTCCGACCGACCGATGTCCCCGCGGCTGACGTTCATCCGACCGACCTTTCGCACAAGACGGCTGAAGCCCCCGATCGGTGCACGGGCGGCGGAGGTTCTTTCCCCCGCGGGGCGATCTGCATCACACCCGGTATGGCTCCCGCCGCATCTGCGCAGGTCCGGGAGACCGTAGGAACCGGCGGATCCGACCACATCGGCACCCACGCCGGCCCATCACCCGAGCGGTCTCCGGTCCTCGACGTCGGCCCGGTCGCCGACCCGTCCGATGACGGCACGTTGGGGAGAGGTCAAGGTCCCCGTGGGGGAACGGCGGGCACCCCCGCCCGCCCGGCCGGGCTTCAGCCCGCGACGTGTGCGGCGGCGTCCTCGCGGGCCTTGGCGCGAGCGCGCCTGGCCGGGCCCGTCCAGCCGCAGGAGCAGCGGGCCGTGCAGAAGGATCCCTTTTCTACCGTGTGTGTGCGGTGTTCGTCGCGGCCTATCGCAGGCTCCCCAGAAGTGGGCTGGTGCACCCCTCCACCGTACTGGCAGCGACGGCCGTGACGGCTGCCCCCGGAGCGTCGTTAAGCGAAACGAGCTTCGAGCCGGATCGCCGGATCGTTCCGGCTGAATCCTTCAGGGGGTAAGCGGGCGATGGCGATGGTGGTGCAGCGGCACGGACGGAAGGGCGGCGCCGTGGCCGCCGCAGTGGGGAGCCTTGCGGCCGGTCTGGTGGCCACCGGCTGTTCCGGAATGGGCGCTGCGGCCGACGACCGGCCGGGCGGCTACGACCCGGCCGCTGCCGCCGCCGTGCGTCGCGCCGCCGACGTCCTTGCCAGGTCCGGCAGCTCCCGGACCCGTACGTCTCTGGAGACCGCCACGGGGGGCACGCGCGTCACGATTCGGGGCGTGGGCGCATTCGACTACGGCCGACGGCTCGGCCGTATCCGCGTCGTGCTGCCGAAGGACGCCTCCGGCACCGAGGAGCACCAGCCGGTCACCGAACTCCTCGCTCCCGGCGCCCTGTACATGAAGGACCGGGGCGCCGGCGTTCCCCCCGACAAGTGGGTACGGGTGGACACCACCGGCCTCGCCGACGGGAATCTGGTCACCGGCGGTGCGACCGACCCGATGTCCGCGGCCGAACTGTTGCGCGGCGTGCGCCATGTGACGTATGTCGGAGAGACGAAGGCCCGCGAGGACGGCGCGAGGGTCCGGCACTACCGGGGGACGACGGACATCGCGCGAGCGGCGGAAGCCGCGTCGCCGCAGGCCCGTGGGGCGCTGGCAGCGGCCGCGAAGGGCTTCTCCCGGGACACCGTCTTCTTCGATGCCTACCTCGACGACCAGGGCCGACTGCGCAAGGTCCGCCATCGCTTCACCTTCAGTAACGACCGTGGCGGCAAGAGGGGGGTGAACAGCACGGAGGTCGTGTCGACGACCGTGCTGTACGCATTCGGGGCCGCTGCGGATGTGCTGTTGCCGGATGAGCGGGACATCTACGCAGGAGAGATTGCCGTCCCCGAGGCGTAGTCGCGAACGTGTGGTGAACGGACCTTCAGCTCCGGAAATGGTCCGTCCGTGCCATGCGCGCACTGTGTCCGGGTCCCTACGCTGGGCTTTAGCGCTCAAGGGCCGGTAACGCAAGACGCGCTCGCAAGGAGGAGGTGACGCACGTGCCTGTGCCGAGTCGTTCCATGGTCCAGGACCACGTGGCCCTCGCCGAGATCGAGCTGTGCGGTGAGTTGATGATCGCGGCATCGTCCGCGGAGGGGGAACGGCTCAGCTCGGACCGGATCGACGAGGTGCTGGAGGTGGCGTCCGCCCGCGCCGAAGCGGCGGTGTCCTCCAGGTCCTCAGGTTCGGCCGGGACCGCCGCGCGCCCGCGGCGGTGACGCGGTCCGGTTGGGTCGGAATCCAGCCAGACCAGCCAGGGCGGAACGAGCGTCAGCTCCGGACCCGGGTGTCAGGTCCGTAGCAGGCGAGCGATGGCGGCTGTGGCTTCCGCCACCTTGGCGTCGATCTCCTGGCCGCCCTTCGCGGCGGCACCCTCGGCCGAGCTCGCCGTGGGGCTCTCGATCGCCGCGGAGGCCACGCAGTGCCGGAGGTGCTCCTCCAGCAACTGAAGGGCGAAGGACTGCAGCGCCTTCGTACTGGCCGAAACCTGCGTCAGTATGTCGATGCAGTACACGTCCTCGTCGACCATCCGTTGCAAGCCGCGGATCTGGCCCTCGATCCGGCGGAGGCGCTTGAGGTGCTGGTCCTTGTCCTTGGTGTAGCCGTGCGGGCCGGTGCCCGTGGCGGGCTCGGATGGAGGATCGTCACAGGTGGCGGCCTCGACGGCGGTGGCCTCGGTGCTCGTCATGGGATCCTCCGTTGTCCGTAAAACCCGCAAAGGGGGATATACCCCCAGCGGGTATATGTTAGCGAAATTCCTCGCGGGAGTCGGGGCCCCCTGTGGGGCGCCGCGGCCGATGCGCGAAACTGAGGAACGCCGGTTAGCCGTGGCCGGATGATGCGCCTAGCATCAGCCTGACCGAATCCGATGCACCCCGAGGACCCCACGTGCGCTTTCGTCTGACCCCCAGGGAGACGAGCTTCTACGACATGTTCGCCGCCTCCGCGGACAACATCGTCACGGGCTCGAAGCTCCTGATGGAACTGCTTGGGGCGGACTCCTCCGCCCGGGCCGAGATCGCCGACCGGATGCGGGCTGCGGAGCACGCGGGGGACGACGCCACGCACGCGATCTTCCACCAGCTGAACTCCTCCTTCATCACGCCGTTCGACCGCGAGGACATCTATCGTCTCGCCTCGTCGCTCGACGACATCATGGACTTCATGGAAGAGGCCGTCGACCTGGTCGTGCTGTACCAGATCGAGGAGCTGCCGAAGGGCGTGGAGCAGCAGATCGAGGTGCTGGCGCGGGCGGCCGAGCTGACCGCCGAGGCCATGCCGCACCTGCGGACCATGAACAACCTCACCGAGTACTGGATCGAGGTGAACCGTCTGGAGAACCAGGCGGACCAGATCCACCGCAAGCTCCTGGCGCACCTCTTCAACGGCAACTACGAGGCCATCGAGGTACTCAAGCTCAAGCAGATCGTGGATGTCCTGGAGGAGGCGGCCGACGCCTTCGAGCACGTCGCCAACACGGTCGAGACCATCGCGGTCAAGGAGTCCTGACCCCCGGTATGGACACCCTGGCGCTTGTCGTGACCATCGGGGTCGCGCTCTTCTTCACGTACACCAACGGCTTCCACGACTCCGCGAACGCCATCGCGACCTCGGTCTCGACCAGGGCGCTGACTCCGCGGGCGGCGCTGGCGATGGCGGCGGTCATGAACCTCGCGGGTGCCTTCATGGGCAGCGGGGTCGCCAAGACGGTCAGTGAAGGGCTGATCGAGACGCCGACCGGCCGGTCGGGCATGGGCATTCTGTTCGCGGCCCTGGTGGGTGCGATCGTCTGGAACCTGATCACCTGGTACTTCGGTCTGCCGTCGTCCTCAAGCCATGCGCTCTTCGGCGGCATGGTCGGCGCGGCGCTCGCGGGGAGCACGGACGTGATCTGGTCCGGCGTCGTCGAGAAGATCGTCATCCCGATGTTCCTCTCGCCGATCGTCGGGCTGGCCGCCGGCTATCTGGTGATGGTCTGCATCATGTGGATCTTCCGGAGGTCCAACCCGCACAAGGCCAAGCGCGGTTTCCGCATAGCGCAGACGGTGTCCGCGGCGGGCATGGCGCTCGGCCACGGTCTGCAGGACGCGCAGAAGACCATGGGTGTCGTGGTGATGGCCCTGGTCATCGCCGATGTGCAGGAGCAGGGCGAGGCCATCCCGGTGTGGGTGAAGATCGCGGTCGCTCTGATGCTCTCGCTCGGTACGTACGCGGGTGGCTGGCGGATCATGCGGACGCTGGGGCGGCGGATCATCGAGCTGGACCCGCCGCAGGGCTTCGCGGCCGAGACGACGGCGGCGTCCGTGATGTACACCGCGTCGTTCATGTTCCACGCGCCGATCTCGACCACGCATGTCATCACCTCGGCGATCATGGGCGTCGGTGCGACGAAGCGGGTCAACGCGGTCCGCTGGGGCGTCGCCAAGAACATCATCGCCGGTTGGTTCATCACGATGCCGGCCGCGGCGGTCGTCGCTGCGCTGAGCTATTGGATCGTGAACCTGATCTTCGGCTAGACCACGGCGACGGTGCGCAACCGGCCGCCAGGGGTGCCGTCTCGTGCGCGGCTGCACGCCGGTGGTCCCGTTGTGCCCACCTGTTCCGCCCTGGGGGCACCGCCCAGCGGTAGCTGGGGGAGGAACGACTGCCCACAATGGCGCGGGCCCGCCCCCGGGAGCCAGGGGCGGGCCCTTTCGTCCTTGCGGTGGCACCGCCATGCAGCACCGCAGGACGCCTTGGTGTCCGTTCAGCCCGGCCGCCCCGTCGCGGAAGGGGCGGCCTGCCCGGCGAGGGGCTAGCCGAAGCGGCCGGAGATGTAGTCCTCGGTGGCCTGAACGGACGGGTTGGAGAAGATCCGCTCGGTCTCGTCGATCTCGATGAGCTTGCCGGGGTGACCCACCGCGGCCAGGTTGAAGAAGGCCGTACGGTCGGAGACGCGCGCCGCCTGCTGCATGTTGTGCGTCACGATCACGATCGTGAATCGTTCCTTCAGCTCACCGATCAGGTCCTCGATGGCGAGGGTGGAGATCGGGTCCAGCGCCGAGCAGGGCTCGTCCATCAGCAGGACCTGCGGCTCGACCGCGATGGCGCGAGCGATGCACAGCCGCTGCTGCTGACCGCCGGAGAGTCCGGAGCCGGGCTTGTTCAGCCGGCCCTTGACCTCGTTCCAGAGGTTGGCGCCCCGCAGGGACTTCTCGACGATGGCGTCGAGATCGCGCTTCTTGTACGAGCCGTTGAGGCGCAGGCCCGCCGCGACGTTGTCGTAGATCGACATGGTCGGGAAGGGGTTCGGGCGCTGGAAGACCATGCCGACCGTGCGGCGCACGGCGACCGGGTCGACGCCGGAGGCGTACAGATTCTCGTCGTCGAGCATCACCTTGCCCTCGACGCGGCCGCCGGGGGTGACCTCGTGCATCCGGTTGAGGGTGCGCAGGAAGGTGGACTTGCCGCAGCCGGACGGGCCGATGAAGGCGGTCACGGAGCGGGGCTCGACGGTCATCGAGATGTCCTCGATGGCCTTGTGGGAGCCGTAGTAGGCGGCGAGGCCGGATACGTCGATTCGCTTGGCCATGGAAAATCAGCTTCTTTCGGTGGCCGTCAGCGGCCGGTCTTCGGGGCCTTCCAGCGGGCGATGCCGCGGGCCACCAGGTTGAGGATCATGACGAACGCGATCAGGACGAGCGCTGCCGCCCATGCGCGGTCGAAGGAGGCTTCGGTGCCGATGCGGTACTGCTCGTAGACATACAGCGGGAGCGAGGACTGCGCACCGCTGAAGGGGTCGTTGTTGATGAACGCGTTACCGAACACCAGGAGCAGGACCGGGGCGGTCTCACCCGTGATACGTGCGACGGCGAGCATCACACCGGTCGTGATACCACCGATCGCGGTCGGCAGAACCACCTTGAGGATCGTGCGCCACTTCGGCACGCCCAGGGCGAGGGACGCCTCGCGCAGCTCGTTCGGGACGAGCTTGAGCATCTCCTCGGTCGAGCGGACCACCACCGGCATCATCAGGATCGCCAGGGCGAAGGCGCCGGCGATGCCGGAGAAGCCCATCCCGAAGGTCAGCACCCACGTGGAGAGGATGAACAGACCGGCGACGATCGACGGGATGCCCGTCATGACGTCCACGAAGAAGGTGACGGCCTTCGCCAGACTCCCCCGCCCGTACTCGACCAGGTAGATGGCGGTGAGCAGGCCGATCGGGGCGGCGATCAGCGTCGCGATGCCGACCTGCTCCAGCGTGCCGATGATCGCGTGGTAGATGCCGCCGCCCACATCGGTGTTGGCCAGACCGGCCATCGAGTGGGTGAGGAAGTCGCCGTCCAGCACCTTCACGCCGCGGACGATCGTGGTCCAGGCGAGGGAGACCAGCGGAACGATGGCCAGGATGAAGCAGACCCAGACGAGGCTGGTCGCCACCCGGTCCTTGGCCTGACGCTTGCCCTCGACACTGCTGGTGACCGCGTAGCTGGCGAACACGAACACGAGGGCGGAGATCAGGCCCCACTGCACCTTGCTGTGCCAGCCGGCGACGGTGCCGATCCCGGAGCCGACGCCGATCGACACGGCGGCGATGATCACCGGGGCCCAGCGGGGAAGCCGGGCGTGGCTGAGGGAGGTCGGGCGCGGCGCCTCCGCAACCGGACGCTTCTCCATCACTGCGTTGCTCATGCGTTGGCCCCCGAGTACTCCTTGCGGCGCGCGATGATCATGCGGGCTGCGCCGTTGACCAGCAGCGTGATGACGAAGAGCACCAGACCGGAGGCGATCAGCGCGTCGCGGCCGTACTCGTTCGCCTCGTTGAACTTCGCGGCGATGTTCTGGGCGAAGGTGCCGCCGCCCGGGTCCAGCACGTGGCCGGAGAACAGGAAGCTCGGGGAGAGGACGACGGCGACCGCCATCGTCTCACCGAGCGCCCGCCCGAGGCCGAGCATCGAGGCGCTGATGATGCCGGAGCGGCCGAACGGCAGGACCGACATGCGGATGACCTCCCAGCGCGTGGCGCCGAGCGCCAGGGCCGCCTCCTCCTGCATCTTCGGGACCTGGAGGAAGACCTCGCGGGTCACGTTGGTGATGATCGGCAGGATCATCACGGCGAGCAGGATGCCCACGGTGAACAGCGAGCGGGCCGGGCCCGTGCCGTCCTTGTCGAAGACGTACGTCCAGCCCAGGAACTCGTCCAGCCAGCTGTTCAGGCCGCCGAGGTAGGGCACGAGAACGAGCGCGCCCCAGAGGCCGTAGATGATGCTGGGGACCGCGGCGAGCAGGTCGATCACGTACGCCAGCGGGGAGGCGAGCCTGCGCGGCGCGTAGTGCGAGACGAAGAGTGCGATACCGACGGCGATGGGCACCGCGATGATCATGGCGATGATCGAGCTCACGACCGTGCCGTAGGCCAGGATCGCGATGCCGAACTCCGGCGGGCTCCCCGCCGGGTTCCACTCGAAGGCGGTGAGGAAGTTCGCCTCGTTCTTGGAGACCGCGAGGTACGCGCGGTAGGTCAGGAAGATCGCGATGGCCGCCATGATGGCCAGCAGCAGGATGCCGGACCCGCGGGAGAGACCGAGGAAGACCTTGTCTCCGGGGCGGGTGGCCTTGCCCTTGGGCACGGCGCCTGGCGGTGGGGCGGTCGCGGTGGGTGTGATGTCCAATGTTGGCTCCGGTCTGAAGCGGGGCCTGTCTATGTGACGAGCCCCTGGCGGCGGTGCACCGGATGGTGGTGACCCCGGACGGCCGGTCCCGCCCTGTTGGTGCTGGGCGGAACCGGCCGTTGGGTCAGGAGAGGGTCGGAACGGTCTCGCGGACCTTGGCCGCAATCTCGGTCGGCAGCGGGGCGTAGCCCTTCTCGGTGAGGACCTTCTGACCGTCCTCGCTCGCGGTGTAGGTGAGGAAGGACTTCACGGCGTCGAGGGTCTCGGCCTTGTTGCCCTTGTCACAGGCGATCTCGTAGGTGACCAGGATGATGGGGTAGGCACCCTCGGCCTTGGTCGTGTAGTCGAGATCCAGGGCGAGGTCCTTGCCCTGGCCGACGCGCTTGGCGGCCGCGATGCCCTTGGAGGCGTTGTCCACGGTGGCCTCGACGGGCGCGCCGGCGCCGGTGTCGACCTTCACGGTCTTGATGCTCTGCGAGGTCGCGTAGGACAGCTCGAAGTAGCCGATCGCACCGTCGGTCTGCTTGACCTGGGAGGCGACGCCGGAGGAGCCGTTGGCGGACTGACCGCCCTTGGCCGGCCAGGACTTCTCGTCCTCGTACTTCCAGTCGCTCTTCGCGGCGGTGCCCAGGTACTTGCCCAGGTTCTGGGTGGTGCCGGACTCGTCCGAGCGGTGGAAGGCCTGGATGTCGGTGGCCGGGAGGTTGGCCTCGGGGTTCAGCTTCTTGATCGCCGGGTCGTTCCACTTCTTGATCTTCGAGTCGAAGATCTTGGCGATCGTCGGGGCGTCGAGGACGAGGTTGTCCACGCCGGAGACGTTGTAGCCGATGGCGATCGGACCGCCGAGCATCGGCAGGTTGATGCCCTGGCCGCCCTTGCAGACCTTCTTGGACTCGGTGACCTCCTCCGGCTTCAGTGCGGAGTCGGAGCCGGCGAAGGCGGTGCTGCCCTGGAGGAACTCGGTGATGCCACCCCCGGAGCCGATGTCCTTGTAGTTGATCTGCACGTCCTTGCACGCCGCGGTGTACGCCTGGACCCAGGCGTCGACGGCGTTCTTCTGCGCCGAGGAGCCGGAGGCCAGCAGCTGGCCCGCGCCGTCGCACTTGATGTTGCTCGCGGCGGCGGTGTTGTCGCCGCCGCCCTTGGTGTTGTCGTCCGAACCGCAGGCGGTGAGGACGAGCGCACCGGAGACCGCGACCGCGCCGACGGTCAGGGCTCGCAGTCCGCGCCCGTTCTTACGCTGAAGCTTCACCTTCGAGTGTTCCTTCCTAGCGCCCGCCGCGGTACGGCGAAGCAGAGAGCTGTCTGGCATTGCATCCACCCGGAGGGCTGCACGCTCACCGGTAAGGCCGAAATTAGGCAGATGAAGTGAATCCACTGACGGGCACAAGTGAACGTGAGGTGAACCTCGCCTGTCGGTGCGGCGACCCGGCGTGTCGTGCGCTGCGCGGTGCCTCTGTTCTATTACGGCAAGGCGTGGCAGCATCCGCACTGGACGTGAACACGCGGTGACGCGGTGGCGCGATGACTTGGGGAGGTGGCCGGTGAGGCGGCAGGGGGGACTGCGGGTGGTGACGGGGATCGCGGTGGTGTGCGCGGTGAGTGGGCTGATCGCCCCAGGAGTCGCCCAGGCGGCTTCCAGAGAGCCGGACCCGAAGCCGGCGCAGTCGGCGCCGTCGGTCTCGCAGCCGCGTCCGGACCGGGGCCTGGAGAAGGTCCGCAAGGAGATCGACGCGCTCTACCACAAGGCCGAGGCCGCCACCGAGGCGTACAACGCCGTACGCGCGGCCTCCGAGAAGCAGTCACAGGAGATCGTCCGGATCGCCAGGGCGATCGTCGTCGCCCAGCAGAAGATGGAGCGCCTGAGGGACCAGGCAGGTGCCCTGGCCCGCGCCCAGTACCGGGGCGGCACGCTGCCCGACGAGGCGCAGATGCTGCTGAACAGCGACCCCGAGGACTTCCTCGACGACGCCCGGCTGGCACGAGGGGGTCAGCAGGCCACCAAGGGTCTGATGACCACCCTGGCGCGTACGCAGAAGGACCTGGACGGGTACGCGCGGCTGGCGAGCCAACAGTGGAAGAGGCTCGAGGAGAACCGCAAGAAGAAGGCCGCCGCGCAGAAGGAGATCAAAGCCCGGCTCGCCGCGGCGAAGGAGCTGGAGTCCCGGCTCGAGGACGAGGAGCGCGAGCGGCTGCGCGAGCTGGAGGAGGAGGCCGCCCGCACGGCGCAGGCGAAGTGGCTGGAGTCCGGAGTGCTCGACCGGATCGACGGCAAGGCGTCCGCCGCGGGCAAAAAGGCGATCAGGTACGCCACGCGCCAGCTGGGCAAGGACTACGAGTGGGGCGCGGAGGGTCCAAAGACGTTCGACTGCTCCGGTCTGACCTCACAGGCGTGGCTGGCGGCCGGGCGGCTCATCCCGCGGACCTCGCAGGAGCAGTGGCGACAGCTGCCCCGGGTGGACATCGAGGACATGCGGCCCGGCGACCTGATCATCTATCACCATGACGCGAGCCACGTGGGGATGTACCTCGGGGACGGTGCGATGGTGCACGCACCGCGGCCCGGCCGGCAGGTGACGGTCGCGGGCGCGGGCACGATGCGGATCCTCGGCGTGGTCCGCCCCGACAAGGAACGGCCGCGCGGCCTGAGTTGAGCCGTCAGCTCTCCAGTGTGTGCAGCGCCTCCTCGAAGGCGTCGTAGGCGTCCTGGTCGAAGAGGACGAAGCGGGCCTCGCCGACCGTCTTCATGCGGGCGGCGCGGACCGTGGAGAGCGCGATGTAGGCGGCGTCGGCGAGCGGCCAGCGGTAGACGCCCGTCGAGATGGCGGGGAAGGCCATCGTGCGCGCGCCTAGCTCGTCGGCGACCCGCAACGCCTCGCGGTAGCAGGAGGCCAGGGTTTCGGAACGGTCCTCGGCGGCCGAGAACACGGGCCCCACGGTGTGGATGACCCAGCGTGCGGGCAGCCGCCCAGCGGTCGTCGCCACCGCCTGCCCGGCGGGAAGTCCGTCGCCGTACTGTGAGGAACGCAACGCCCGGCACTCCTCCAGGATCTCGGGGCCGCCCCGCCGGTGGATCGCCCCGTCCACCCCACCTCCTCCGAGCAGCGAGGAGTTCGCGGCATTCACGATGGCGTCGACTTTCTGTTCCGTGATGTCACCCGTGATCAGCGTGATGTTCGTCATTCCCTGATTGTCTCGCTTCCGGCCAAAAGCCCATTAACGAACGGGATATGACACGCGGCGACTGCGCATCGCCATTCCGCTGCGGCCCGCCGTACCGCTAAGGTCGCCTGTCAGTGCCCGGGGCAGCTCCACGAACCAACCAATAACCGTGTGCTCCGGGTCGAGCGGTAACGACAGGCTGCCGCAGTGCCCTCGGGGGGAGGGAAGGAAGCAGAGCAATGCCCGTACCCATACCGCGGCAAGGGGAGGTCCCGGCCGCGGGAGGTGTTCCGGCGGACCTCTCGGCGCGTCCGACAGCGCGGCGGCCGGGTGTCCCGTCGCAGGCCGGGCCGGTGGACGCCACCGGGCCGGCGCCCGCACCGGCGGCGACCGGGGATGCCCTGAACGCACCCGGGATGACGCTCCTGGTGATCGAGGACCATCCCGCAGTGCCGCTGACGGACCCCGAGATGCTGGACGCGGGGGGCCGGCGGGTCCGCATCCGTACCGCGCGCAATCTCACCGAGGCGGAGCGCCTCCTCACCGATGACGTGCACTGCATCCTGCTGGATCTGGCCCTGGCCGTTCCCGGCAAGGAGGGCGCGAATGACGAGCTGGACACCCTCCGTCATGTGCTGCGCCTCGCGCCCCGCACCGCCGTGCTCGCACTGACCGCGCAGGCCGACGCAGAGCGCGGCGCCGAGGCCGTACGGGTCGGCGCACAGGACTATCTCGTCCGCGACGAGCTGGACGGGCGGGTGCTGAACCGGGCCATCCGGTACGCCGTCGAGCGCAAACGCGCCGATCTCGCACACACCCAGCTGACCGAATCGCGGCTGCACGGCCAGGAGAACGCCCGGCTCGAACGCGGGCTGCTGCCCAGGCCGCTGCTGGAGGGCTCCGATCTGCGGTTCGCGGCCCGCTACCGTCCCGGCCGCAGCCGGGCGCTGCTGGGCGGGGACTTCTACGACACGGTCCGGATGCCGGACGGCACGGTCCACGCGATGATCGGCGACGTGTGCGGTCACGGCCCGGACGAGGCCGCGCTGGGCGTGGAGCTGCGGATCGCCTGGCGGGCGCTGACGTTCGCGGGCCTGTGCGGCGACGAGCTCCTGGGGACCCTGCAGAAGGTGCTGGAGAACGAGCGGGCGAACGAGGAGATCTTCGCGACCCTGTGCCTGGTGGACATCGCCCCCGACGGGCGGCGGGCGGGGCTCTGCCTGGCCGGTCACCCAGCGCCGCTGGTCGCCCGGACGGGGCGGTGGCCGCGGCTGCTGCCGTACGAGGACGGGGGCCCGGCGCTGGGGCTGTTGCCGCGCGCCCGCTGGCCGCGCCAGCCGGTGGAGCTCGGCGGTGCGTGGAGCCTGATGATGTACACCGACGGTCTGATCGAGGGCCGGGTCGGGCAGGGCAACCAGCGCCTGGGCCAGGAGGGCATGGCCGAGCTGGTCGGCCGGCAGCTGGCTGCGGGCCTGCGCGGCGAGGAGCTGCTGGACGCGACGCTGACCGAGGCCCGGTCCTTGAACGGCGGGGAACTGAACGACGATGTGGCTGTGCTGCTGCTCGACCGCGGGCGGCCGTGACGGGCGCGAGCCCGGTGCGGGCAGCCGCGATGGCGTGACGGGACGCCGTCTTTGCAGCCTGGAGTGTCAGCGGCCGCCGTTGTACGGGCCGTAGGGCCCGTCGGAGCTGCTGCCACGGCGCCCGCCGCCTGAGACCTGCTTGAGCGCGGGCCGCACGTCGACGACGTAGACGATCGCCGCGATCAGTCCGATGATCACCAGGAAGAACAGACCGACCGGGATCAGGTTCACCACGACCGCGAGCCCGAGGATGATCAACCAGAACGGCTTGGTCTGCTTGTCCGCCGCGCGGTACGCGTCCTCGCGCCGGAAGGCCGCATCGCCGAAGGCGAAGACGGTGAAGAGCAGGATGGCCAGATAGAGCCACCCCAGGAGGTTCTCGAAGCCCTGCGCCAGCACGCCGTCCACCGCCAGTCACGATTCGGTCAGTTCGTCGGCTCTGTCGACAGACACTGTCCGTCCGAGCGTCTCGCCGCAACCGTACCCGTGGGGGGCCCTCCCATGCACGACCTGCTAAGGGGCGAAGGCCGGGCACACATCATGTGCCCGGCCCCGTACCTCCGCCCGTCAGGCGCTGTTGATCACTTTCCGGCCGGCGGGGTGCTCTTCTTCGCCGCCGGCTTGCGGGCCGGGGCCTTCTTCGCCGCGGCGGGCTTGGCGGGCGCCGACTGAGCCTTGGCGGACTGGCCGGCGGCCGGCTTGGCCTCGGGCTTCCGCTCGGGCTCGGGCTCGACGGCCACGGCGATCTCGGCGATCTCCTCCGCGGTCTCACCGCGCCAGGTCTTCACGGCACGGTGGCCGCGCTCGGCGAGCTCGTCGTAGGTCTCACGGGCCTTGACCGCGTACTCGGCGGCTTTGCCGACACCCTGCAGTGCGAGGTCCTGCGCCTGGTCGCGCAGCTTCTTCAGGTCGGTGTCGAGCGTGCCGAGGACGTCGGTGACCTTGGTCTGGACGGTGGCCTGCGCCTCCTTGGCCTGCTTGGTCACCCGCTCCTGCACGGCCTTGGGGTCGGTGGACCGTACGGCCGCGATGCGCTCCGGAGCCTCGGTGCGGAACTTCTCGACCAGCGCCGGCACCTCCTTCAGCTTCTCGGCGGCCAGGTCGGTCACGCCGGCGGCGGCGTAGAGGGGCGTCGGGTCGGTGAGGGTCTTGCGCAGGTCTTCGGTGATGGCCATGGCGATGGTTCTCCCGGATCAGTTCGAGGGTGGGCTGGCTTCGTCGTCCGGCACGTCGCTGCTCGGCACGTCGGTCTCCGACACGAGTCCGTTCTCCTTGCGGAACGACTCGTAGATCTGCAGTAGCACCTGCTTCTGGCGCTCGTTGATCGTCGGGTCGGTGAGTATCGCGCTCTGCACCTCGAGCCCGTCCCGGTCCCGCTCATCGAGGATCCCGGCCTGCACGTACAGGGTCTCGGCGGAGATCCGCAGGGCCTTCGCCAGCTGCTGGAGGATCTCCGCGCTCGGCTTGCGCAGGCCGCGCTCGATCTGGCTGAGATACGGGTTGGACACTCCGGCGGCCTCCGCGAGCTGCCGCAGCGACAGCTGCGCACTGCGCCGCTGCTCCCGCAGGAACTCGCCGAGATTGCCGACGTTGAGTGAAGCCATGCTTCGATGCTGCCTCGCCCCGCTAACTTTTGCAAGCGGCCGCTTGCAAAAGTGTTGTAAGCAACATGTTGCGGATGCTGACCACGGCAGCGGCGTTGGAGCTGCCCGGTTGGTATGTGACGGCGGGCTGCTTGTTCCAGACGCACGATTCCACCGAGGCCGCGATCGACTGCTTCGCGGCGACGACGTGTTGTCTGGGCATCCGGCTGTAGCCTGACGGAGGTTGGCGCGGCTATGCGCCTCACGGGCTGTCCGACGTGTTCAACCTCGTGGTTCGACCCAACCGGTGCTCGCGCCGCGGGAGGTCTATGAGGCCAAGGCGGCGCGTTGGCAGGAGGAGTGGCAGTGGCGTCCGGCAAAGGGTGTACCGCTAGCGCGGTGAGCAGCAGACCCGCCGCAGCGCAGCACCTCAGCGACCTCGCGCGGCTGCGCCGCGTTCGCGACCGGATCGACCGGGAGTACGCGCAGCCGCTGGACGTCGAGGCGCTCGCCCGCGGCGCGCACATGTCGGCCGGGCACCTCAGCCGCCAGTTCCGGCTCGCCTACGGCGAGTCGCCGTACGCCTATCTGATGACGCGGCGCATCGAGCGCGCGATGGCGCTGCTACGTCGTGGCGACCTCAGCGTCACCGAGGTCTGCTTCGCGGTCGGCTGCTCGTCGCTGGGCACCTTCAGCACTCGCTTCACCGAGCTGGTCGGTGTGCCGCCCAGCGTCTATCGGCGCCAGGCGGCGCACGCGACGGCGGGGATGCCGTCCTGCGTGGCGAAACAGGTGACCAGACCGATCAGGAATCGAGAAGCGCCGGCCCCGAGCCCCACCTAGCGTGACTGCTATGGACATCACCATTCACGCGAGCTTCCTCCCGCACGACGACCCGGAGGCCTCCCTGGCCTTCTATCGCGACACCCTCGGCTTCGAGGTCCGCAACGACGTCGGACACGGCAAGATGCGCTGGATCACGGTCGGCCCCGCCGACCAGCCCGGTACGTCCATCCTCCTGGCGCCGCCGGCCGCCGACCCTGGGGTTACCGACGACGAGCGCCGCACCATTGTCGAGATGATGGCCAAGGGCACCTACGGCTGGATCCTGCTGGCCACTGCCGACCTCGATGGCACCTTCGAGCGGCTGCAGGCCAGCAGCGCCGAGGTCGTCCAGGAGCCGACCGAGCAGCCGTACGGCGTTCGCGACTGCGCCGTCCGCGATCCCGCGGGCAACCTGATCCGCATCCAGGAGCTGCGCTGAGGCGTCCGGCGATCGCCGCCATGACCTGCACAGACGGCACCGTGAAGGAGCCCGCGCACGACGTCGGTGGCGGCCGCCTGGTGGCCACCGTCACCGACCTTGATGGCCTCGTCCTCGGGCTGCTTCAGGACCGATGAGTGCCGATCCCCGCTCCCGCGCTCAGCGTCGTCGCGACCCCGAGCATCGGCTCACCCACGACATCGACGTCTGGGTGGCCAGCAGTGCCTCGGCGGACGGTGCGCTGGTTCCGAATCTCCCCGCGCCGCATCCAGGGTGGCGCAAGGTGGACGAGATGCTCGACCGCGGGCTGATGCACGACGGCCGCCGGTTGGTCTGACGCATCGGCCGGGCGCGCCGCGTGGCCGGGGCCCAGAGGCTCCGCGGGTGGAAGTGAAGGAGACCAGACGTACTGCTCGAAGCTTGGTTAGATCGAGCCAGGCGACGCCGACGGAGACCGCGAAGGCGGCCCCGTGTAACAGATGGAGACACGATGAGCATGGCCCCGAGGACGCACACGCAGTCGCCTGCGCTGCCCGTTGCCGACAGCCACGACCTGATCCGTGTGCACGGCGCGCGCGTGAACAACCTCAAGGACGTCAGCATCGAGATCCCGAAGCGCCGGCTGACGGTGTTCACCGGCGTCTCAGGCTCGGGCAAGAGCTCGCTGGTGTTCAACACGATCGCCGCGGAGTCGCAGCGGCTGATCAACGAGACCTACAGCGCCTTCGTGCAGGGCTTCATGCCCACGCTGGCGCGGCCCGAGGTCGACGTACTCCAAGGGCTGACGACCGCGATCATCGTCGACCAGCAGCGGATGGGTGCCGACCCCCGCTCCACCGTCGGCACCGCCACCGACGCCAACGCGATGCTGCGCATCCTCTTCAGCCGGCTCGGGAAGCCGCACATCGGCTCGCCCAACGCGTTCTCCTTCAACGTCGCCTCGGTCCGGGCGAGCGGTGGGTTCACGGTCGACCGCGGTGCCGGCAAGACCAAGACGGAGAAGGTGACCTTCACCCGCACTGGCGGCATGTGTACGCGCTGCGAAGGCCGGGGCACGGTCTCCGACATCGACCTCACCCAGCTCTACGACGACTCCAAGTCGCTCGCCGAGGGCGCGTTCACCATTCCCGGCTGGAAGTCGGACAGCTTCTGGACCGTGCGGGTCTACGCCGAGTCGGGCTTGCTCGACCCCAACAAGCCGATCCGCAAGTTCACCAAGAAGGAGATGCACGACTTCCTCTACCGAGAGCCGACCAAGGTGAAGGTCGAGGGCGTCAACCTCACCTACGAGGGGCTGATCCCCAAGATCCAGAAGTCGTTCCTCTCCAAGGACCGGGAGGCGATGCAGCCGCACATCCGGGCGTTCGTGGACCGGGCGGTCACCTTCACCGCCTGCCCCGAATGCGACGGCACCCGGCTCAGCGAGGCGGCCCGGTCGTCGAAGATCGGCAAGACCAACATCGCCGACGCCTGCGCGATGGAGATCCGCGACCTGGCCGAATGGGTCCGCGGCCTCGACGAGCCGTCGGTGGCGCCGCTGCTCACCGCGCTGCAGGGGACCCTCGACTCGTTCGAGGAGATCGGCCTTGGCTACCTCTCGCTCGAGAGGCCGTCGGGCACGCTGTCGGGCGGCGAGGCACAGCGCGTCAAGATGATCCGCCACCTCGGTTCCTCGCTCACCGACGTCACCTACGTCTTCGACGAGCCCACCATCGGCCTGCACCCTCATGACATCCAGCGGATGAACGACCTGCTCCTTCGACTGCGGGACAAGGGCAACACGGTGCTCGTCGTGGAGCACAAGCCGGAGACGATCGCGATCGCCGACCACGTCGTGGACCTCGGCCCCGGCGCGGGTACGGCGGGCGGCACCGTCTGCTTCGAGGGCACCGTGGAGGGGCTGCGGGCCGGCGGCACCGTCACCGGCCGCCATTTCGACGACCGGGCCGCCCTCAAGGAGACGGTGCGGACGCCCAAGGGCGCGCTGGAGATCCGCGGCGCGACGACGAACAACCTGCGGGGTGTCGACGTCGACATCCCGCTCGGGGTGCTGTGCGTGGTCACCGGCGTCGCCGGCTCCGGCAAGAGCTCGCTGATCCACGGATCGATCCCCGCCGGGGAGGGTGTCGTCTCGGTCGACCAGGCAGCGATCAAGGGCTCGCGGCGCAGCAACCCGGCGACGTACACCGGACTGCTCGACCCGATCCGCAAGGCGTTCGCCAAGGTCAACGGCGTGAAGCCGGCGCTGTTCAGCGCCAACTCCGAGGGCGCCTGCCCCACCTGCAACGGCGCCGGCGTCATCTACACCGACCTGGCGATGATGGCCGGCATCGCCACCACCTGCGAGGAGTGCGAGGGGAAGCGGTTCCAGGCAGCGGTCCTCGACTACCACCTCGGCGGCCGCGACATCAGCGAGGTGCTCGCGATGTCGGTGACCGAGGCCGCGGAGTTCTTCGGCGCCGGCGAGGCGCACTCTTCCCCAAGCTCTTCGAGCAGGGGATACCCCATGGCCGCGCACAAAATCCTCGACCGGCTCGCCGACGTCGGGCTCGGCTACCTCAGCCTCGGCCAGCCGCTCACCACGCTGTCCGGCGGCGAGCGCCAGCGGCTCAAGTTGGCCACCCACATGGCCGAGAAGGGCGGCGTCTACGTCCTCGACGAGCCGACCACCGGCCTGCACCTCGCCGACGTCGAGCACCTGCTCGGCCTGCTCGACCGGCTCGTCGACGCCGGCAAGTCGGTCATCGTCATCGAGCACCACCAGGCGGTCATGGCGCACGCCGACTGGATCATCGACCTCGGCCCCGGCGCCGGCCACGACGGCGGCCGGATCGTCTTCGAGGGCACCCCCGCCGACCTCGTCGCCGACCGCTCCACCCTCACCGGCGAGCACCTCGCGGCCTACGTCGGCACCTGACCGAGGCCCTCGCGGACACCGTGAGACGAGTTCTCTCATCGGTTTCGACTCGTCCCACTCGCGGACCGATGAGTGATGTTGTCGCAGCGACGAGCACAGGAACCTGCTGCGCAAGCGTTGGATGCACGTAGTGCCGTGCCCTAGCCCGGTTGGTTTCCGAGGTTGGGTCTGGTGCCGATGACGACGGTGGCGTTCAGGGCGGCGGAGCGGGCGACCCGGGGGATCAGGCCGTTGCGGGCGAGGGTCTCGACGGTCTGCGGGGCCTGGAGTTCGCTCGTCTCGACGAGCAGGTGGCCGCCCGGCGCCAGCCATCGGGGCGCCGCGGCGGCCACCCGTCGCTGGACGTCGAGCCCGTCCGAGCCACCGTCGAGCGCCACTCGCGGCTCGTGCAGGCGGGCCTCCGGGGGCAACAGCCCGATCGCCTCGGTGGGGACGTAGGGCGCGTTGGCGACCAGGGCGTCGACACGGCCGCGCAGCGCGGGCGGCAGCGGCTCGTAGAGGTCGCCGGCGTAGACCTGACCACCGGCCGCAGCGATGTTGCGGCGGGCGCAACGTACGGCGGTGGGGTCGATGTCGACGGCGTACAGCTCGACTCCGTCCAGGGCCGCGGCCAGCGCGGCGCCCACCGCGCCCGAGCCGCAGCACAGGTCGACCACGACAGGTCGTGGTCCGGAAGGGGCGGCGGCCGGTCCGGTGAGGGCCGCGGCCTGGCGGACGAGGAACTCGGTGCGGCGGCGAGGTACGAAGACTCCGGGGTCCACGGCCACCCGCAGGCCGCAGAACTCCGCCCAGCCGAGGACGTGTTCGAGCGGTACGCCGGCCACGCGCCGATCCACCAGGGCGGTGAGGTCGGCCGGCGTCCGCGCGGCGGAGATGAGCAAACGCGCCTCGTCCTCGGCGAAGACACAGCCGGCGGCCCGAAGCCTGGTGACGACGGCGGATCGAGGGACAGGGGAGGGGGAAACCGACATGAGAGCCTTTCGGGATGCCGAAGGGCGCCCTCCCGGTCACCTATGTCGGGTCGACCGCACGGCCGTGAGATGAGAGCACCCAGCCTGCTACAGCGGTGATGGGTCTCACCTCCTCGGTCGTTCGCTACTGGAGACGGCAACACTACCCGAGCCGTACCGCGAGGGCCGGTGGGGACCGGCCCTCAGGACTGCGGCACCGCGGGCATCGTCTCGTCCGGAGTACGCGTCGGGGTGTAGACCTTGGCCGGGTTCGCGGTCGGGTTGAGGTCCTTGTGGATCGCACGGGCGACTGCCTGGATGGTGGCGACGCCGTCGTTCATGGTGCTGTTGTCGTGCGTCAGCACGGTGATCGTGTACTGGTGACCGTTGCCGGTGAAGGCCCCGATGCTGTGCACGCGCCAGCCGTGCGTGGACCGGGACAGCCAGCCGTTCTTCACATGGATCTTCGCGGTGCTCGGCGCGCCGGCCGGGGTGCCCCAGCGCTGGGCGGAGATGACCTGGTTCATCAGCTTCAGGATGTACGCCCGGGAGTTCTCGCTCAGCACTGTGTTCTTGCTGGTCACCAAGTCCAGGAGCCGCTGCTCGTCGCGGGCGGTGATCTGGGTGAGCCCCCAGTAGCCGCCGCTGCCGGGAACGGTCTGGGTCATCCCCGCGGCCTGCAGGAACCCTTTGACCTTGGCGACACCGAGCTGCTTCCACAGCGCGCTGGTGGCGGAGTTGTCCGACTTGGTGATCATGGCCTTGGAGAGGTCGGCCTCGCGCTGGGTGAGATAGCGGTTGTGCTTCTTCGCGTCCCACAGCAGCGTGGCGAGGACGGTCACCTTGACCACGCTCGCGGAGTCGAACCGCTGGTCCGCGCGGAGGGTGCAGACCGTGTTCGTGGTGCGGTCGCGGAGGGAGACCGCCGTGGTGGCCGATCTGCCGCGCAGCGCGGCGGTGATGTCCTTGGAGAGCTTGGCGGCGAGCCCCGCCGTGCCCGAGGTGCAGACCACCTGCGGTGTCGCGGCCGCGGCGGACCCCGCCCCCGCGATCGGCGGCACGAGCACTCCCGCGGCCAGTGCCGCGGACAGCGCCGTGCGGCCACGCCGGGATATCCGCGATATCCGCTGTTGCGTCATGGGTGCTTCCCCATCCCTGTGTCGGTCGTCATGAGCGCACTCCCGGTGAACTCGCCCGGTTCGACACCTCGGGGGCGGCGAAGGTTGCGCGGGAAGCGGTCCTGCTTCGCAACCGCGTCCGCCGTCCGGACGGGGAATCGATGCCGCCACGGGGTTCAGCCACCCGGTCGTGAGCGTGGCACCGGAGAGCGGTCCGCATGCCATGAGCGCAGCGCGGATTCGATCCGCGGCAGGTCGGTCACCAGCGTGCGGCCGAGCGGCTCCTCGGCGAGCTGCAGGGCCGTCTGGATCCACTGTGCCGCCGCGGTCACCTCGGCGTCGAGGGGGTCCGGGCCGAGGCTCAGGGCGGGGCGCATGACGTTGGTGAAGGCGGACTGGGCGTGTTCGTAGGCGAGGTAGACGCCCAGGTCCTCATCGACCCCGTCGCGGAGAGCGGAGAGCCCTCGGCGGTCCATGGCATCGACCCACAGCGCCGTCATCTCCGTCCGCTCCCGATCCGAGTACCCCATGCGCACCAGATGCGTGGCGAGGTCGTGGAGCGGATCGCCGTACATGGCGAGTTCCCAGTCCAGGATGAAGAGCGAGCCATCGGGCCGGACCACGATGTTGTCCCGGTGCAGGTCCGTGTGCAGCAGGCTGAACGGGCGGGGCTGCAGCGGCGGGATCCGTGACATGAAGCGCTCCATGGCGTCCTCCCGGAGCCCCAGCGCGACGAACAGGGAACCGAAGCGTGCGCGATTCGCCTGGTGGACGCGCCGGTCCGTGAAGCCGACCAGATGCCGGATGAAGCCGTTCGTGTCCTTGTCCGCGGGCCAGTCCGCGGGGAGTTGCGGAAGCCGGTCCGCAGCCAGGCTCGCCATGCGCCCGAAGTAGTCGGCAAGGGCGCGCAGAGTCGTACGGCACAGTGCCTCGCCCACGGGGTGGACCTGCGAGAAGACCGTGCCGGGAACGTAGGAGTGCAGCGCCGTTCCCTCGAAGTGCCTGATGCACCGAGGCACTTCCGGGATCACCTCCCGCACGGACTCCAGAACGAGGGACTCACAGGTCCATGCCCGAGCGACCACTTCCACGGCGGGGATCGGCACCCGGTACTTGCCCAGTTGACCCGGTTCCACGCCGAGGAGTCGCGCTAGATGTCCGCCGATCTCCACCACGTGATTCACATGGTGGTGCCCCGACAGGGCGGCGGAGCCGCCGCGCCGGATCTGCCGCTCGAGGTGCCGACGGGCAAGCCAGCTGCTTGCCCGCTGACGAGCCGTCGCTGCCGAGCCCACGACGGAGGAGCGGCTGGCGCCTTGTGTATCGACGGACATGGATCTCACGGGTACCGACTGGGGCTTGGGCCTGGTAGGGCATGCGCGTTCGATCACAGAGGAGAAGTGGGGTCGAGCTTAGCGGGCGCCGAGTCCGCCGGGCTCCCGGGGCGCGCCCGGACGAGTGAGGGGGCCGTCAGGGGGCGCGTTCTGCCCTGACGGCTTCCAGGACGTACTCGAGCGAGTCGACGACGAGGGCGGCGCCCACGGCATACAGGTCCTCGGCCCGTCGCTCATCGTGGGCGTACCCCAGGAAGGGCACGCCGGCGCGCCGCGCCGCGACGGCGTCCGCCCGCGCGTCGCCGATCATCAGGGACTCCTGGGGCGGGACTCCCAGCGAGGTGAGTGCCCTGGTGAGGCAGTCGGGATGGGGCTTGAGGAGTGCCGGGTCCGCGGCACGCCCGTAGATGTGCGGGCCGAAGCAGCCGGCCAGGTCACGGGAGTTCAGATACCGCCGGGCCGCACTGGCGGCGTTGTTGGTGGTGACGGCCAACCGCCGGTCGACGGCGACCAGGGTCCGGATCAGCGGATCGGCGTACGGGGTCGGTCGCGCACCGGCCGTGGCGTGTTCCTCCTCCACGGTGAGCCTTCGCTCAACTGCCTCGACCAGCTCGCTGCCCCGGCCGGAGGCCCCGACGGCCCGGAGGACGTCATGGGGATCCGCGCTGTGGGCGGCCGCCTCCAGATGCCGGTGCCCCTGTTCCCGCAGCCAGTCCTTGAGTCGCTGGGCGATGCCGGCCGAGGGATGGCCCGCGAAGAGCCGGCAGATGGGTCCGTCGAAGTCGAACAGCACACACCCGGCGTCGCCCAGCAGCTGCTTGAGCCGCACGGTGTCGTCCAGCGTCAATCCCGGGCGCGTCGCGTCACGAGTCATTCAGCGAGTGTGAGGTCCGTGGTGATGGTTTCCCAGAGGGCGTTGAACCACAATTGCGACTGCTCCACAAATGTCCCGTCTTTCGACTCCGCTTCGGTCCGCTGGAACGGGAACAGCATCGACTGCATGCCGAGCGCGTCGAACATCTCGACCGGCTCGTGCTCGATCTCCTCTTCGCGCTGAGTGATCATGTAGTAGCCGAACAGCGCCTCCCGATTGTTGAGGATGTACATCTTCACGGGCGGGGTGAAGGGGAGCGCGCGGAAGGTCACGGACACATCGGTGACCGAGGGCGTACTGCGGAGCGACTGAAGGAACCCGCGCAGTGCCTGCCCCTGGAAGTTGCGCAGGTTGAGCCAGTGCCGGTGCGGCCGGTCATCGCTGTGGTCGCCCACCCGCACGGGAAAGGCGAGGTTGATGTCGCGGCTGGGCAGCAGTACCCGCACCTTCACCGTCTCCGGCCTCAGCAGCCCCGCATGCACCTGGCGGATCGGTTCTGCGAGTGCGATGGACAGGGTCTCGGCGGTCAGGCAGAGGGCGTCGATGCGGACGTGGCGCGCCTCGAACGCCGCGACCACGCGGGACGCCAGACCCACCGTGGCGGGCTGGGGCCGAGGGACGGTGCCGACCTCTCCGGTATGGATCTCCGCGACGGTCGCCGGGCTGCCGCGCGACACATTGGTGAGCAGGTTCTCGTCCTGCAGAACGCGCAGGGCCTGGCGGATCACGCTGCGCTCCACACCGAACTCCTCGGCCAACTTGGCCTGAGTTGGCATACGACTGCCCGGGCGCAGCTCGCCCGAGTGGATCCGCGCCCGCAGTGCCTCGGCGACCTGCAGGTAGGACCGGTAATGACCGTTGAGGGCAGTGCTCTCCTGGCTCACGCGTCAACGTTACAACCGGCGTGCCATCCGGGGGCAGTTGTCGGCCAGCTGTTTCTCGTATGCGCCAACAGGGCACAATCCAGGCAGAGTTGGTCGCCAACTTCTCGAGGATGGTAAAACCACCAGCGAAGTTGGCTGCTTGGTCAGGTGTCACCGCCCGTCCGACGGCGTACGGGCGAATCTCGGCCGCCCTGCGGTGAGATCAGCGAGAGAACCGTTCGGCGAGTGCCGCAACTACCTCGTCCCAACTGCAGGTAAGTCCCGGTGCCCCGGTGCAGCCCGGTCCTGCCGGCACAGCTCCCGTACCGCCCGTTCCGGATCCGTACAGCCGTCGTCGCACCTCCAACCCCGAGGAGGGACCACCATGCCCGAATCCCAGCTCGCGCCCATCGTCGCCCTCCTGCTGGCCGTCATCGTCATCGGCTTCGAGCAGATCGTGCAGTGGCGCTTCGGCGCCATGGGCGTCATCGGGCTCACGCTGCTGGCCATCGGCGTGAAGTCCAGGAACGTCACCTGCAGCTGCATCGGAGCCGTGGTGCTGGCGATGCTGCTCACCCATTGAGCCCGGCCCGGCCCCCACACAGGTGCCGCCGCGCTCGGCACAGGGCCCCGCCCGACACCGGTGCCTCGTTCGGAATCTTCGACCTCAGAAAATGTCGGGGCACCACGGGCGGCTGGAGGTGCGCAACAGCGCGTCCGCACGCGTCGCCGCTCCCGGATGCTCCTCGCGGACCCGGCCGAGCGATGCCAGCCGGACCGCCGACTCATCGCCCAGGTAGAGCGTCCCCAAGTCCCCGACGGTCAGCGTCAGTTCAGCAGAGGCACCGGTCGGGACGCAGGTCGCCCCCTCCGGGGAGGCGTCCAGGCGGAAGCGGCCGGCCGCCAGGCCCGCCGGGTCGTGGACGTCCAGGACCAGGGATCCGGAGCCGGAGTACGTACGGGCCTCCAGGGCCTGCGGTATGTCCAGCAGGCGTATCCAGAGGAAGTCCGCCTGGGTGGTGGTCCGGGCCGCGCGCGGGTTGGGCAGCAGCAGCGGAAGGAGGTCGTCCGGAGCGCGGAGGCCCGAGGTGACCTTGGTGACCCAGTCGATGGAGAGCAGGAAGTGCCACAACGCCCGCTCCGCCTGAGGGGTCACCGCGATCAGATCGCGGACCGACGCTCCGCAGTGCGGCAGTTTCGCTTCCCATGTGTCGTCCGCGGTGTACGTGACAAGGCCCTCGGGCCGGTCCCCCGCCGCCGAGCGGTAGACGGCGTGGCAGGGCTCCGTCCAGGGCTCGGAAGTCAAGCGCAGATCCCCGGTGGCGCGCCGCCACCAGCGCTCGGTGCGGCTGACCGTCCCCGGCCGCTCAGCTCGCAGCCGCTCGTGGACCTCGGGGCCCAGCTTCCGTACATCCGCCCCGTCGATCAGGTCCACCCGACCGCCGTCGTCCGGGCCCGACCAGCGCGGGTCCAGACCCGCCCGGGCCACCTCGACCTGCCACTGGGTGAACCACGTCGCCGGTCCGAAGCCGTACCGACCGTAGATCGGGTACTCCGCGGCGATGAGCGTCGAGAGGACGGCGCCACGCTCCTTCGCCCGGGCCTGATCCGTGGCCATCATCCGGCTGAGCAGCCCGCGCCGCCGGTGCGTGGGGGACACGGTCACATTGCTGACCGCGTTCGCCGCCACCGCCGCACCGCCCGGCACCGTGAGCTCCTGCGCGAAGCTGCGGTAGGTGCCGACACAGCGACCGGCGTCGAACGCCCCCAGCGTCCGGTCCAGGTCGAGGCCGCCGAGCCGGATCCGGACCTCCTCCTCGGAGAACTCCGGCGGCCGCAGGAAGCCGGTGGCCAGGGCACGCAGCCAGTCGGGCAGGTCGGATTCGGCGATCGTACGGATCTCGAGGCTCATGACGGCACGCTAGACCGGCGCCCCTCAGAACGTCGCCCGAATTTCCCCCACCCTGCGCCCACCGCCCAGCAGCGGTGCGTCCGCGATCCGGTCGAGGACGGGCGCGCGGACACCCAACAGCCGCACGGCGCGCGCCAGTACCGGTCCCACGGCCCGCTTGGCACCGTCCTCCACCTTGAAGGCGAGGCCCCGGCCGTCCGCCAGCGCCACCGCCTGCATGGCTTCCGCACCGACCTTGGACAGCGCGCCCGGCACACCCCGCATCAACCAGGTGTCATGGCGCCGGGTGCCGGCCACGAACTCGGGGTGCGCGCGCATGGCGTCCGCGACCCGGTGCTCCGGCCCGCCGGGTTCCGCGAGGACATACGCCCGGAAGGCGCGGGCCAGCCCGGTGAGGGATACGGCCATCAGCGGCGCGCCGCAGCCGTCGACCCCGATGTGCCCGACCTGCTCACCGCTCGCCGCCTCGATCTCCTGCCGGACGAGCTGCTGGAGCGGGTGACCGGGGTCCACATAGCCGGCAACCGGCCAGCCGGCCGCCACGCAGGCGGTGAGCATGGCGGCGTGCTTGCCGGAGCAGTTCATGGCCACGCGATCGGGGGCGCCTCCGGCCGCCGTACGTGCCCGCGCCTCCTCCGGATCGAGCGGCAGATCCGGCGGGTTCCGCAGATCCGCCGGTGTCAACCCCGCCTGCGCCAGCATCTTCTGCACGAGGTCGAGATGAAACTGCTCGCCCGAGTGACTTCCGGTCGCCAGCGCGAGCCGCTCGCCCGACAGATCGGCACCGGCGCGCAGCACGGCCACCGCCTGCATCGGCTTGTTCGAGGAGCGGGGGAGGACGGGTGAGGACACGTCGCCGAGCGCCAACTCGATCCCGCCATCGGCGTCCAGAACGACCAGCGAGCCGCGGTGGACGCTTTCCGTCACGCCCGATCTGACCGCCTCGGCGAGTACCGGCGCCACCGAGGGGCCTTGCGCTATGCCCGGTGCATCGGATGCCGCTGCTGTCCCGCTCGTCATGCGAGCAGGTCGTCCACTTGGGCCTCGCCCGCGCGGTAGCGCCGGGCGATCTCGGCGCTGCAGTCGTCGGCCGTGCGCTGCAACTGCTGCCGCCGTCGGGACACCTGCTGCTCACAGCGCACCAGCCGGCCCAGCGCGCCGAGCAGCTCCTCGTCCGTCCGCGACTCCAGGTCCGACAGCTCCACCTCGGACAACATGGCCTCGGCCAGCTTCCGGTACTCCTCGCTGTGCGGCGTGCCGAGCGTCACATGGCGCGCCGACCGACCCCGGGAGGGGCCGTCCGCGAGGATCTCCGAGAGCCGCTCCACCACCGGGGACTCCGGTGCCGTACGTCGTGCCTGCTCGGCGCCGAGGATGTCGATCCGCCCCTGCAGCAGCCTGCGCACATAGCTGAGATCCGCCTCCTCCTGCTGTGACTGGCGGCGCAGCGAGCGCAGTTCGGGCAGCCGCAGCCCGCGGAGGTCGTGCCGCGGTACGTCGGGCAGCGACGCGGTCCGCTGGGTCGGGGGGCGGGTCGCGGCGGTGGTCGTCGCCCTGTGGGCAGTCGGTACGCGACCGGGTGTCTGCCCGGCGCCAGGTGTACTCATGTGTCTTCAGTCCCCTCGTTCGGTACGCAGTCGCCGACGCGCACCGGCTGCAAGCATCGTGCCACTCGGCGCGAGGCCTGCGCATGGGTACCGCACCGGAGAGGACCCGGACGGCCGCAGGGCATCATGGTCCGTATGCGTGCTGTGGTGCAGAGAGTGAATGGGGCGAGCGTCGTCGTCGACGGAGAGACCGTCGGGGAGATCGTCGGGCCGGGCCTGTGTGTGCTGGTGGGGGTCACGCACGCGGATACCAAGGACAAAGCGGCCCAACTGGCCCGCAAGCTCTGGTCGATGCGCATCCTGGAAGGCGAGAAGTCCTGCTCGGACCTCGATGCACCCCTCCTGGTGATTTCGCAGTTCACTCTCTACGGTGATGCTCGCAAGGGCCGCCGTCCCACCTGGAACGCCGCCGCACCCGGGGAGATCGCCGAGCCGCTCGTCGACGAGGTCGTCGCACAGCTCCGCGCCCTCGGTGCGCAGGTGGAGACGGGCCGCTTCGGAGCGTTCATGAAGGTCTCGCTCACGAACGACGGCCCGTTCACGGTGATCGTCGAGGTCTAGCTACGGCTCGACGACGACCTCTTGCGCGGCTGCCGTCGCGTCCGCGATGAGCTCGGCGTCCACCGGCACGTTCCGCTTCACCAGCGCCAGTGCGATCGGCCCCAGCTCGTAGTGGCGCGCGGAGGTCGTCACGAAGCCCAGCTGCCGACCCTCCTGGCCATCCGCCGCCAGCCGCACCGGTGCGCCGTGCGCGGGGAGCTTCACCTCGCTGCCGTCCAGGTGCAGGAAGACCAGCCGCCGCGGCGGCTTCCCCAGGTTGTGGACCCGGGCCACGGTCTCCTGGCCGCGATAGCACCCCTTGTCCAGGTGCACTGCCGTGCTCAGCCAGCCCAGCTCGTGCGGGATGGTCCGGTGGTCGGTCTCCAGGCCGAAGCGGGGCCGGTGCGCCTCGACCCGCAGCGCCTCCAGCGCGAGAACGCCGGCCGCCGGTCCGGCCGCCGCCGCGAAGGACTCCAGGTCCGGGCGGGGCAGGAAGAGGTCCCGGCCGTGCGGGGTCTCGCGTACGACGACGCCTTCCGGCGACTCGGTGATCGAGCCGGCGGGAAGGTGCACCACCGCGTACTCCCCCGTCGCGTCCGTGATCTCCACCCGGTAGAAGAACTTCATGCTCTCCAGGTAGGTGATCAGGTCGCCCTGCGTACCCGGCTCCACGTGCGCCCAGGTCGTCTCGCCGTCGTCCACGAGGTAGAGCGCATGCTCGATGTGGCCGTGGGCGGAGAGGATCAGCGCCTCCGTGGCCTGGCCGGGTGGCAGCTCGCTCACGTGCTGGGTGAGCAGGAGCTGCAGCCAGCTCAGCCGTTCCGGTCCGGTGACCGTGACGACCCCGCGGTGCGAGAGGTCGACGAAGCCGGTGCCGTCGGCGAGTGCGCGCTGCTCGCGGAACAGGTCGCCGTAGTGCGCGGCGACGCCCTCGTCGGGGGCCTCAGCGGCGACGGCGCCGGGCAGCGACAGCAGAGGGCTCGCGTATGGATGTTGCAGCATGCGGATAAGCCTACGGTCCGGTAGGTGGCGGTCCGCCGGTATCGGCCGCGCCCGTCCGGCCGGTGCCGGTCCCGGCCGTACAGGCGGCGCACCGCCCGAAGATCGCGAAGTGCTTCATATCGGTGTCGAAACCGAAGCTCTCGCGCAGCCGCTCGGTGAAGGCCGAGGCCACCGACACATCGGCCTCGATCACCTCCGAGCAGTCCCGGCACACCAGGTGGAGGTGGTGGTGGCGGTCCGCGAGGTGATACGTCGGCGCCCCGTGCCCCAGATGCGTATGGCTGACCAGCCCGAGCTCCTCGAGCAGCTCCAGCGTCCGGTAGACGGTGGAGATGTTCACCCCGCCCGCGGTGCGGCGCACCTCGGTGAGGATGTCGTCGGGTGTGGCGTGCTCCAGCCGGTCGACGGCCTCCAGCACGAGCTGGCGCTGCGGGGTCAGCCGGTACCCGCGCCTTCTGAGGTCGCTCTGCCAGTCGGTGGTCACCACACGGCCAGTGTAGGAGGCGGCCAGGCGATCTCCCCGTCGGGCGGGGCGGCGACGTGCGTACGTCGTCGACGCGTCGTCGCGATGCCCCCGTCGTAACAAGGGGTCCGCCGATTGCTCCCCGGCGAAACACCCGCATGGTTTCTCTTCGGGGATGGTCGGTACCGACACAGACACGGGTTTCCGCGTGGCGCGGACGGCAGGGCCGTGGTGTGTGCTGACGGCGGTGCTGCTGATGATCTTCTCCGGGGAGGCGAGGACGATAGCGGCGCGGATCGTCAGAGGGTCTTCTCGTGGCGCGGCAGGCTCATCGACACAGAGGGACGAGCTGATGGTGACGGCGAAGGCGACGAACGCGGACCTGGCTTTCAGGCGAGGCATGGAATCCATCGAAGCCATCTCGGGGTATCGATAATCTGGGGAAGTGGATATCCCGATTCCCGTCAGTTGGATGGAGGGAGTGCTGTCATGGCGAAGACCAGCGTGGACATCGACCCGGAGAAGCTCGCCCGAGTCCGGGAGATTCTCGGCACGGAGACCCTCAGGGAAACCATTGACTCCGCCTTTGGCGAGGTCATAAGGGTCGCGGCGGTCAGAGAGCTCGTACGGTCTGCGGAGGATGGGGCGTTCTCCGCGCTGCTGGAGCCGGACGCCGAGGAGCGCATGTGGGGGTGACGTCCTATCTCATCGACAAGAGCGCCCTGGCCCGCCTCCACCTGCCCGCCGTGCGTGAGGTGCTGGTGCCCCTCATGGAGCGCGGTCTGGTGTTCATGTGCGGTGCCACGCGGGCTGAGGCGCTGTTCTCCGCGCGGAACGCCGACGATCGGCAGCGACTCAAGGCGCAATTGTCCGCATCCCTGCGCTGGGCGGACACTCCGGACGATCTGTGGACGCGCGTCGATGAACTTCAGGGCGCGATGACCGCGAAGGGGCAGCACCGTTCAGCGTCGATCGCTGATCTGATCGTGGCTTCGACGGCGGACGCCCTGCGGTTGACGGTGCTGCACTACGACAACGACATCGAGACGATCGCCAAGCTGACCGGGCAGCCGACCCGGTGGGTGGTCCCGGCGGGCTCGGTGTCATGAGGGCCTGGCCGGAGCAGACAAGCGGCGGGCCGCCACATCGGCGCCGCCGAGGTCACTTGAAGAACGCGATGCCGTCGTCCGGCAGGTCCTTCACGTCCTTGGCCCACTCGCGCGGGTCGACGACCTTCTTCAGGTGTGCCGACATGTACGGGCGCAACTCCACCTCGGGCGTGGCCTTCTCACCGACCCACATCAGGTCGCCGTTCACATAGCCGTACAGCCGCTTGCCGCCCGAGTACGGACCGGATCCTGCGGTACGGGCGACGGCGTCGGTGACCAGGTCGATCTGCGGCTTCTTCGCAGCGAGGTCCCCGTACCAGATCTCGGCCACGCCCTGGTCGCGCACCATGACGACCTCGACCTTGCGGTCCTTGTCGATCCGCCAGTACCCGGTCTCCGTCTCCAGCGGGCGGACCTTCTTGCCCTCGCCGTCGAGAGCCCAGGTGTGGGAGACGTACTCGAGGAAGTCCCGGCCGTCGTGGGTGAAGGTGACCTCCTGACCGAAGTTGCACTTGTCGGCCCCGGGGAAGTCGAAGACCCCCGCGCCCTCCCAGTTGCCGAGGAGGAAGGCGAGGGGCACCAGGTCCGGGTTGAGGTCGGACGGGATCTCGATCATGAGCTCAGGCGATCTGTAGAGAGCGGGATTACGTCAGGTCAGCGCTGGCCCTGGTACAGCTTCTTCACGGTCAGGCCGACGAAGCCGACCACGCCGACGCAGACCAGAACCAGCATGACGGTGAAGAATGCCTCAAGCACGGAGGGCTCCTGGGACGGGTGAGGGTTTACGGGGCCGCGGCCGAGTTTAGTCGGCGGCTGTGGGGGCGGCGCCGCGAGGTCGGGCGTACCCCTGGTACGCCTGATCCGGCACGCGGTGTGCCGCCTAGAGTGGGCGCATGGCGAAGAAGCTCGTGATCAAGGTGACGGCCGGTGCGGACGCGCCGGAGCGGTGCTCGCAGGCGTTCACGGTGGCGGCGGTCGCCGTGGCGAGCGGTGTGGACGTCTCCCTCTGGCTGACCGGTGAGTCCTCGTGGTTCGCCCTGCCCGGACGCGCGGCCGAGTTCGAACTGCCGCACGCCGCGCCGCTGCCCGACCTGCTGGACTCGATCCTCGCGGGCGGCCGGATCACCCTCTGCACGCAGTGCGCCGCCCGTCGGGAGATCACGGAGAAGGATGTCCTGGAGGGCGTGCGCATCGCGGGGGCGCAGGTGTTCGTCAGTGAGGCCCTGGGCGGGGACACGCAAGCGCTCGTCTACTGACGTTCACCGATCGGGTCCCGGCGGGCCTGGTGTCGGCCTCGCACGAGGTCCCTGAATCGGCTGCCGGCTGTCAGCGCCGCTTGCCGTCGAGCTCCTCCCACCAGAGGTCGGACTGCTCGTCCCCGGTGGGGTCGTCCCACCAGCGGTCGTCCGGCCCGCGACGGTTTGCAACGATCGCCGCAACAGGCGGGATGATCATGGCGATGAGGCACATCGTGACGGCCGCCGGGACCGACCAGAGCCGTACCAGACCCCAGGCCAGGACGAAGAGCGTCAGGCACAGTCCCATGAGGGCGAAGTACCGCCGTCGCCGCCGCGCGTACATAAGTCCAGCGTACGACCGGGTGCCGGGCGTCCCGGCACACGGCGCGGCCGCACGGCAGGAGTGCCGTGCGGCCGCGCACGAGAGATTCGTCGCCGTCAGACGGTGATGTCGACCTCCGCCGCCGCACCCTTCTGGGCGACGACCGTACGGTCCACGGTCGCGCCCGGCACGAGGGCGCGCAGCGTCCAGGTGCCCGGCGCCGCGAAGAAGCGGAACTGCCCGGTCGCCGAGGTCGGGACCTCGGCCGTGAACTCGCCGCCGCCGTCGAGGAGACGGACGTAACCGGAAATGGGCTCGCCGTTGCGGGTCACCGACCCCTGGATGATGGTCTCTTTGGCCACGTCAACTCCTGCCAGTTCCGGGCCGCCGGCCTTTGCTCCACACATGCGCTTCTCGTCCTTCTCGGGAGGGGTCGGGGGGTTAGCTGTTGGCGCCGAGCTCGATCGGCACGCCGACGAGGGAGCCGTACTCGGTCCAGGAGCCGTCGTAGTTCTTGACGTTCTCGACACCGAGCAGCTCGTGCAGCACGAACCAGGTCAGCGCGGACCGCTCGCCGATCCGGCAGTACGCGATGGTGTCCTTCGTCAGGTCCACCTGCTCCTCCGCGTAGAGCTCCTTGAGCTCGTCGTCGGACTTGAAGGTGCCGTCGTCGTTGGCGTTCTTCGACCACGGGATGTTGCGGGCGCTGGGCACGTGGCCGGGGCGCTGCGACTGCTCCTGCGGAAGGTGCGCCGGGGCGAGCAGCTTGCCGCTGAACTCGTCGGGGGAGCGCACGTCCACCAGGTTCTGGCCGCCGATCGAGGCCACGACGTCGTCGCGGAAGGCGCGGATCGAGGTGTCCTGGGCCTTGGCCTTGTACTCGGTGGCCGGGCGGGTGGGGACGGCCTCGACCAGGTCGCGGGAGTCCAGCTCCCACTTCTTGCGGCCGCCGTCGAGCAGCTTCACGCTGTCGTGGCCGTAGAGCTTGAAGTACCAGTAGGCGTAGGACGCGAACCAGTTGTTGTTGCCGCCGTAGAGGATGACCGTGTCGTCGTTGGCGATGCCCTTCTCCGACAGCAGCTTCTCGAAGCCCGCCTGATCGATGAAGTCACGGCGTACCGGGTCCTGGAGGTCCTTCTTCCAGTCGATGCGGACGGCGTTCTTGATGTGATTCTTTTCGTAGGCCGAGGTGTCCTCGTCGACCTCGACGACGACCACCTTCGGGTCGTCGATGTGGGCCTCGACCCAGTCGGCGTCCACGAGGACGTCGCTGCGGCTCATGTTCTTCTCCTCCGGGACTGGGGATCCCCCAGGTGAAGGCCTAGGGGTGCGCATGGCGGTTGCGGTTGCGGCTGCGGTGCGGGCGCGCTCCTGCACGGAGGCGTGGCGCCTGTGCGCCCGCTTCGATGGAGCGGGGGTGGCCCGTCAGGGGCCGGCGGAAAGCGGAGTCGGAGCACCCGCTCAGAACATGCGACAGAGCATGGCGGCGACACGGCAAAGATCGACTGCCCGTCGCTTCGTGAGATTCGCCTGTCGCTTCATGGGTCAGATCGTAGGGAGGCGCGGGCGGGCGTGTCACCGGTGTGTCGTATGGTGAGACGCGATCGTCCGTGATTCGGGACGGTGGCCCCTCTTTCTCGCAACACGGCGGTGCCTCGTCGCCGTACGGCCGGGGCGTATCCGCCGAGCGGACGACCGCGTCTCGCTTTCCGGACTAGCCGGCGAGTTTCACCTGATTGCCGGTCACCGAGATGTCGACGCCGCTCCTGGTCGCTTCGACCGTGTCGAGCGCCAGGCCCTGCGGCAGGCCGCTGATGTCCCGGTCGTAGTCGATGAGTTTGCGAATCGCCCGGCGCACCAGCGCGATGTCCGATCCCGGGGCCTCGATGTCGTCCGCCCGCACCCGGATCGTGTCCCCCTCGGCGACGCTGACCGCGCTGATGGCCGTTCCTGAGATGCCGCCGGGGAACTCTCCGGTGATCTTGACTCGGCCCTGCCCGGCCTTCTCCCCCGCGTAGCCGATGGTCAGTCCGGGAGGCGCCGCGCTGGAGAGATCCCGGTACGAGATGCGTACGGAACCGGAGGCGGATGTCGCGGTGGCCGAGGAGAAGTTGTTCTCGAGCCGTACATCGAGCAGCCGGGCGTTCATCTCGGTGACCCGGATCCCCTGCCCGCCGGCGCTCGCGGTGATCCCGTCGAGGGTCACGTCGACCTCGTCCAGGCGCTGGTCCGCGACCTGTGTCAGGAACGGGAAGCCCTTGATCGACACTTGAGGGCTGCCTGAGAGGTTTTGGCTGCTACGGAGCTTCTCCGCCGCCTCGTCCTCGGCGAGGCCGACCGCGAGGCGGTCGGCCGCCACGAACAGGCCCCCCAGAACCACGGCGAAGATCAGGACTATTCGCAGCGCACGCATTCGACAGCTCCCCACCCTCTCGAGCAGACCCCCTGCGGGCCCCCGTTGCAGCCCCCTGGTCCCGGGCCGTCGCCGCGAGCCTACGGGAGGTTCACCCGGCCGTCCGGCTCACCTGATGGGCGTGATCAGTACAACTAGCCGACGGCGCGGCCCAGGATGTAGACCGCGGGCGCCGCCATCGCGAGCGGAAGGGCCACCCCCGCGGTCAGGTGGACAAAGCGGGACGGGTAGTCGTAGCTCGCCACCCGCAGCCCGATCAGCGCGCAGCCTCCTGCCGCGGCGCCGAGCAGTGCGCCGGACGCACTGGCACCCAGCAGCCCGCCGACCGCGACGCCCGCCCCGGTGGCCGCGATCAGCGCCAAGACAGGGGACAGGTACGGCGGCAGCCGCAGCGCGCGGGTCACGGTCGCCACGGCGACGGCGGCGGCGCCGATCACCACCGCGTCCTCGGATGCGGCGGATGCGGCGAGGTGGCCCGCGGCGAGGACGGTGAAGGCGGTGGACGCGACCCCTGCCGTCAGCGCGTACAGCCGCTCGTCCGCCGAGCTGGGGGTGCGCAGCTGCAGGATCAGCACCAGCAGGCACCAGATGCCGAGGGTGCCGAGCGCCACCGTCGGGGCGTGCTCCCGGCCGGTGGCGAGCAGGGCGATGTCGGTGGTGACGCCGCCCGCGAACGCGAGGGCGATGCCCTGCCGGGCGGGCCACATACCGTTCAGCCGGTACCAGCCGGCCGCGGTCACGGCCTGGAGCAGCACGACGGCGGCGGCGAGCGCGGGGCGAGCGAGGGGTGCGGTGAGCGCGAGCAGCGCGGCCATCCCCGCGGTGAGCAGGGCGGGCTGCATCCCAGGCGGGATGATCGGCGACCGGCCTTCGGCGCGGGCCCGCTGGGCGGGTGTCAGGGGCAGGGCACCGGGCGGTACGAGATGCTCGGCGGCGGGCCGGGCGGCCTCGGGGCGCGGTGGGGCGGGGTACGTGAAGTCCGGTTCCTGCGCCCGCGCGTGCGTCGGCGGCAGATGCGCGGTCTCTGCGTACGCGGAGTGGTGGTGCTGGTGCTGCTGCGGCTGGTCGTCCCACGTCCGGCCCTCCCAGGGCTGGGTGGACGACTCGTCGAAGACCGAAGGGCCCGGAGGGGAGGCGTACGCGTCGTAAGGCGACTGCGCGTACGGCTGCTGGGGCTGGTGCTGCTGCTGGTACGGGTCGTAGGGCCCGTACTGGTTGTGCTGCTGGTCGCTCATGGACGTGAGCTCACCCTCCTGCGAACGGCGGGAGCACCTCGACCGTGCCGCCCTCGGCCAGTGTCACCGTGTCATGGCTGCGGGCGCCGACCGGTGCGCCGTCCACCAGAAACGAGCTGCGGAGGAGCACGCGGGCGAACTCCGGACGCTCGCTGTGCCGCCGCCGCGCCGTCTCGAGGGCGTCGGCGAGGGTCGTCGCGTCGTACGGCTCCTCGGCGGTGCCCGCCGCGGCCTTGGCCGCGGCCCAGTAGCGGATGGTTCCTGCTGCGGCCATGGGCGGCTCCTGTCGTGATCTACGGCGTCCGCGTACGGCACCCGCGCCGGTGCCGTCCTCCATGATGGCCCCTCCGCCGGGCGGTGCCGCGCAACCGGTCGGCCGTCAGCCGGTCCTCAGGGGTAAGGCGCTGCTCAGCCAGTCGCCGATGCGGTGCAGGAGCTCCGGCTCCGCCGCGTTCTCGGCGTGGCCGAGGCCGTGCTCGATCCACAGCTCGGCCGCACCACCCGAGGCGTCGGCCAGCGACTGCGGGTGGTCCAGCGGAAAGTACCCGTCCCGGTCGCCGTGGACGATCAGCAGCGGCGTCGGGGCGATCAAGGGCACCGCCTCGACCGGGGACAGCGGCACGGGGTCCCAGTCCTTCGGGTGGATCCGGGTGCGCAGCCCGTAGCGGACGACGAGCCTGCCAGCGGGGCGGGAGATCATCCAGTGCAGCCGCCGCATCGGCGCCGTGCCCCGGTAGTACCAGCGGGCGGGGGCGCTCACCGCGACGACCGCGTCGGTATGGGGGCACGCCCCCCGGCCTGCGGCATGGGGAACCCCAGGGGGAGCGTCGGCCCCGGGAGAGCCGAGTGGGTACGTGCTCGCCGCGCGCGCTTCCGTGCGCCCCCGGTGCGCCGGGCGGCTGAGCGCGGCGTGCCGGATCGCGACCGAGCCGCCCATGGAGAACCCAACCGTCGCCACGCGCGCGTGGCCGAGCGACCGGGCCCAGCGCACCGCGGCGGCGAGGTCGAGCACCTCGCGGTCGCCGACCGTGGACCGCCCACCGGACCGCCCGTGGCCCCGGAAGGAGAACGTGATCACGGCTGCGTACCGGGCGAACTCCCACGCCACGCGCCGTACGGCCGGCCGGTCGAGCGAGCCGGTGAAGCCGTGCGCGATCACGATCACGAGGTCGTCCTGGCGGGCACCGGAGCCCTCCGTCGAGCCGGTCGCGGGCGCCACGCGGGGCTCGTACGCGGCTTCGATCCGCACCCCGTCGTCGGTCAGCAGCGTCACGCGCCGGGGGGTCGGGCGGCCACCCGAAGTGATCGAGGGAACACCAGGCCGCGTGAACTGGGCATCCGGTTCGGAACACATGTGGGCTATCCTGCTGGACAGGAGGATCCGGGCAGCGACGCCCCCGGGTCCTTTCGTGCTTTAAAGCACACCTGCGCGGATGAGCGCGGATGTGCTCCGAGCGCCGGTGTGCTCCAGGCACGGGGCCGCCACGTACGAAGCAGTGCCGCGATGAAGCAGTGCCGCATTGTCCTCGCAGGGACCGAGGAGGAACTGACGTAATGGCCAAGCGATCCGTGCCGGACCGAACCATCCGAACCTGTGACCACGACCCCATGACCGAAAGGGGCCGTCGATGAGTTCTCTGCTGCTTCTCACGAACGCCCTGCAGCCCTCGACCGAGGTGCTGCCCGCGCTCGGCCTCCTGCTGCACAACGTACGCGTCGCGCCCGCGGAGGGCCCGGCCCTGGTGGACACCCCTGGCGCCGATGTGATCCTCGTCGACGGGCGGCGCGACCTCCCACAGGTCCGGTCGCTGTGTCAGCTGCTGCGCTCCACCGGACCCGGCTGTCCGCTGATCCTGGTCGTGACCGAGGGCGGGCTCGCCGCCGTCACCGCGGACTGGGGCATCGACGACGTGCTTCTCGACACGGCTGGTCCGGCCGAGGTCGAGGCCCGGCTGCGGCTGGCCATGGGCCGGCAGCAGCTCTCGGCCGACGACAGCCCGATGGAGATCCGCAACGGCGATCTGTCGGTCGACGAGGCGACGTACAGTGCCAAGCTCAAGGGGCGGGTGCTTGACCTGACCTTCAAGGAGTTCGAGCTGCTGAAGTACCTGGCGCAGCACCCGGGTCGGGTGTTCACCCGGGCGCAGCTGCTCCAGGAGGTCTGGGGCTACGACTACTTCGGCGGTACGCGGACGGTCGACGTCCATGTGCGGCGGCTGCGGGCGAAGCTCGGTCCGGAGCACGAGTCGCTGATCGGGACCGTACGGAACGTCGGCTACCGCTTCGTCACGCCGGAGAAGGGCGAGCGAGCGGCGGAGCGGGCGGCCGAACGGGCGGCCGAACGGGCTGCCGAGCGGGCCGCGGTGGACGTCACCGAGGCTGTCCGGGCCGAGGAGAGCACGGAGGGCCTCGACGGTGCGGGAGACGACCTGACGACAGCTGCCGCCCGCCCGGCCAGGGGGTGAATCATCCCGCGTAGACTGCCCGCCGTGGCCAAGGTGACGCGTGATGATGTGGCAAGGCTGGCGGGTACCTCGACCGCCGTCGTCAGCTATGTCATCAACAACGGTCCGCGGCCGGTCGCCCCGGCCACCCGTGAGCGGGTCCTCGCCGCGATCAAGGAGCTCGGCTACCGGCCGGACCGGGTCGCGCAGGCGATGGCCTCTCGCCGGACCGATCTCATAGGCATGATCGTCCCGGACGCGCGCCAGCCGTTCTTCGCGGAGATGGCGCACGCGGTGGAACAGGCGGCGGCCGACCGCGGAAAGATGGTCCTCGTCGGTAACTCCGACTACCTGGACGAGCGGGAGGTCCACTATCTGCGTGCCTTTCTGGGCATGCGGGTGGCCGGGCTGATCCTGGTGAGCCAGGGCCCCAGCGAGCACGCGGCGGCGGAGATAGACGCCTGGGACGCGCGCGTGGTGCTGCTGCACCGCCGCCCGGACGCGATCGACGACGTGGCGGTCGTGACCGACGACGTGGGCGGCGCGCAGCTCGCGACCCGGCACCTGCTCGAGCACGGTCACGCGTACGTGGCGTGCCTCGGCGGCGTCGAGTCCACGCCGGTGGTCGGCGACCCGGTCACCGACCACGTCCAGGGCTGGCGCCGAGCGATGCGGGAAGCCGGGCGGTCGACGGAGGGGCGGCTCTTCCAGGCGCCCTACAACCGCTACGACGCGTACCGGGTTGCGCTGGAGGTCCTGTCCGGCGCCGAGCGACCACCCGCGATCGTCTGCGCGACGGACGACCAGGCGATCGGCGTGCTGCGGGCGGCACGGGAGCTGCGGATCGATGTGCCGGGCGAGCTGGCGGTCGCCGGGTTCGACGATGTGAAGGAGGCGGCGCTGACGGACCCGCCGCTGACGACCGTGGCGTCGGACCGCGAGGCGATGGCCCGGGCCGCGGTGGACCTGGTCCTGGACGACGGTGTGCGGGTGCTCGGCTCGCGCCGTGAACGGCTGAAGCAGTTCCCGGCGGCGCTGGTGGTCCGCCGGTCGTGCGGCTGTGGCTGACCCCTCCCCCGGCTCCGCCGCCCGCCTGACGGGCAGGCGGCGGAACCTCTGACGGCCGGGCCCCGTCCGGCCGCTCATGCCTGGGGCAAGGACCTCAACGCCCCGCCGCGTCGCCGAACGGGAGGTCCATGCCGGACAGGTCGGCGCGGATGCCGTCCCGCTCGACCGAGACGTTCCGCAGACGCACATACCCGGGCACGTCCGGCAGCTGGAAGGAGAGCGACAGCCGCTCGGACAGCTTCGGCTGCGTCAGCCCCTTCAGCCCCGAGACGATTGCCGGATCGATGCCGACCTTCTTGAGCAGCCATGGGTGGGCGACGACGACATCGACGAGATTGAGCCGCATCACCTTCTCCACGAACCGCGGCGCCCCCGTGACCTCCTGCAGCCGTTTCTCGCTGCGCAATGCCTCCGCGACCGCCTCCGGCGGGATGCCCAGGCGCCTCGCCAGCGACGGCACCGACAGCAGCGCCTTCGCCTGTGCCGCATCGCGCCTGACGCGATCCGCCGCCTTGCGGGTGAGCCGGACGCCGGAGTCGGAACCCCTGCCCGGGCGGTACGTGGCGACGTCGGCGATGTCGAGACGCATACCGGTGATCTCGGTCTCGATGCCCCGGCCGCCGACCCGGCGGATGTGCGCCTCCGCGCGCATCCGCAGCTCGTGGCCTGCCACCGGCAGTTTCCCGACCGCGAGCACCGAGTCCCGGCCCTGTTCGGTGAACTCGACCTGAGATGACCCGAGTTCTCGGTTCAGGTCGTCGAAGGAGAGCAGCACATCGCCGCGCATCCGGCCGATGACGGCGCCGCGAATGGAGGTGGGCAGCCCACCGCTGAGGCGGATGTCCTCGGCAGTGGCCTCGACCTTCGCGAGGGAGACGCGGTCGGCCGCGACGTCCGGAATGGCGACGTCCACCTTCTCCAGGCGCTTATCGGTCGCCTGGGTCAGGAAGGGGAAGCCGTGGATGGTGACTTCGGGCTCGGCGGCCAAGTGGAGGGAGTCCTTCAGCTTCTCCTGGGCTTTCCCCTCCGCGTACAGAACGGCCCATCGGTCGACGACGGTCAGGAACAGCGCACCCACGAGAAGGGCGACGACCGCCTTCAGGGCCATCGGCAGGGCGGCGAATCTGCCACGCCGCCCCCGCCGGTGGTTGGGCGGCAGCCAGTAGTCGTCCTCGTCATCGTCGTCGGGGTGCAGCCCGAGGCCGAGGGGATCGATCTCGTCGATATCAGGGTCGAAGGCGGAGTCGACGTCATGTGCGAAGCCGGGTTCCGAGAGCGGCTCGAAGCCGTGGTCGGGTTCCGGATCGGCGAGCGCCGCGAGATCCTCGTACGGATTGCGCGAGACCAAGTCATCGGCGGAGCCATTGCGTTGCGCAGGTATGCGTGTGGGGGGTCGCATCGCAATATCCGATCACGAAAGGTACCCTCCAGCGCAAGTTTTGCCGGTGCTCCTCGGCCAGTGCGTGCGAACTCACACCGTGCTCCGGGGCGCCGGCCCTGGGAGGTACCTCCTGGGGGCACCCCCAGAGGACCTCCGCCGGGCCGGCGACGCTTTCGTATCAAGCGGCCGGCACCAACCGGCCGGCACCAACCGGTCGCACCAACCGGTTACTTCACGACCGTGATCCGGTCCGCCTTCGGCGGGGCCAGCGGCGCGCTCGGCGAGGAGTGCGCGGCGAAGTAGGCCGTCAGAGCATCCAGGTCGGCCGCGCCGACCAGCTTGTTCTTGCCCTCCTTGAAGACCGGGAAGCCGTCGCCACCGCCCGACAGGAACTCGTTCATCGCGACGCGGTAGGTCTTGGCGTCCTCGATCGGGGCCCCGTTCAGCTTCACGCTGTCCGTGACGATCCGGTCCGCGCCCGACTTCGTCATGTCCAGCGTGTACGTGAAGCCCTTCGACACCTGGAGGATCTTGGGGGAGGCCTGGTTGGGGCCGCTGACCTGCTGCCGGAGCGCAGTGATCAGCTGCGCGCCGGTGAGGTCGATCGTCGTCATCATGTTGGTGAACGGCTGCACGGTGAACCCCTCGCCGTACGTCACCACGCCGTCGCCCTCGCTGCCCGAGGCCTTGTACACCAAGTCGGAACGGATCCCGCCCGGATTCATGAGCGCGATCTGCGCCGCGCCCTTGTCCGCCGGAGCCGTCGCCTCCAGCTGCGCGTCGGCGATCAGGTCACCGAGCGGCGACTCGGGCGTCGTGGCGCCACGGCCCAGGATGTCGGCGGCGATGTGCCCGATGGGCCGGTTGGCGACGGGCGCCGCCAGCTTGTTCCAGCGCTGGATGAGCGCGGTCAGGTCGGCGGCCTTCGGCTGGTCGCGTCGCACGACGTGGTTGGCCGACGCGACGGACGTGCGCACGATGTCCTGGGTGCGGCGGTCGTACGTCAGCGTCGTGTCCGTGTAGAGCTTGCCGTAGGAGGACGCCGAGGTGACCATGCGCGGCTGGCCGGAGGGGTCGGGGATGGTGCACACGTACGCCTGGTGGGTGTGGCCGGTGACGAGTGCGTCGACCTTCGGCGTGATGCCCTTGGCGATGTCGACGATGGGACCGGAGACGCCGTCCCCCGGCCCGGGGCTGTCGCAGTTGTAGTTGTACGCGGCGGAGGCCGGGGCGCCGCCCTCGTGGATGAGGGCGACGATCGACTTCACACCACGGCGGTCCAGCTCCTTGGCATACTTGTCGACGGTCTTGATCTCGTCATGGAACTTCAATCCCTTGACGCCGTCCGCGGAGACGATGTCCGGGGTGCCCTCGAGGGTCACGCCAATGAAGCCGATCTTGACGCCCCGGTGCTTCCAGATCGTGTACGGCTTGAGGATCGGCTTGCCGGTCTTCTCGTCCGTGACGTTGGCGGCGAGGTAGGGGAACGCGGCGCCCTGGAAGACCTTGCCGTCCTCGTAGCAGCCGTCCTTGGGGTGGCAGCCGCCCTCCTGGATGCGCTCCAACTCCTTGCGGCCCTCGTCGAACTCGTGGTTGCCGACGCCGGCGACGTCGAGGTCGAGTCTGTTCAGCGCCTCGATGGTCGGCTCGTCGTGGAAGAGGCCGGAGAGCAGCGGGCTCGCGCCGATCATGTCGCCGGCCGCGGCGGTGACGCTGTAGCGGTGGCTCTTGCGGGCGGTGCGCAGCGACGTGGCGAGGTACTCGACGCCGCCTGCGTCGATCTTCTCCGTGCTGCCGTCCGGGTGCTGGTGGACGACCTGGCCGGCGGAGCCGGCGGGGGGCTCGAGGTTGCCGTGAAAGTCGTTGAAGGAGAGCAGCTGTACATCGACAGTGCCGCGGTGTCCAGGGCCATCGCCGTGCTTCGTGGTGTCGGCACCGGCTGGTATCGCGGCGGACAGCACACCGGCCGCCGCGGCGAGCACCGCCGCACCGACCGTCAAGCGGCGGGTGGCGCGCCGCCGTTGAGGTGTCGCTGGCATGAGTTCCCCTTTGTGGACAGCGAGATGAGAGCTGGGCGTGGTGGTCGAGCCCCAGTTCGAGGGCAGCCTACGGTCAACGCGCGTAGCGTGTCAGGACGGACGAGGTAACGAGCCGGTTGCGGACGGGTGGCCACGTCACTCGGAGACGGCGGAACGGCTGAGTCGTAGGCTCTGGGCATGAGCAACGTGGTGGACGGGACGGGCGCGGTACGGCGGATCGAGGTCCTCGACGAGGTGTCGCCCGACGACGTGCGGGACGTGACCGTGCTGCTGGAGGAGGCGGCCCGGGTCGACGGACAGCAGGCCGTGTCCGAGCACGGCCGGCTGCAACTGCGCGGCGGACGCCGCGAGGGCGTACGGCACCTGCTGCTGCACGAGATCGACGACGAGGGTGACGACGAGGGCGGCCGGGTGCTCGCCGGTTACGCGCAACTGGAGGAGACCGACCCGGTGGAGGCGCCGGCCGCCGAGCTGGTCGTGCATCCCGCTCACCGCGGTCGGGGGCACGGACGCGCGCTCGGCGGCGCACTGCTGGCCGCCTCAGGCAAGCGACTGCGGATGTGGGCGCACGGCGGACATCCGGCGGCCCGGCACTTGGCGCAGGTGCTGGGACTGACGTTGTTCCGGGAACTGCGGCAGATGCGGCGGTCGCTCGCCGATCTGGCGCTCGGCGAGCCCGTGTTGCCGGTCGGCGTGACCGTACGGACCTTCCGTCCGGGCGGGGACGACGCCGCGTGGCTCGCGGCCAACGCTGCCGCCTTCGCGCACCACCCCGAGCAGGGCTCGCTGACCCAGCGGGACCTGGACGACCGCATGGGGCAGGACTGGTTCGACCCGCGGGGCTTCTTCCTCGCCGTACGGCAGGAGCCGGACGGGGAGCGGATCATCGGCTTCCACTGGACGAAGGTCCACGCAGCGGAACGGCTCGGCGAGGTGTACGCGCTGGGTGTGGTCCCGGGAGCGCAGGGTGGCGGTCTCGGGAAGGCGCTCACCGCGATCGGGCTGCGGCACCTGGCCGCGGCGGGTCTGCCGACCGCGATGCTCTACGTGGACGCGGACAACATCCCGGCGGTCACGGTCTACGAGCGCCTCGGCTTCACCACATACGAGACCGACCTCATGTACCGCACGGAGACCTAACGGCCATCCGGCCCGGCAGCAGCCGCCCCCGCGGGTGGGCAGTCGTTCCGCCTGGGGGCACCTCCCAGCGTTAGCTGGGGGAGGAACGACTGCCCACAAACCGGGGCTCGCGGCGGACGGCGGGGGGCCGGGTGGCACCCGCTGCGGGGGCGCGGAGGGTCCCGGGCCGGGCGCCGGGCGCTTACGGTGCGCCTCGTCGCGGGGCTGCCACCCGGGCCCGGGACACCCCCGCGAGGGGGCGCGATTGCCTGGTCGCCATGTTCGCGTTACCGGCGATTCAGACTCGCTTGCGAGCATCACTGAATGCAGCCCGCTGTGCCGAATTTTCCGACCAGACGGCTCCGAGCCGCGCCCCCACCGCTGTCCGATGCGCCCTTTCGCGCCGCCACGCGGAACAATGAGGACATGAACGACTCCAGCGCTCCGGCACCGGTCCAGCACGTTCAGCCCTCGGTCGGTTCCATCGCCGCGCACCGCCCCCACACCGTGGCCGCGGCCGTCTCCGACCTGGAGCCGGACCTGGACGCGGATCTCGACGGGTACGACCACGACGGCGAGGCGGGCGAGCTGCCCGAGAACCGCTTCCTGGACCGTGAGCGCAGCTGGCTGGCCTTCAACGAACGGGTGCTGGAACTCGCCGAGGAACCGGCGACCCCGCTCCTCGAGCGCGCCAACTTCCTGGCGATCTTCGCCAGCAACCTGGATGAGTTCTTCATGGTCCGGGTGGCCGGTCTGAAGCGCCGGATCGCCACCGGAGTGGCCACCCGATCCGCCTCCGGCCTGCAGCCCCGCGAGGTCCTGGACCTGATCTGGACCCGCTCGCGGGAGCTCATGGCCCGGCACGCCGCCTGCTTCCAGCAGGACGTGCTCCCCGAGCTCGCGGACGCCGGGATCCACCTGATCCGCTGGCCCGAGCTGACGGAGAAGGAGCAGGCCCGCCTGTTCACCCTCTTCCGGCAGCAGATCTTCCCGGTCCTGACCCCGCTGGCGGTCGACCCGGCGCACCCCTTCCCGTACATCTCGGGTCTCTCCCTCAACCTCGCCGTCGTCGTGCGGAACCCGGTCAGCGGGCATGAGCACTTCGCACGTGTGAAGGTGCCACCGCTGCTCTCCCGGTTCCTGGAGGCGTCGCCGCAGCGGTACGTGCCGCTGGAGGACGTGATCGCGGCGCACCTGGAAGAGCTGTTCCCGGGGATGGAGGTGCTCGCCCACCACATGTTCCGGGTCACCCGCAACGAGGACCTGGAGGTGGAGGAGGACGACGCCGAGAACCTGCTGAAGGCCCTGGAGAAGGAGCTCATGCGGCGCCGCTTCGGGCCGCCGGTGCGCCTCGAGGTCGAGGAGTCCATGGCCCCCGAGGTCCTGGACCGGCTGGTCCGCGAGCTGAAGATCTCCGAGGCCGAGGTGCACCCGCTGCCCGGACCGCTCGACCTGACCGGCCTCTTCGGGATCGTCAAGCTGGACCGGCCGGAGCTGAAGTACCCGAAGTTCGTGGCGGGCACCCACCGCGACCTCGCCGAGGTGGAGTCGTCACAGGCGCCCGACATCTTCGCGGCGCTGCGCGAGCGGGATGTGCTGCTGCACCACCCGTACGACTCCTTCTCCACCTCGGTGCAGGCCTTCCTGGAGCAGGCCGCCGACGACCCGGACGTGCTGGCGATCAAGCAGACGCTCTACCGGACGTCCGGCGACTCGCCGATCGTGAACGCCCTGATAGACGCGGCGGAGTCCGGCAAGCAGGTGCTGGTCCTGGTCGAGATCAAGGCGCGCTTCGACGAGCAGGCCAACATCAAGTGGGCGCGGAAGCTGGAGGAGGCCGGCTGCCATGTCGTCTATGGCCTGGTGGGGCTGAAGACGCACTGCAAGCTGTCGCTGGTGGTCCGGCAGGAGGGCGAGACGCTGTGCCGCTACAGCCACGTCGGCACCGGCAACTACCACCCGAAGACCGCCCGGCTCTACGAGGACCTGGGGCTGCTGACCGCCGACCCGCAGGTCGGTGCGGACCTGTCCGACCTCTTCAACCGGCTGTCCGGCTACTCGCGCCGTGAGACCTACCGCCGGCTGCTCGTCGCCCCGAGATCGCTGCGCGACGGCCTGATCCAGCGAATCAACAAGGAAGCGGCGAACCAGCGCGCCGGGCGCCCCGCGTACGTCCGGATCAAGGTGAACTCGATGGTCGACGAAGCGGTCATCGACGCCCTCTACCGGGCCGCCCGGGCGGGCGTACCGATCGACGTCTGGGTCCGCGGCATCTGCGCGCTGCGGCCGGGCGTCCCGGGTCTGTCCGAGAACATACGCGTGCGCAGCATCCTCGGGCGCTTCCTGGAGCACTCACGGATCTTCGCCTTCGGGAACGGCGGCGAGCCGGAGGCCTGGCTCGGGAGCGCGGACATGATGCACCGGAACCTCGACCGCCGGATCGAGGCCCTGGTGCGGGTGAGCGACCCGGCTCACCGAGTCGCTCTCAACCGGCTGTTGGAGACCGGAATGTCGGACAGCACCGCCTCCTGGCACCTCGGCCCGGACGGCAACTGGACGCGGCACGCGATGGACGGGGACGGACAGCCGCTCCGGAACGTGCAGGAAATGCTCATTGACGCGCGGAGGCGCCGGCGTGGCCAAGCGAAACCTTGACCCTGCGGGCGGCCACGGGGACCCCGGCCCTCGCGAGACGTACGAGCGAGGCGAGGCGCACGGGGCACAGCGGTCGGCCGGAGCGGTTGGCGCATCCGGTGGTGGCGGGGCCCGGGTGCTCCTGGAAGGGCTTCCGGACGCTCTCACCGCACATGATGTGCTGGCCGGGCATCTGCATGCGCAGGCCGCCGAGTTTCTGCGCAGCCTGCGACTGCACCGCGAGAGCGGTGCGGACGCGGAGGAGGCCGTCGAGGCCGCCCGCCAGATGCGGCGCTCCGCGCGGCGCATCAGCAGCGCGCTGCACGCCTTCCGGCCGCTGACCGACCCGGAGTGGGCTGACCAGCTGCGCGCGGAGCTCGTCTGGCTCTCGGGCACCCTCGCTCTCGAGCATGCCTACGCGGCCAGCCTGGCCCGGCTCCGCTCCGCCCTGCAGCGGCTCTCCGGTGCGGACGCGGGACGGTACGGGGCCGCGGGCGCCGATGCGGAAACCTTGAGCCGCGCCGACATCGAGTGGTACGAGCCGTACGAGGCCGGGCCGGCCGTCACGCTGACGGGAGCCGATCCGGTGGGCGGGGAGCCCGATCCCGCAGGGGCGGTGTCCGGCGAGCCCGACGGTGCCGGCCCGGCCGATCCCGATGCGGATTCCGCCGATCCGGGCGGCGCGGCACCGAGCACGCCCGCCGCCGCCCTCACCGTCGGAGCCGCACGCGCCGGTGCACTGCTCGACCGCCAGCTCACACTGGCCCGGACCCGGGCCCACTCCGCGGCTCTGCAGGCGCTCGGCTCGTCCCGCTTCCATGCGGTCGCCGACGCGGTCGCCGTGCTCGCCTCGGAGGCGCCGCTCGATCCGGCGGCTGCCGAAGGACCGGCCGCCGAGATGCTGGAGCCGCTCGTCGAGCAGATGCACCGGAGGCTGGTGGAGGCGGTGGACGGCCTGCCGTTGTACCGCGCCGGCCACCCGTACAACGCGGAAGCGCTGGTCCACGGCCTCGCGGCCACCGCCGCGGCCGACGCCCCGCCCGCGACCGAGCAGCAGGATGCGCCCTGGCACCAGGTGCGGCTGCTGGTGCGGCTGCGCCGGTATGCGCAGGAGGTACTGGACGCGGCGTATCCCGCGGAGGCGGCCGATGCGTCCTTGCTGAGCGTGCGGTTGCGGAGCACCGCCCAGGTACTGGACCGGCACCACGACGCCGCCGAGGCCGCGGCCGCTGCCGCCGCAGCGGCTCGTACCCCACGGATCGCTCCGGCGACGGCGTACGCACTCGGCGTCCTCCACGCCGACCAGCGGCACGACGTCGAGGCGGCCCGCTTCGCTTTCGGCCGGCTCTGGCAGCGGATGTCGGTGAATGCGTGATGGCGGCGGGGGCCGACAGCGGGACCGTGCGGGCCGCGGGCTGCGTCCTGTGGCGGCGGTCCCCGCACGGCGCGCAGCACGGCCCCGGCCCGGGGATCGAGATCGCATTGGTGCACCGGCCGAAGTACGACGACTGGTCGCACCCGAAGGGCAAGCTGAAGCGGGGCGAGGATCCGCTGCGGGGCGCGCTGCGGGAGGTGCACGAGGAGACGGGCTACGACTGTGAGCCGGGTCCGCGCCTGCCGACCGTGCGCTATGCGGTGAGTGGGCGGCCCAAGGAGGTCCTCTACTGGGCCGCCGAGGCCACCGAGGGTCACTTCGTGCCCAACCATGAGGTGGACCGGCTGATCTGGCTGGCTCCTGCCGCGGCCCGCCTGCGCGTCACCCATGAGCACGACCGTGTCCTGGTCGATGCGCTGCTCGACAGCCTGCGGATGGCCTGACGCTCCTGCTGCGGTCCCCGTTTCAGCGGGCCTTGACCGGGTGTCCCTGCATAGTTGAGTCGACTCATGTCAATTTTCGCAGCCTCGCCCCCGAGGGAGCCGAGCTGATCTCCGGCTGACTCAGCGGTGCGGCGAGGCGCGTGCCTCGCCCGGTCAGCCGCCGCGCGGCGCCAGGGCTTCCCAGCGGACGGTGACCTCGCCCTGGCGCCAGCGGCCCGGCCCGTCGACGACCGGCCAGTCGGCCTTGAGCGCGTGCACGGTCCGGATCCACCGCTGTCGGGCGCCGAGCGACGCGAAGGGTGCGGCAGCTGCCCAGGCGCGGTCGAAGTCCTTGAGGAACGCGTGCACCCGCTCGCCGGGCACGTTCCGGTGGATGAGTGCCTTGGGCAGGCGTTCGGACAGGTCGGACGGCTGCTGGAGAGAGCCCAGGCGGGTGGCGAAGGTCACGCTGCGCGCACCCTCCGGGCCCAGGGCGACCCATACGTGGCGACGCCCGATCTCGTCGCACGTCCCCTCGACGAGCAGCCCCTCCGGCGCGAGCCGTGCGCACAACTGCTCCCATACGGCACGGACCTCGGCCTCTTCGTACTGGCGCAGCACATTGGCCGCCCGGATCAGCACGGGGCGAGCGCGGTCCGGGAGCGGCACCTCGAAGCCGCCGTGGGCGAAGACGAGCCCGTCGCGCTCGTAGGGACGGGCGGCCTCGACCCGGGCCGGGTCGATTTCGATCCCCACCACCCGGGCGTCCGGACGGACGGTGCGCAGCCGGGTCAGCAACTCCACGGCGGTCCACGGCGCGGCGCCGTATCCGAGATCGACGGCCGTGCCGTCCTGATCCCGTCGTATCGGGCCGCCGTGCACGGCGGCGATCCACCGGTCCATCCGCCGCAACCGGTTGGGATTGGTCGTCCCGCGCGTCACGGTCCCGACCGGTCGGGTGAGCGGGGTGCGGCGGGTCATGAGCAGCAGGGTAAGGGCCGAGCCGCCCGGCGAGGCGAGCGTCACGTTTTGGCAAAGCGGAAATGGCCGGGTGCGGTCGGTTGGTTACAGGGATGGCGAGGGGATCCGCCCCGCCCGCCCCCAAGGAGGTTTCGCGCGGTGAGCCAGTACGTGTCCCGTCTCGGCGGGTTCCGTGGCCGCGGTCACGGGCCGCTCGCGGGGACGCCGCGACTGCGTCGGCCCGGCGGGCCGCGCCGCCCGCGGCGCGTCGCGATGCTCAGTGTGCACACCTCCCCCCTCCACCAGCCGGGTACGGGCGACGCCGGCGGCATGAACGTCTACATCGTCGAGCTCGCCAGGCGTCTCGCCGCGATCAACATCGAGGTCGAGATCTTCACCCGGGCGACGACCGGCGCGCTGCCGGCCGCCGTCGAGCTCGCGCCCGGCGTGCTCGTGCGGCATGTGGACGCCGGGCCGTACGAGGGGCTGGCCAAGGAGGATCTGCCGGCCCAGCTCTGCGCCTTCACGCACGGCGTCATGCAGGCGTGGGCCGGACAGCGCCCGGGCCACTACGACCTCGTCCACTCCCACTACTGGCTCTCTGGCCACGTCGGCTGGCTCGCGGCCGAGCGCTGGGGCGTTCCCCTGGTGCACGCCATGCACACCATGGCCAAGGTCAAGAACGCGGCGCTGGCCGAGGGCGACACTCCCGAACCCACGGCGCGCGTCATCGGCGAGACTCAGATCGTCCGGGCCGCAGACCGGCTGGTGGCGAACACCGCCGAGGAGGCCGACGAGCTCGTACGCCACTACGAAGCCGACCCCCACAAGGTCGCCGTCGTCCACCCCGGGGTGAATCTGGACCGCTTCCGGCCCGGCGGCCGGGCGGCCGCCCGGGCCCGGCTTGGCCTGCCGCAGGACGCCTTCATCCCGCTCTTCGCCGGGCGCATCCAGCCGCTGAAGGCTCCCGACGTCCTGCTGCGCGCGGTCGCCGAACTGCTCGCGGCGCAGCCGCGGCTGCGCGAGCGGATCGTGGTGCCGGTCGTCGGCGGGCCCAGCGGCAGCGGCCTCGCCAAGCCCGAGGGGCTGCAAAAGCTCGCCGCTCGGCTCGGGATCTCGGACGTGGTCCGCTTCCGGCCGCCGGTGGGGCAGGAGCAGCTCGCGGACTGGTACCGGGCGGCGTCCGTGCTCGTCATGCCCTCCTACAGCGAGTCCTTCGGACTGGTCGCCATCGAGGCGCAGGCCTGCGGAACCCCGGTCGTCGCGGCCGCGGTCGGCGGACTGCCGGTGGCGGTACGGGACGGGGCGAGCGGCTTCCTGGTGACCGGGCACGACCCGCGGGACTACGCGCGGGCGCTGCGCCGGTTCGCCGACGACCCGGCCCTGGCGAGCGGGATGGGCGCGGCGGCCGCGCGGCACGCGGAATCCTTCGGCTGGGACGCCGCCGCCTCGGCGACGGCTGAGGTGTACTCGGCGGCGCTGCACGAACGGCGTCGTCTACGCTCCCACCATGGCTGACGCAGACAGGGCTGCCGTAGACCGGGCCGACGTGGACGCGCGGAAGACCGTCGAACAGACGCTCAAGGACGCGGACCTCGAGTGGGAGAGCCCGGCGGACGGCACCTATGTGGTCAAGCTGCCCGGTACGCGGAAGCTCTCGACGACGTGCTCGCTGGTCGTCGGCAGGCATTCGCTCTCGATCAACGCCTTTGTGATCCGGCACCCCGACGAGAACCACGCGGCGGTCCACCGCTGGCTGCTGGAGCGCAACACCCGGATGTACGGGGTGAGTTACGCCATCGACCGGCTGGGCGACATCTATCTGGTCGGAAAGGTGCCGCTGTCGGCGGTGACGGCTCAGGAGCTGGACCGGCTGCTGGGCGCCGTCCTGGAGAACGCCGACCGCAGCTTCAACACCCTGCTGGAGATGGGTTTCGCGACGGCGATCCGCAAGGAGTACGCCTGGCGCACGGCCCGCGGCGAATCGACCCGCAATCTTGAGTCGTTCACGCATCTGACCCAGCGTCCGGCCGCGACCGACTGAGCGGTCCCCGTTTCCGTACGACCTCTTCCCGCCCGCTGCGGGCGCGTGGCACTCTCATGCCTATCGCTCATATGAATGGCGTTCACATCCATGGAAGGCGGGCTCATGGAGGACAACCAGCGCGGCCTCGGCCGGAGAAGACTTCTGGCCGGCGCCGTCGCCGTGGCGGCGAGCGCGGGGGCCCTGAGCGGGCGGGACGCTGTCGCGGCGCCCCAGGGAGACACCGGCGCCGGAGTGCGGCAGTCGGCCCTGTGGGGGGAGTTCAGCGCGGCACCGTACACCCACCCGCAGATTCCCTACGTGGGCCGCGCTGGATACGCAGGAGGCCGCAAGGAGTTCCCCCGCCCGCCGGTGCGCGCCGACGTCGTACGGGACTACGGCGCCCGCCCGGACGGGTCCGCCGACGCCGCACCGGCCATCAACCGGGCGATCGAGGACGTCGGACGGCGCGGCGGCGGCACCGTCACCCTGCCGCCCGGCACGTACCGCATCGACGACGTGATCCGGCTCGGCCGCGACAACGTCGTGCTGCGCGGCGCGGGCAGCTCCCGCACCACCCTCCACGCCACCCGCCATCTCACCGACCTCATCGGGCCGTACGGCAGCCGCTACGGCGGCGACAAGTCCGCCTGGTCCTGGGCCGGCGGGCTCGTCTGGATCTGCCCGGCCGACCGCTGGCGCACCCTCACCGACGCGATTCGCGCCAAGGCCTGGCCCTTCGAGGGCTGGACGGGCAACAAGCGCGACGAGTGGCGCCCGCTGACCGCCATCAGCACGCCCGCCCGGCAGGGCGAGTGGACCGTCACGGTCGCGGACCCCGGCGGGCTGCGCCGCGGCGACCGTGTGCTGCTCCGCCTCGCCGACGACGCGGACCACACCCTGCTCGAGCACATGTCCGGCGACGGCCCCGGCACCAAGTCCTACACCTGGGACGACAAGACCAAACTGACCAGCTACGTCCCGTACGAGTGGCCCTGCCGCATCACCGCGGTGGAGGGGCGCAGAGTCACCCTCGACCGCCCCCTGCCGCTCGACGCGCGCCCCGAGTGGAAGCCCCAACTCACCACCCTCGTACGGCCCGTGACCGGCTCGGGTGTCGAGGGCGTCACCCTCCGGATGACGCACACCCCGCAGTCGCCGCACCTCCTGGACAAGGGCTGGAACGGTGTCGCGCTGCAGTGCGCCTGGGACTGCTGGGTGGACGATGTGCACGCCGTCGACGTCGACAACGGCTTCCTGCTGGTCGCCGCCAAGGCGTGCACACTCCGCCGCACCCGGGTCTCCGGGCGCGGCAGCCACCACCCCTACTGCTGCCGCGAGGGCTCGCACGACAATCTCTTCGAGGACTTCCGGATCGACGCACGGACCGTCCCCACCCCGGCCGGCACCCAACTCCACGGCATCAACGTCGAGGGACTCTCCAGCTACAACGTCTGGTCCCGCGGGCGGATGGAGATGGGGACCTTCGACACCCACCGTGGCCTGCCGTTCGCCAACCTGCGTACCGAGATCAGCGTTCACAACGACGGGGCGCACGGCGGTGACGCGAGCGCCGGTCCGCTCTACGGCGCCCGCTTCACCCACTGGAACGTCACGGTCACCAACGAGCGCGCGGGCTGCGTCAAGATCGACGAGATCGCCCCGTACAGCGCGACCGTAGGCATCAGCACGGTCCGCGAGTTCGGCCAGATCGACAAGCCGGACTTCACGGGCCCGCTGCACGCCCGCATCGAGTCCTACGGCCACCCGGAGGCGGTCAGGCCACGGAATCTGTACGAGGCTCAGCGGGCGCTGCGCTGACAGCTTCGGATGGTTCCGCCGGCTCGGCAGGCGGCGCCACGGGCGGCAGTCCACGCATGAGAAGCCAGTACCCGAGGGCGGCGATCGTGCCCAGGACTGCGCAGCCCGCCCAGAGCCAGGTGGAGCCGTACGCGTCGATGACGATCCCGCCCATCAGCGGAGCGGCGAGCGCCGCGACCGACCAGGACATCGTGTAGATGCCCTGGTAGCGCCCGCGCCCGTGGGTCGGCGACAACCGTACGACCAGGCCCATCTGGGTGGGCGAGTTGACGATCTCGGCCAGCGTCCAGACGCACACGGTCAGCACGTAGAGGGTGAGCGAGCCGGCGAAGGCGGTGAGCCCGAAGCCGTAGCCCGCGAGGAGTGCGGAGACGATGAGCAGGCGGGCCGGATCCCGGTGCTCGATGAACCGGGTCACCGGGATCTGGAGCGCCACGATCAGCACCCCGTTGACCGCGATGGCGACGCCGAAGTCGGAGCTGGAGAAGCCGTCCGCGCCCATCGCGACGGGCAGCGCCACGTAACCCTGCATGAAGATCAGGGAGATGAGGAAGGACAGCCCGACGATGCCCATGAACCGCCGGTCGCGGAGCACCGTCCCCAGGCCGATCTCCGGCTCCGCGGCCTTCTCCACGGGACCGCGCACCGGCCGGGACTCCGGCAGCTTGACGAAGACCAGGACCGCGCAGACCAGGGTGAGCGTGGCCTCGCCGAGGAAGCCGACGAGATAGCTGTACTCGGCGATGAACCCGGCAGCCGTGGAGGAGAGGGCGAAACCCAGGTTGATCGCCCAGTAGTTGAGTGCGAACGCCCGCACCCGGTCCTCGGGGGCGACGATGTCCGCCATCATGGCCTGCACCGCCGGTCGCGAGGCGTTGCTCGTCATGCCGACGAGGAAGGCGACTGCGGCGATCCCGAGCGGGTGCTCCATGATGCCGAGCAGGGCCACCGAGGCGGCCGTGGAGGTCTGTGCGAGCAGCAGCGTGGGGCGTCGTCCGAGCCGGTCCGCCATCACTCCCGCGCCCACGGAGGACACCACGCCGCCGAGCCCGTGCAGCGCCGCGACGGCGCCCGCGTACGAGGCCGAGTAGCCCTTCTCCAGGGTCAGATAGAGCGCCATGAAGGTGGCGACGAAGGCGCCGAGGCGGTTGACGAGCGTGGCTGTCCACAGCCACCAGAAGGCGCGGGGAAGACCCGAGACGCTCTCGACGGCAGCCCGCCTGAACCTGGACATGGACACGGCTGACACTGCTGGCACAGTGGCTCCCCCCCGAGGCGGCGCCCGTAAGTGGCGCATGCGGCGAGCGCAGCTTACGCCGCGAGGGTGTGGGAGACCACCGAATTACCAAGAGCTAGGCTCGGCGCCATGGCCGACGCACCGTACAAGCTGATCCTGCTCCGCCACGGCGAGAGCGAGTGGAATGCGAAGAATCTGTTCACCGGCTGGGTGGACGTCAACCTGAACGAGAAGGGCGAGAAGGAGGCCGTCCGCGGCGGTGAGCTGCTCAAGGACGCCGGCCTGTTGCCCGACGTCGTGCACACCTCGCTCCAGAAGCGCGCGATTCGCACGGCTCAGCTGGCTCTGGAGGCCGCCGACCGACACTGGATCCCGGTCCACCGCACGTGGCGGCTGAACGAGCGGCACTACGGCGCCCTTCAGGGCAAGGACAAGGCCCAGACGCTCGCCGAGTTCGGCGAGGAGCAGTTCATGCTCTGGCGCCGGTCGTACGACACCCCGCCGCCGCCGCTGGAGGATGGCGCCGAGTGGTCGCAGAGCGACGACCCGCGCTACGCGACGATCCCGCCGGAACTACGGCCGCGCACCGAGTGCCTGAAGGACGTGGTGATCCGGATGCTGCCGTACTGGTACGACGGCATCGTCCCGGACCTGCTCGCCGGCCGCACGGTCCTGATCGCGGCACACGGGAACTCGCTGCGCGCGCTGGTCAAGCACCTCGACGGCATCTCGGACGCCGACATCGCCGGCCTGAACATCCCGACCGGCATCCCGCTCTCCTACGAGCTGGACACGGACTTCCGCCCCGTGAACCCGGGCGGCACGTACCTCGACCCGGAGGCGGCGAAGGCGGCGATAGAGGCCGTGAAGAACCAGGGCAAGAAGAAGTAACACGAACTGATCAAGCCCCCTACCTGCGGGCTTTTCCGCGGGTAGGGGGCCTGGTGCTGTCTCGGGGCCGTCGCTGGGCCGTGAAGTCTAAAAGCGCTGGCCCGTCCAGAGCCGGACGCTGACCCGGAACGACACCAGGAACGCCACCGGGGTCACGATCTCCCAGGCGCTTCGGTCCACACGGGCAGCGCGAATCCGCTGCCCGCGATGAGGTGGAACGGCAGCTCGCGGGGTGCAGGGGGCGAGAGATCATGGCCCCCTACGCTGACCGCGAATCGGGCTGGCTCCTCGCCTGCCCGCAGGCGCTCGATGCCTACATCCAGCAGACCGGTTGGCGGCGGTGGCACGGATGCGGACGAGCTGACCAAGCTCTCTGCCCTCAAGGACAAGGGTGAGCTCTCGGAGGCCGAGTTCCAGCGGGCCAAGGAGAAAGTGCTGCATTGAGCCGGGGGGTCTGACGCTCCTCAGGCCCACACCGGCTGTGGGAAGTCTCACTTCCGCAGGCGGCTGCGGCCATGGCCGGAATTCCGCTGTGGACCTGGGCTGATTGTGGAGGCGGGTCCTCAGTGGTGAAGCGCGACTTTGAATACCACGATGACCAACCCAAGGAGAAGGTTGATCGCACCGGCGAGCAGCATCAGGCGACGTGAGGCGCCGGCGCGGCTGGCGGCCACGGTCGCCCAGCCGACCTGCCCGGCCAAGGCGACCCCGAGTGCCAGCCATGCTGTCCCCTGAACGCCCAGTCCAAGGAGTGGGCTGATGGCCACAGCAACGGCCGGTGGCACGGCCGCGTCGACGATCGGGCGCTCTTCCGCGCACGTACGGCGGACTTCCTCCCGGCTCAGATGGTGCACCATTCGGGCCCCGAAAAGGCGGGAGAAGACGTGCGCGGCCCAGAACACCACACCGGTGCACAGCAGCAGCAGAACGAGTTCCAGCCGCGGAAACGAGCCGAGCGTTCCGGCGCCGACTACCACGGAGGCGGCAAGCAGCGAGCCGTAGATGGCGCCGGTGTAATCGGTCTGGGCCGCAGTGGCCGCCGGGGTCTCCGAGGCCCTCCTAGAGGTCCGGAGCTTCATGCCTCCAGGGTTGCCGCTCGCGCTGCGACGTGCATCACGTCGAGGAGACCACGTGCCCATGGCGTTCTCGAGGGATCGGTGACCGACGGGGAGCAGCGGGGAATGACGGCCATCGCTCACGACCCTGGTCAGCGTCGCGCCAGGTAACCACACACATTACCCAGGCACTTGGCTTCGCCATCGGTATGGCGGAGGCCGAAGCCGAAGCAATAGCCGAGGCCGATGCTCAGAGACGGAGTAAGTCCTGAGCGAGCCCTGTCCTCATACATGCCTGGGCCGTCTCTGGGCCGTCCGAGGTCGCTCGTCAACGGCCAACAACGACCAATGATGCCCGGGCAGCCGCCGCCGACAGCCGTCTGAACAGCAAAAACCCAGGTCGCCGAGATCGCTCGCAAGACCCAGGGCAAGAAGGGTCACGCACCGCGCGACGACGAAGCGCCCCGGCCGGGTCACCCGGGCCGGGGCGCTTCGTCGTCAGCGTGCGGCTAGCAGCCGCAGGCACCGCCGCACTGGCAGGGGCCGCCGCTCTGGCAGCCACAGCTGCATCCGGACCCGCAGCCGCAGGCGCCGAGGATCGGCAGCGGCCTGTCGACAACAGACGGGGACCGGTCGGTGGGGTGCTCGTCGCGGGGCGGCAGTGCGTTGGGGGAGTCGGCCATGGGAAACCCTCCTCGAAAGGCGTGCGCCTGCCTTGCAGTGCGCCTGCTTTCACTCCACACCCGCTGCACAGGGCGCATCAACGGCGCGTGGAAGCGCGGGCGCCCGCGGCCTGAGAGCGGCTACGCCCCTTCGACGGGGGCCGGTGGGGCGACCTCGTCGGCGTACTCGCCCGTGACCAGGTAGACCACGCGCTTGGCGACGGACACCGCGTGGTCGGCGAAGCGCTCGTAGTAGCGGCCGAGCAGGGTTACATCCACCGCGGTCTCGATGCCGTGCTGCCACCGGTCGTCCATCAGGTGCTGGAACAGCGCCCGGTGCAGCAGGTCCATCGCGTCGTCGTCCTGCTCCAGCTGGAGCGCCAGATCGACGTCCTTGGTGATGATCACCTCGGCTGCCTTGGCCATGAGCCGCTGCGCCAGCTGCCCCATCTCCAGGATCGTCGCCTGCAGGTCTCGGGGCACGGCCGTGTCGGGGAAGCGGAGCCGGGCCAGTTTGGCGACGTGCTGCGCAAGGTCGCCGGACCGCTCCAGGTCGGCGCTCATCCGCAGTGAGGTGACGACGATGCGCAGGTCCGTGGCGACCGGCTGCTGGCGCGCCAGCAGGGTTATCGCCCGCGCCTCCAGATCGCGCTGCAGGTCGTCCACCTTCTCGTCCGCGGCGATCACGCTCTCTGCGAGCTTGAGGTCCGCGTCGAGGATGGCCGTGGTGGACCGGCCGATCGCGGAGCCGACAAGCCGGGCCATCTCGACCAGACCCTCACCGATCGAGTCGAGCTCCTCGTGGTATGCGTCCCGCATCGAATCCTCTTCTCATCAAACTGGCTGGTTTCACCAGCATCCACGCTCAGGGGTCTACGCGTCCCGTTCTAGCCGCCGGAGTGAACCGGCGCAGTCTTCGGGGTGAACTCTTGGCAACGTACGCCCCGCCACCCGGCTCCGCCGCCTGACCTGCACTTTACGGCCGCCTGGCCGGGGTGAACGCGCCACGACCCAGGGGTGAACTCTCGGCAACGAGTGTTCGAGGCGGTGTGCGGAGTGCTGTGGATGTCTCTCACCACCCGCTTAATCTGGACGCATGGACGTGAACGCGGCGGTCGCCGCAGCGGCAGCGATCGCCGGGGTAGGTACCGGTGTCGTCGCGATGCTCGCGTTCCGCTGGAGCGAGCGCGAGCAGTCGAAGCCGACCCGCAGCTCGTTGCACACGGAACCGGTGCTCCCGCCCGGCGTCGACACGGTGCTGTCCGTGCTGCGGTCCTCGGCCGTCGTCCTCGACGACGCGGACAGCGTCGTCAAGGCCAGCTCCGCGGCGTACGCGCTCGGGCTGGTCCGCGGCGGAAAGCTGGCGGTCGAGCCGATGCTCCAGATGGCCAGGGACACCCGCCGCGACGGCGAGATACGGCAGGTCGAGCTGGACATGCCGCGGCGCGGTGCGGGCCGGGGCGAGGGCCTCGCGGTCTCCGCCCGGGTGGCCCCGCTGGGCTCCAGGCTGGTGCTGCTGCTGGTCGAGGACCTCACCGAGGCGCGCCGCATAGAGGCGGTGCGCCGCGACTTCGTGGCCAACGTGAGCCATGAGCTGAAGACCCCGACCGGTGCGCTCTCCCTGCTCTCCGAGGCTGTGATGGACGCCTCGGAGGATCCCGAGGCGGTGACGCGCTTCGCCGGGCGCATGCAGGTCGAGGCCACGCGGCTGACCAACCTGGTCCAGGAGCTCATCGACCTCTCGCGGGTGCAGAACGACGACCCGCTGGAGGACGCCGAGTCCGTACCCGTGGACGAACTGGTCGCGGAGGCGATCGACCGCTGCCGCCACCAGGCCGGTACCAAGCAGATCACCATGGCGGCCGGCGGCACCGCCGGGCTGTACGTCTGGGGCAACCGCGGCCAGCTCGCCGCCGCCCTCGGCAACCTCGTCGAGAACGCCGTGAACTACAGCCCGTCCCGCACCCGCGTCGGCATCGCCGGCCGCCGGGTCAGCGCCACCGGCGGGGACCTGATCGAGATCGCCGTGACCGACCAGGGCATCGGCATCTCCGACAAGGACAAGGACCGGATCTTCGAACGGTTCTACCGTGTCGACCCGGCGCGCTCGCGCGCCACCGGCGGGACCGGGCTCGGGCTCGCCATCGTCAAGCACGTGGCCGCCTCGCACGGCGGGGAGGTCACGGTGTGGAGCGCCGAGGGGCAGGGCTCCACGTTCACCCTGCGGCTCCCCGAAGCGGGCCGCGAAAAGGGCCGGGACAAGGCCGAGCGCCGGGACCGGATCATCGTCGAGCCGGACGACCTCGATGACGAGGACAGGCCGTACGAGACCTTCTCCGACGACCCCCTTTCAACCCAGGAGGTCCTCCCGTGACCTCAGTGGAGACGCCTCGGGCCCCCGCGTGGGGTAGGGGTACGGACGGCGGTCGGAACCACATCACCCACCACAGCCTGTTGTGCCACTCTCAGACCCGACCGGAGGTCCTCTCGTGACCCGAGTGCTCGTCGTCGAGGACGAAGAATCCTTCAGCGACGCGTTGTCGTACATGCTCCGCAAGGAGGGCTTCGAGGTCGCCATCGCGGCAACGGGGCCCGACGGGCTGGACGAGTTCGAACGCAATGGCGCCGATCTGGTGCTGCTCGACCTGATGCTGCCCGGGCTGCCCGGCACGGAGGTCTGCCGCCAGCTGCGCGGGCGCTCGAACGTCCCCGTCATCATGGTGACCGCCAAGGACAGTGAGATCGACAAGGTCGTCGGGCTGGAGATAGGAGCCGACGACTACGTGACCAAGCCCTTCTCCTCGCGCGAGCTGGTGGCCCGGATCCGAGCCGTGCTCCGCCGCCGCGGGGAGCCGGAGGAGGTCGTCCCGGCCGCGCTGGAGGCCGGTCCCGTCCGGATGGACGTCGACCGGCATGTGGTCACGGTCGACGGCGGCAAAGTCGACCTGCCGCTGAAGGAGTTCGACCTGCTGGAGATGCTGCTGCGGAACGCCGGCCGGGTGCTGACCCGTATGCAGCTGATCGACCGGGTGTGGGGCGCGGACTACGTCGGCGACACCAAGACCCTCGACGTCCATGTGAAGCGGCTGCGCGCGAAGATCGAGCCGGACCCGGGTGCGCCGCGCTATCTGGTCACGGTCCGGGGCCTGGGGTACAAGTTCGAGCCGTAAACGGCCCGCCGCGCGCGGCGCCGTGAACGACGAGGGCCCGGAAGCTCAGCGCTTCCGGGCCTCTCTGCGGTACGGACCCGGCTCGGCCGGGCGGTCACCGGGCGGTCAGTGCCCGGCGCCGTGACCCGCGGCCGATTCGCTCGGGTGGGCCTGGCGGGACGTGTCGTCGCGGTCGCCGTTCACCGCGCCCTCCTCGCCGGCGGTGCCACCCGTCGGGGTCGAGTGCGGTGTGCCGGTGCGCGAGGGGGTCGGCACGGCGGTCGGCCCGAAGCCCTCGAAGTAGCTGGTCGCGGGCACGACGAAGGCCGATAGCCGGACCTTCCCGGTCTCGCTGAGGTCGAAGACGACCCGCTGGGCGTCGCCGTCCCGGGCGGACGCGCTGCCCTTCGCGATGACCGCGGCGGCGTTGCCCTCGCCGCCCAGGATCAGCGCGCCGCCGGCCGGAACGATCAGCGGTCCGGTTCCCTTGGCCGGGAAAAGCCTCACGTTGCCGCCCGCCCCCGGGACCGTGATCGACTCGAGCGTCTGGTCCTTCGTGCCGTTGTTGAAGATCTTGCCGGCGACGACGGCCGGACCCTCTGCCCCATCGGGCTGGGTGATCACATTGACGTTCTGGATCTTGATGTCGCCGGCTGTCGCCGCCGCGTTGTCCGGCTTGACTTGCAGCGTCGGGGCCGAGGTGCCCGCCGCGCAGGCGGCGAGGGAGGCGACGGAGAACGCGAGGGCGGCCGCGGCGAGGGCGCCGCGACGAAGGCAGGGGGCTCCCCCGGCCGAAGGTTGAGGGAGGCTCACGGCGGCGGCAACTCCTTGGACGACGAGGGGCGGCGTTGCGCCGCCCCAAGGGCGTATCAGCGGGCTTAGGTTACCGAGCCGTCCTCCTGCCGCCGCACCCGACCCGCCCCGGGCGAGCGCCCGCCGGTCGAACGCGGCGGAGACCGCGGCCGCGACTGTCCCCCGTACGGCGCCGAGAAATCTCCCGGGTGCCGCCCTGACGGATTATCGGTAGGGAATGCGGGAAGATCGCCCCTCGGACATCGCGGAATTGATCAACGCGCCGATACGACATCACGTGTGATCAATTCGTGAAACACCTCGGATCTCATGTGCTGCGCCGAACGGAGTAGCAGAAGTCAGCCCCCTGGACTCCGACAAACCGGGACGTTCGACCTCCCGTCAGGGCCCGTCAGGGCAGGTAACGGGTGCGTTTCACCGTGCCGTCACAGCCGCTCCGACCTGCGGATACCTGCTTCCGGGGAACCCCTTGAGCACGTTCCGGGCGCTGTTGTCAAGCCCCGAGATATGCCCTGACCTGCGAAAACGCCATTCAGAACGGGCCGTTCCCGTGTTACCCTGGATAGCCACGGAAGGGGTACCTGTCACATGACGTTCAAGGTTGGCGACACCGTGGTCTATCCCCATCACGGGGCCGCGCTGATCGAGGCCATCGAAACTCGCCAGATCAAAGGCGTGGACAAGACCTACTTGGTGCTGAAGGTCGCCCAAGGTGACTTGACAGTTCGTGTGCCGGCGGACAATGCGGAGTTCGTCGGTGTGCGTGATGTGGTCGGTCAGGACGGGCTGGATCGGGTCTTCGAGGTGCTGCGCGCACCCTACGCGGAAGAGCCCACGAACTGGTCCCGTCGTTACAAGGCGAATCTCGAGAAGCTCGCGTCCGGTGATGTGATCAAGGTCGCCGAGGTCGTTCGCGACCTATGGCGCCGGGAGCGCGAGCGCGGGCTGTCGGCCGGTGAGAAGCGCATGCTCGCCAAGGCGCGCCAGATTCTGGTCAGCGAACTCGCCCTGGCGGAGAACACCAACGAGGACAAGGCCGAGGCCCTGCTCGACGAGGTTCTCGCGTCCTGACGCGAGGCCGCCCCGCCGCGCTGGTGTCACACACGCCATCAAGGTGTGCCGCGGTGCCCGAGTGACCTGACGTACGTATGTAGGTCTGTCGCCGGGCGCTGCGGCATGTGCGCGGTGGCATGTCATTCATGTCATGTTGAGTCATGGCATGTGCTCACGGCTTCACGGGCACCGCGGCCGTCGTGCACCGCGCCGATTCGCCGACTGGCGTGCCGGGCCCGGGCAGCTCTCCCCCTGGGGGTACTTCCCGGGCCGTTAGGCCCAGGGGGACTACCGCTGGGGGGGTGTCCCCAGACCGGCTGTCACGGAAGGGACCGGTCGGGGCATCGCGCCCGGCACGCTGAGGCCATACCCATTCCGGCCGAGGAAACAAACCTGAACGCGCAACCAATGTCCGACAGTCCGCACTCCGACAGCGAGCGCAGCACCCGCACCGCCGCGGTCATCCCGGCCGCGGGCCGCGGTGTGCGCCTCGGCCCCGGCACGCCCAAGGCGCTGCGCGCCCTGAGCGGCACGCCCATGCTGGTGCACGCGGTACGGGCCATGGCCCGCTCCCGCGCCGTCTCCCTCGTCGTCGTGGTCGCCCCGCCGGACGGGGCCGCCGAGGTCCGCACCCTGCTCGACGATCACGCGCTTCCCGAGACCACCGAGGTGCGCGTCGTTCCGGGCGGCGAGACCCGCCAGGAGTCCGTACGGCTCGGCCTCGCCGCGCTTCCCGACGACGTCGGCGTCGTGCTCGTGCACGATGCCGCCCGACCGCTCGTTCCGGTCGACACGGTGGACGCGGTCGCCGCCGCCGTACGGAACGGTGCGGCCGCGGTCGTCCCGGCGCTCCCCCTGGCCGACACGGTCAAGGAGGTCGAGCCGCGAACGGGCGCCGAGGCGGGCGAGCCGGAACCCGTCGTCGCCACCCCCGAGCGCTCCCGGCTGCGCGCCGTGCAGACCCCGCAGGGATTCGACCGCGCCACGCTCGTCAAGGCCCACGAGAGCGTCGCCCTCGAAGGCGAGGGGGCGACCGACGACGCGGGGATGGTCGAGCGGCTGGGTGTCCCGGTCGTGGTCGTGCCCGGCCACGAAGAGGCGTTCAAGGTGACCCGGCCCCTCGACCTCGTCCTCGCCGAGGCCGTACTCGCCCGCAGGAGGGCCACCGATGGCTTCTGAGCAGCCCCTGCTGCCGCGCGTCGGCATCGGAACGGATGTGCACGCCTTCGAGCAGGGCCGCGACTTGTGGTGCGCCGGTCTGCTCTGGGACGTCGCCGACAGCGGCGGATACGGACTGGCCGGGCACTCCGACGGTGACGTCGCCGCCCACGCCGCCTGCGACGCGCTCTTCTCGGCCGCCGGACTCGGGGACCTCGGTGCGCACTTCGGGACCGGCCGACCCGAGTGGTCCGGCGCCTCCGGTGTGACGCTGCTCACAGAGGCGGCCCGGATCGTCCGGGCCGGCGGCTTCGAGATCGGCAATGTGGCGATCCAGGTCATCGGCGTGCGGCCGAAGGTCGGCAAGCGCCGTGCCGAGGCCGAGAAGGCCCTGTCGGCGGCGGTCGGCGCGCCCGTGTCCGTCTCCGGCACGACGACGGACGGCCTCGGACTGACCGGACGGGCGGAGGGGCTCGCCGCGCTGGCCACGGCCGTGGTGTTCCGGAATACCGTCGGCTGACAGCGAGTTGGGTACGGATCGAGGCACCACCCGACCATCCGTACTCGCGTCCCGGGAAGGACCCCTCGTGGCAGCAGTGCTCTCCGACAACCTGAAGAAGCTGCTCGACGGCCCAGTCTTCGCGACCGTGGCCACCATCCAGCCGGACGGCAGTGCGCAGCTGTCCGTGGTGTGGGTGAAACGCGACGGCGACGACGTGCTGATATCGACCACGATGGGCCGTCGCAAGGGGCAGAACATCAGGCGGGACCCGCGCGTGACGGTGCTCGTCAACCCCGCCGACGCGCCGTACACCTACGCCGAGATCCGCGGAACCGCCACCTTCACCACCGAGGGCGGCGACGAGCTGATCGACGAGCTCTCGCACAAATACACCGGCAAGCCCTATGCCGAGTTCAATCCGGCGGCGAACAAGGACGAGACCGGCGACCGGATCGTGGTCCGCGTCACGCCACGCAAGGTCGTCGGGCGTATCTAGGCGAACCGGGTCCGGGCAACCCTGGGGGGTTGCCCGGAGAAAACTCAGTACCCTTGTTGCGTGACCATTCGCCTGTACGACACCAGCGCCCGGCAGATCCGTGACTTCACCCCGCTCGTGCCGGGCTGTGTCTCGATCTACCTGTGCGGCGCGACCGTACAGGCCGCCCCGCACATCGGGCACATCCGGTCGGGCCTCAACTTCGACATCCTGCGCCGCTGGTTGACCCACCGCGGCTACGACGTCACGTTCATCCGCAACGTCACGGACATCGACGACAAGATCCTGGCGAAGTCCGCCGAGAGCGGCGAGCCGTGGTGGTCGATCGGCTTCCGCAACGAGCGGGCCTTCAGCTACGGGTACGACGTGCTGGGCTGCCTGCCGCCCACGTACGAGCCGCGTGCCACCGGCCACATCCCCGAGATGATCGAGATGATGCGCGGCCTCATCGACCGGGGCCACGCGTATGCCGGCGACGGCAACGTCTACTTCGACGTACGGTCCTTCCCCGGCTACCTCGAGCTGTCCAACCAGGATCTGGACAACCTCCTCCAGCCCGCCGGCGAGGGCGAGACCGGCAAGCGCGACCCCCGCGACTTCGCCATGTGGAAGGCCGCCAAGCCCGGGGAGCCCAGCTGGGAGACCCCGTGGGGCCGCGGGCGCCCGGGCTGGCACCTGGAGTGCTCGGCGATGGCCCACAAGTATCTGGGCAGCGCCTTCGACATTCACGGCGGCGGCGTCGACCTGGTCTTCCCGCACCACGAGAACGAGATCGCGCAGGCGAAGGCCTTCGGCGACGACTTCGCCGGCTACTGGATGCACAACGCCTGGGTCACGATGAGCGGCGAGAAGATGAGCAAGTCGCTCGGCAACTCGGTGCTCGTCTCCGAGATGGTCAAGCACTGGCGGCCCATCGTGCTGCGGTACTACCTCGGCACCCCGCACTACCGCTCGACGATCGAGTACAGCGAGGAGGCGCTGCGCGAGGCCGAGTCCGCGTTCGCGCGCATCGAGGGCTTCATCCAGCGGGTCGTCGAGAAGGCGGGCGGCCCGGTGGAGCCGGCGGCCGAGGTGCCGTCGGCCTTCGCCGAGGCGATGGACGACGATCTGGGCGTGCCGCAGGCCCTTGCGGTCGTGCACACGACCGTGCGGCAGGGGAACTCCGCGCTGACCGCCGACGACAAGGAGGCCGCCGTAGCCCGGCTCGCCGAGGTCCGTGCGATGCTCTCCGTGCTGGGCCTCGATCCGCTCGACGAGCGCTGGGCGGCGGGTCCGGACCGTGGCGAGGACCTGCACGGCGTGGTGGACTCCCTGGTCAGGCTGGTGCTCGAGCAGCGCGAGGCCGCCCGATCACGCAAGGACTACGCCACCGCGGACGGCATCCGGGACCAGCTCCAGCAGTCGGGGCTGGTGATCGAGGACACCCCGTCGGGCCCGCGCTGGGAGCTCGGCCCGCGCTGAACGGGACGCCTCCGCGCGGCGGAGCGGGCTCCGGGCGTCCGGGCCAGCTCCCGGCGTCCGGGCCAGCTCCACGCGTCCGGGATAATGGTGCGTACGTACGAGATGCCACCGACCATCGGACGGAGTCCGGCGCAGCCGTCCCCCGTAACACATGCCGCCGCGGCCCGGCGGGCGGCCCGTCAGGGCCGACCCGTGCGAGGGCGGCGGAAGAGAGAAGTCAGGTGACCCATGGCCGGCAACAGCCAGCGCAGGAACCGTCGCACCGCGTCCAAGAAGGGCGCGACGGTCGGCAGCGGCGGCAAGCGGCGCCGTGCCCTCGAGGGCAAGGGGCCGACCCCGCCCGCCGAGATGCGCAAGGGCCATGCCAAGCAGCGCGCGCAAGCCGCACGGACCAAGCAGGCGGCCCGCCGCCCGGCCCCGCGCCGCGGCGGACCCAAGGGCACCAGCGAACTGGTCGTCGGCCGTAACCCGGTCTTCGAGGCGCTCCGCGAGGGCGTGCCCGCGAACACGCTCTACGTCCAGCAGTTCATCGACAACGACGAGCGGGTGCGCGAGGCGCTGCAGCTCGCCGCCGACCGGGGCGGCATCGCGCTGATGGAGGCGCCGAAGCCCGAGCTGGACCGGATGACGAACGGCCTCCACCACCAGGGCCTGGTGCTCCAGGTCCCGCCGTATGACTACGCGCACCCCGAGGACCTGGCCGCGGCCGCGTTCGACGCCGGTGAGGACCCGCTGATCGTCGCCCTGGACGGGGTCACCGACCCGCGCAATCTCGGTGCGGTCGTCCGCTCCGTCTCCGCCTTCGGTGGGCACGGCGTGGTCGTGCCGGAGCGACGTGCGGCCGGGATGACCGCGGGCGCCTGGAAGACCTCGGCGGGCACGGCCGCCCGTACGCCGGTCGCCCGGGCGACGAATCTGACTCGCGCGCTGGAGGCGTACCAGAAGGCCGGGATGACGGTGATCGGCCTGGCCGCCGACGGAGAGGCCGAGCTCCAGGAGCTCGACGTGCTGGACGGCCCGGTCGTCATCGTGGTCGGCAGCGAGGGCAAGGGCCTGTCCCGCCTGGTCGGGGAGACCTGCGACCTCCGGGTCCGCATCCCCATGCCCGGCGGGGCGGAGTCGCTGAACGCCGGCGTCGCGGCGGGCGTGGTCCTCTACGAGGCATCCCGCCGCAGAAGCTGACCGGCTGCTCAGCCGAGCCCGGCCAGCCGCGCCCGACTGAGCACCGCGATGGTGAACGCGCAGGTGATCCGCTCGGACCGGACCAGGTCCTCGGCCTCGGCGAAGGGGATGGTCGGCGCCGCGCGGATGCCCTCGTGCCGGTCCAGAGGGCCGACGTCGGCGATCCGTGCGGCGTAGAGCATGACGTGGCCGGCGAGGAGGCCGGTGTCGGGGTGGAGCCGTCCCAGCGGAACCAACTCCTCGGCCGACGCGCCCAGTTCCTCGCGCAGCTCCCGGCGTGCGTTCTCCTCGGGGCTCAGCCCGGGGGAACCGAAGCCGCGCGGCGCCTCCAGGTGCCAGGACCGGGTGGCGTGCCGGAAGTGCTCGATGAGCACCACATCGGACCCGCGCAGCGGCAGCACCACGACCCCGGGCTCCTGGTCGGCGCCGAGCAACCGGATGTACGTGCCTAGAGTGCCGTCAGGGAAGCGGACCGGATCGCGGACGACCGTGATGTACGCGTCCTGGTAGACGACGCCGATCTCGCCCTGCGCGGCGCCGGCCTCCCCCTCCAGGATCTCCACACCGCCGGGCAGGTTGCGGAAGAGGCCGGGGCGCTCCGCCCGGAGTCGCTCGTACGGATTCATGCTCTCCCCAACGCCGGGCCCGCTCGGCGCGATTCGGTGACGGTCTCTCTTCGATAGGGGTCGCTACTCGGTGAGGGTCTGCTGGTCGGCGTGGCGCGGGGGAAGAGCGCCGGCGGCCGGATCGGGCCGGTGGGCGTACTCGCCGAGAATCGCCTCCCAGTCCTTCCGCAGGCTCCTCAGCCGCATGGTGGGAAGCGTGATGCTGTGACTGAGGTCCCCCTGCGGGCCGGGACGGCGGTCCTTGAACACCATCCGCATCACCAGCGGGCCCGCAGCCGCGCTGACCGCCTGCAGCACACCCGTCTGCAGCGAACCCTCCCCGGCGACGATCTGCAGCGCGATCCCGGGCGACTCCAGTACGAGCATCAGGCCGATCTCGCGCGCGTATCCGCTCCCGCCGCGGCTGATCCGCCGGGCTTCCTTGAGCATCCGGGCATGCTTCTCGGCGATGTCGGCCGTGGCGTGGGCGAAGGCCTCGGGCTCCGGTACGCGCCCGGCGTCGAAGCCGCTGCCCAAGCTGCCGAGCGCGTCGATGTACGTGCGCCAGGCCTCCTCCTGCCGTAGCCGCACGACGTCGGCCAGGGACAGCCCGCCGTATGAGTTGGGCCCGTCCACCGCGCGGTGCACGGCGTCCGCCAGCACGTCCCGCACCATCCTGCCCAGCGCCTCCGGGTCCTCGACCGGATTGCGGCCCTGGACCTCCAGTTCCTGCAGCGCGCTGCGCGGCGGTGACTGCGGGGGCGTGACGGCGACGATGCCGCCGGCCGCCGGCACACCGATGTTGTAGACCAGGTCGATCAGCTGCTTGGCGGGGACGACATGCTCCTCGTCCCGCAGCAGTTGCTGGTGCGGCCCGGTCCCGGGCCGGGTGATGAAGTTCTCGTAGACCGCGTTACGGAGGATGGGTCCGTCGCCGGGCTGCTCGCCCGCCCATTGGAGGATGCGGCGCAGGATGCCGTCGCACATCGCCCGGGCCTGCTCCCCGGGGATGCCCAGGTCCTTGCCCAACTGGCCGGGGTCCAGCCACCGCAGGCCCTGGAGCCGCTGGGTGAACCGCCGTCCGATGCGGGCGGCCTCGGCGTGGTTCTGTTCGTCGTCCCAGGACAGTCGTACGCAGGCCGGCTCCGACTCGTCGGTGACCAGGTGCCGCCACGACTGGTAGACGTGGTTGTCGAGGGTGAAGGCGGGCCGCTCGGCCGGGTCCCGCTCGCCGAGGAGGTAGGGGACGAGGGCTCGTTGGTTGAGCAGGTGGAGCAGGGCACCGCGCTCGGCCGGGTCCGCCTCGGGCAGATAGTTCGTGTACAGCGCCCTGTTGTTGAGGAAATAGGCGCGATTGACCACCAGCGTGCCGCTGTTGACCAGGGATCGCCGCAACTCGGCCGATGCGGCGGAGACCTGGTCGGGTATCGCCCCGGCCGTCGGGGACGCCGTGCGGCGGCGTTCCGCGAGGGCCGGTGGCAGCCACTGGTTGTCCAGTGCCTGGGCCATCACCGGATAGTCCGTGAGGTCGGCGAACTCCAGCCGGGTGCCGGAGCGACGCGGCGGTGTGCTCAGGTCGGTCATCAATACCCCTCCCGCAGCGGTCACTTGGCTCCTGCACGGCCCGCTGCACCGACGCCATCACACCAGAGGACGGTTCCCTCTGAGGCGCGAACGGGGGCTGCCGGGCGGGAACGGCTGCGCCTGTGCTGTGAACGAGCTGCACTTTGACGGGTCTCGGACAGTTCGGGGCGGTCAAGGCAGTGTCTTAAACGCCAGTCACTCGGTTAGATGAGTGTGGACACCAGAACACCCCGCCCTACGGGGGGACGCTCGCCAGGATTCGACGACGAGCCTGTGCTGAGCACGGTGAAGGTGCCGTGCGACCCGGCCCAGGTCATCGTCAACCACGCAAGCTTCCGAGTACAGCTCGCCACGCCGGTCGCGAGCAGGGGCACGCTCGCCGACGCCGAGCGACTCCCCGCGTCCCGGCCCCGCGCCGGAGCCGCAGCCGGACTCGGCTCGGGAAGGCGCCGTACGCCCGTCGTGTGGACCGGGCACACCGAGCCGGGCGACCCCGCGGCCGGCCAGCTCCTCCAAGCCGTACGGAATTCCGGCGTGCGCCTGGGCTCGGCGGCCGGGGGCGGCACCTCCGACACGGCCACGACGCAGGTGCTGCCCCGGATCCGGGTCGACGACGCGCCGCCCACCGTCATCGGCCCGCGCGCCCCGGGCCTCGGCTCCGGTGGACCGCACCACGACGACACCGTGCTGCGGCCCGCGGTGGTGCCCGGGCCCGGTGCGTACGGCAGCCGCCGCTTCGACGACCGCGGCGACGGCGCGGCGTACGAGGAGCGCGAGGAGTACGAAGAGAACGCGGGGTACGAGGAGTTCGACGAGCTGGGGGAGCTCGGCGATGAGGGAGAGGAAGCGGCACGCGGCCGGGGTTCGGACCAGGTCCGGCATGCCTACTACCCGGGCCGCCGGATGAATCTCGGCGTCGTCCTGCTCCCGCTCCGCGTCTTCCTCGGCTTCATCTCGATCTACGCCGGCATGGGAAAGCTCTGCGACCCCGTCTACTTCGACGGCGGCGAGCGGGGCTCCATGGTCACCTGGCTCTCGTCCCTCCACCCCTGGGGCGTCGCCTCGCCGCTCCATGAATTCGCGCTGGCCCACCCCATCGGATCCGGCCTGACCGTCGCCTTCCTTCAGGTCGTGGTCGGCGTGCTGACGGTCTTCGGGCTGTGGCAGCGCGTCGCGGCCTCCCTCGGTGCGTTGCTCTCCGCCGTGCTGCTGCTGACCGTCAGCTGGCGGACCGTACCGGCCTACGACGCGCCCGACATCATCTACCTCGCCGCCTGGAGCCCGCTGATCATCGCGGGCGCGCCGGTCTACTCGATGGACGCGCGGCTGGCCGGCGAGGCGTGGCGGCGGCTCGGTCCGCGGGTCACGATCTGGGACCTGCGGCGGCGGGTGCTGCGGCGCGGCACCGTGATGGCGACGGTCGTGGTGGGCCTGACGCTGCTGATCGGTTCGATGCTCGGCGGCGCGGTGCGTTCGACGGACATCACGACGGTTCCCGGGCCGACGGACGCGCCCCGGAACCACCTGCCCGGTTCGCCGCTGCCGCAGAAGCCCGGAGCGGACAAGGCCTCGCAGGGGCCGACGTCTGCGGGTTCCGGCTCGCCCAGTGCCCGGCGGAGCGCGAACCCCTCCGCCTCGTCCGGGGCTTCGTCGGCGCCGGGCGCCGTGCGCGAGACGGGAACCGTCGGTTCGGGGCAGCCGGGCAGTTCGGCTTCCTCCGGGGCGCAGGCACCGGAGTCCCCCGCCCAGCCGAGCCGTACGGCGGGCCCGTCGTCGTCCGGCGGCGCGTCCGATCCGGGCGGTTCGGGCGGCGACGGCGACTCGGGCAGCGGCGGCTCCGACGGCGGCGGCGCCCTGGGAGGCCTCCTCGGCTGACGGCGCCTGCCGCGCCCCTCGCAGCGCTCGCTGCGAGGGGGGCGGCGGCAGTTCAGTGTGCGGCGGTTCAGTGCGGTTGGGTGGCGGCCAGTTCCCTGGCCGCTTCGGAGAGATCCTTCGCCGTGTCGATGGCGCGCCAGTACGCCCCGTGGGGGAGTGGGAAGCCCGCGAGGCGACGCTCGCGGGCGAGGCGGGGGAAGGTCGTGCGCTCGTGGTCGCCCCGGCTCGGGAGAAGATCCGTGAAGGCCGCCGAGAAGACGTAGACGCCCGCATTGATGAGGTACGGGGAGGGCGGGGCCTCGATGAAGTCGAGGACATGACCGAACTCGTCGGTCTCCACAGCGCCCCAGGGGATACGCGGCCGGGCCAGCGCCAACGTGGCCACCGCGTCCCGCTCGTGGTGGAAGTCGGCCATCTCGCGCAGCGAGAAGCGGGTCCAGATGTCGCCGTTCGCGGCATACCAGGGGCGATCGGGATGGGGAAGGGAGGCGGCGGCGTACTTGAGGCCGCCGCCGCGGCCCAGCGGCTCCTTCTCGACCACGGTGGTGACCCGTAGCGGAAGGCGGTCCGCGGAGGCCGTCAGCCAGTCCTGGAGGACCTCGGCGAGGTGCCCGCAGGAGATGACGGCGTCCGTGACGCCTTCGGAGGCCAGCCAGGCGAGTTGATGGCCGATGATCGGGGTCCCCGTGCCGGGAATCTCGACCATCGGCTTGGGCCGGTCGTCGGTGTACGGCCGCAGCCGTGATCCGTGGCCACCGGCCAGGATCACGGCTTGTGTGGGGGGTACTGGGTGGATCTCGTGCCGGCTCGCCTCGGGCTCCGGGTGCGCGCCCGCCTGGTCACCTGTCATGGAGCGCACGATACGGGGCGCGCCTGCCCGGACGGGCGATCAGCGGGCTTCCTGAGCGACACCGAGGGCGAAGGAGGTGTCGCATACGGGGCGGGAGAAGCGCTGGGCACGGGAGGCGCCGTACTTGGCGACCGCCGCGCGGCCCAGTGACCGGGCGATCGAGGCGCATTGGCCGGCCAGCGAGGGGCGGCGGTTGGTCGCCTCCTGGAGGTGGGTGAGCGCGACGCCCGGGTCCTTTTCCTGGAGCTCGGCGAGCAGCCGCTCCCGTAGGAGCTCGTGCGGGGCCCGGGTGCTGGCACGTGTGGAGGTCTGCTCCACGGAGGCGGTGAGCACCTGGGTGTCGGCGTCCGACGAGGCCCATGGGACGCGGGCGACGGCGAGCGTCCCGGAGAGCACCAGGACGACGGGGAGTACGAGAGCGAGTGTTCTGCCGATGCGGCGGGCTGCGTGATTCACGCCGCGATCGTAGCGAGCGGTAGTGATTTGGCGACATTTAGTCACCCTGTCGAGCGACGGATTGCCGAGCCGATCCGTTCAGCAGGTTGACGTACGGGATCGAAACGTCGGGAGTGCGGTGAGATGCCCGACCGCCCGGCTACTGCGGCCACGAGAGCGGCGCCGTGCGCCGACGGGGCGTACGGCACCGCTCTCGCGCGAGGGCCGGGGTCAGTCGCTGAGCCGCTCGCCGGTGGAGGTCGAGAAGACGTGGGTTTCGCCCGGGCGCGGCACGACGTGGAGTTCGGAGCCCTTCTCCGGGACCTGACGGCCGTTGACGCGGACGACGAGGTCCTTGCGGTCGCCGCCGACCTCCGCGGTGCCGTAGACGTAGCCGTCGGCGCCGAGCTCCTCCACCACGTTGACGGTGACGGCCAGACCGGCCGGGGCGTCGTCGGACTCCTTGGCGAGGGTCTTGGCCGCGCTGCCGTTCTGCTCGACCACGTCGAAGTGCTCGGGGCGGACGCCGACGGTGACCGTACGGTCGCCCCTGTCGGCGGCGGCGGTCAGGGCCTCGCGCGAGACGGGGACGACACTGTTGCCGAACTTCACACCGCCGTCGGTGATCGGCACCTCGACGAGGTTCATGGCCGGGGAGCCGATGAAGCCCGCGACGAAGAGGTTGGCCGGGCGGTCGTACATGCTGCGCGGCGAGTCGACCTGCTGGAGGATGCCGTCCTTGAGGACCGCGACGCGGTCGCCCATGGTCATGGCCTCGACCTGGTCGTGGGTGACGTACACGGTGGTGATGCCGAGGCGGCGCTGGAGGCTGGCGATCTGCGTGCGGGTCTGGACGCGGAGCTTGGCGTCGAGGTTCGACAGCGGCTCGTCCATAAGGAACACCTGCGGCTCCCGGACGATCGCCCGGCCCATGGCGACGCGCTGGCGCTGGCCGCCGGAGAGCGCCTTCGGCTTCCGGCCGAGGTACTCGGTGAGGTCGAGGATCTTCGCCGCGTCCTCGACCTTCTGCCGGATCTCGGCCTTCGGCACCCCGGCGATCTTGAGCGCGAAGCCCATGTTGTCGGCGACGGACATGTGCGGGTAGAGCGCGTAGTTCTGGAACACCATGGCGATGTCCCGGTCCTTCGGCGGCAGGTGGGTGACATCGCGGTCACCGATGCGGATCGAGCCGTCGTTGACGTCCTCCAGGCCCGCGAGCATTCGCAGAGAGGTGGACTTGCCGCAGCCGGAGGGGCCGACGAGAACGAGGAATTCGCCGTCCTCGATCTGGATGTCGAGCTTGTCGACGGCGGGCTTGTCGGAACCCGGGTAGGTCCGGGTCGCCTGGTCGTACGTGACCGTAGCCATGATGTTGTCTCCTTCACCGGCAGGAACGTGCCGGACGATCCGAGTAAAGGTGTAGTCCACCCGAAGGTGGATCGCCGGTGACGCTACCTGGGGTATCCGCGGTTTGTCAGCAGTGGACGGCCGCGGATTTCTCTGTGCCCGGGCCGGAGCGGCCTGTGTAGAGTGGACCGGTCCCCACGCGCGCGTGCCGCGCGGGCGGCGCCGACTTAGCTCAGTTGGTAGAGCACCGCTCTTGTAAAGCGAAGGTCGTCGGTTCGAGTCCGACAGTCGGCTCCAGCCGAAACCGCAGGTTCACCCGAGGTGCCTGCGGTTTCTTTGTGGCCGGCGGCTGTCGTGAGAGACGGCGGAGGCCCTCCCGTCGTCGTACGGAAGGGCCTCCGGCGCTGTGCGGCTCCCCGCCCGCTGCGTGGGCGCTGCGTCGGCTAGCAGCTCAGGTTGTCGCCCGGGGTGGTGCCGAGGATCTCGACGAACTTCTTGTAGTTGTCGACCCGGCTCTGGACCTGTGCGGGGTTCTTGCCGTCGCACTCCAGGCTGCCGTTGATGCTGCGGATCGTCTCGCCGAAGCCGCGCTTGTTGGCCATGGCGTCGTGCGGGGTCATCGTGCCCGGGCCGGTCGCGGTCATCCAGTACCAGATACCGGTCTTCATGGCCACGGCGGGATCCTTCTCCACCTGCCACGGGTCGTTGAGCAGATCGATGCCCAGCGCCTCACCCGCTGCCTTGTAGTTGAAGTTCCAGCTCAGCTGGATCGGGCCGCGGCCGTAGTACGCAGCCTGGCCGGCGGGGCAGCCGTACGGCTGGTTGGCGTCGCAGTAGTGCGGGTAGTTGGCCTCGTTCTGCTCCTTGACGTGGACCAGACCGCCGGTCTCATGGCTGACGTTGGCGAGGAAGGCGGCCGCCTCCTGCTTCTTGACGGTCTCGTCACCGGTGTTCGCAAAGGCGGGGTACGCGCTCAGCGCGTCGGTCAGGCCCTTGTACGTGTAGAAGGGGTTCCGGTTCGGGAACATCTGGTCGAACTGGGCCTCGCTCACCACGAATTCTCCCGCGTCCTCGGAAGCGGAGGCCATGGGCATGACAATCACAGCTGTGCAAGCAGCGGTGGCGGCGGCCAGGAGGGTCAGGATCTTTCGCTTCTTCGACACCGTGAATGCTCCTTCGCCCGGGTGAGGTCGGGCTGTGGGGGGTGGAGCACCCCACGGTGCTTGGTCTAAACCAGGCCCGTCAAGGTTTAGACCAATTATTTTCAGTCAATGTCGAAGAGCGGGCAGGTGAGGGTCAGGCCGAGGTCGTCACCGGCGTACGAGAAGAAGGCGAGCAGCATCAGGGACGCTCCGCACAGAGCGAGATCCTTCAGGAATTGCGTCATCTCGGCCTGCTTTGACTGGGCGTCGGTCTCTTTCCAGAAGGCGTGCATGAGCGCCGCGGTCGAGAGCAGGAAGGCGGCCAGGAGCAGTGAACCCAGGTCTGCCCAGATGCCCAGCAGGACGCTCAGCGCGCTGGCGATGAGCAGGACGCCCGAGCCGAGGGTTGCAGGCAACGGGGCCGGGAGGCCCCTGGAGGCGGCGTAGCCGGCCATTGCCGTGCGGTTGACCAGATGGTTGGCGCCCGAGGTCAGGAAAAGGGCCCCGAAGAGGATGCGGCCGATCAGCACCAGGATGTCCACGACGGCCTCCACGTAGGGAGCTGGCTTGACGTGTGGCTGCTTGCAACAGCGGCTGGATCTTCCCTTCTCACGGTACTCCCGGGCCGCATCTGTCACAGCGGACGCAGAGAGCGCGATAATTAGATGGATGTCTATATTGACATTCGCTGAATCAGAGGTGCAGACTCTGAAGAGAGGCATAGATACACGTCGAATCAAGGAGTCGTCATGTCGTCGTCCCGAGTCCAGCTAGCCCTGCGCGTCGCCGATCTCGAAGGCTCGGTCGCCTTCTACTCCAAGCTCTTCGGCAACGGGCCCGCCAAGCGGCGCGACGGCTACGCCAACTTCGCGCTCACCGAGCCCGCGCTGAAGCTCATCCTGATCGAGGGGGAGCCGGGCGAGGACACCCGGCTGGACCACCTCGGCGTCGAGGTGGCCACCGCCGACGAGGTCGCCGCGGCCGGCGTCCGCCTCAAGGATGCGGGCCTCGCCACCTTCGAGGAGAACGACACCTCCTGCTGTTACGCACTGCAGGACAAGGTCTGGGTGCACGGTCCGGGACGGGAGCCCTGGGAGGTCTACGTGGTCAAGGCCGACGCCGACACCCTCGCCAAGACCACGAGCTCCGGCAGCCCGGCTGAGGGAACTCCCTGCTGTGCCGGCACCGGCTGCGGCTGCTGACGGGCGCTGGCGGCGGCGTGACGCACCGCCCGCCGCGGTGACGGCGGGCCGTAGGTTGTCAGTGCTCCCTGGCACGCTCTCACCATGAGCAAAGTTCCCGAGGAGAACTACGCGCAGACCTGGCCCGCCGACACGCGGGCCGCGCTGCCCCTGGTGGGCGACGAGCGGGAGATTCTGACCGCTTTCCTGGACTGGCATCGCACGACATTCGAGCTCAAGTGCTCCGGGGTCCCCCTGGAGCGGCTTTCCGAGAAGGGCATCCCGCCCTCCGGGCTGAGTCTGCACGGCCTCGTGCGCCATCTCGCCGGGGTGGAACGATGGTGGTTCCGGCACCAGTTCGCCGGTGAAGACGTGTCGCCCTTGTACTACTCGGACGACGACCCGAACCAGGACTTCGACGCGCTGGACGGCGATGTCGGGGAAGCCTTCGCCGTCTGGCGGGCGGAGTGCGAGCGGGCCCGTGAGATCGCCGCCGCCGCCGTGTCTCTGGATGAGACCGGTGTACAGGAGCGGAGCGGTCAGCCGATTTCGCTGCGCCGCATCCTGGTGCACATGATCGCCGAGTACGCCCGGCACAACGGCCACGCCGATTTGCTCCGCGAACGGATCGATGGCGCCACGGGTCACTAGCGCCGCCGGCCTTGCCCCGGGTGCGCGCCACCTCACCTGCACTCCCCCAGCTGCCGCTGGGAGGTTACCCCCAGTGACCCATACGGGATGTTTTTCATGCGCATCTATCTCGAATGGCACGATTTATGCACTAATGCTTAGGTGCATCGTGGGGCGGGACGGTCTGAGATCCCGCCCTTTCGGTTTGTTCAGGTGAGGCTCAAGGAGGAGTTCCCATGACACAGGTGCTCAGTGAAGCTGCTGTTCAGCCGCAGATGCGACTGCAGCAGCCCCAGCAGGAGCAGCTGTACGGCCAGCAGATCTTCCCGGGCGCGGGCTACGGGCAGCAGCCGCAGATTTTCGGTGGCCAGTTCCAGCAACAGCCGCAGGTGCCTGGCGGTCAGTTCCAGCCGCAGTACCAGGTGCCCCAGTACCAGCAGTACGGACAGCAGATGTTCCCGACGGGCCAGCTGCAGGGGCAGCAAGGGCAGCAGATCCAGCAGCTGCCGCAGATCGTCACGGAGCTGGCCATGCGGTGTGCGGCGTCGACGCTCGCGGCGGTCGTGGAGCAGCTGCGGATCAATCCGCAGGCGGTGATGGGGATTCAGACGCAGGGCCAGATCCCGTCGCAGGCGTGGGGCAACCTGCTGGTCGAGTGCGCGCGGCGGGTCGCTCCCGAGCTGCATGCCGTTCTCTCCGCGGTCCAGCAGGGCCAGACCCAGCCGCAGAACATCTACGGGTCGCAGCAGTACGGCCAGCAGCAGCCGCAGTTCGGTCAGCAGTCCCCGTTCGGGCAGCAGCAGCCGCAGTACGGCCAGCAGTCGCCGTTCGGGCAGCAGCAGCCGCAGTACGGCCAGCAGTCACTGTTCGGTCAGCAGTCCCCGTTCGGGCAGCAGCAGCCGCAGTACGGCCAGCAGCAGCCGCAGTTCGGTCAGCAGTCCCCGTTCGGGCAGCAGCAGCCGCAGTACGGCCAGCAGTCGCCGTTCGGGCAGCAGTCGCCGTTCGGGCAGCAGTCCCCGTTCGGGCAGCAGCCGCAGTACGGCCAGCAGTCGCCGTTCGGGCAGCAGCCCGGGATCACCCAGCAGCGTCCGGCGGCCGCCCCCCTCTCCTTCTACTGACCCGATCGGCGTAATCGGCGTCACGGGAATCGCACGGATTCCCTGGTGCCTGTGGGCCGTGTCGGCTTCGAGCCGGCCGGCCCACCGGCGCGCACAGGACGGGCACAGGCGGCGGGGGGCTGTGAGGCACGACGTAATGATCTCCACGAAGCTTGAAGGCTGGTACAGCGATGAGTGACAACGGTGGCAAGACCCCGAAGACCAAACAGAACGGTCAAGGCAGAGCAGCCCGGAGCGGGAATCCCGAGGGCTCGCAGCCCGCAGAGCCGTCGGCGACTGAGCGGCTGGTAGGGGCGGGGTGGGGCCGATACCTTGTGGCCCCCCGTCCGGGGCCGCTGCCGGGCGGAGCTCCGCCCGTCGACGCTGCGGGGCTGTTCACTCTGATGGACGAGGACCCCGAGGTGGAGGTGCTCACGCACGTACGGCCCTCCCGCGGCCGCCGGGGGCTGGGCGCGATCGCCGAGCCGAGCCCCGCCTTCCCGCCGGTGGCCGTCGTGCGGATGTCGGACGAGCGGGCTCGTGAGCTGCTGAACAACCCTCAGGTCATCGTCGAGCCCGACCAGCCTCTGATGTACAGCGCGGCCAGTCCGATCGTGCCCGCGATGCCCATGGTGGACCCCGCCCTCGCCGTGGCCTTCGACGAACCCCAGCGCATCACCGTCCGGGTGAAGGGCAGTGACGGTGCCGCCGTACCGGCAGCCCACGTATGGGCCATCGGCGCGGCCGCTCCTGCGCACGCCATCACCGACGCCGACGGCCGCGCGGTCCTCACGCTGTCGTCCGACACCACTGCCACCATCCGTGCGCTCAACGTCCGTCCCATGGCCGGGTACTGGCCGGTCCGGATCGACCACCCGCGTCTGGAAGGCGCCGCCGAGTCGGTGGTGGAGCTGCGGCCGCTGGCCGATGTCTTCGAAGGGTTCCCCGAGCGACCGATGATCGCCTGGGGCCAGCAGACCATGCGGTTGAACCAGATCCCGCCGACCTATCGCGGCCATGGCATCAGGATCGCCATCCTCGACTCCGGCGTCACCTCCGCGCACCGCGATCTCAAGGATGCGGTACGCGGCGGCTTCGACTTCACCACGGGATCCGATCGCACCTGGAACAGCGACGCCACCGGGCATGGGACCTGGTGCGCAGGGGTGATCGCGGCCGCGGACAACCGGACCGGCGTGGTCGGGATCGCCGCCGACACCGAGCTGTACGCGTGCAAGCTCCTTCCGGGCGGCCGGGTCAGCGATCTGCTGCTCGCACTGGACCACTGCCTCACCCAGGACATCGACATCGCCCAGCTCAATCTCGCCTGCGAGCAACCCTCGGATCTGCTGGCCCTGAAGGTGCTCGACCTCCGCGCCGCCGGGGTGGCCTGCATCGCCCCCGCCGGAGACAGCGGCGCGGCCGTGGCCTTCCCCGCCTCTCTCCCCACCGTGCTGGCCGTCGGGGCGCTCGGCCACACCGGGACCTACCCCCCGGAGAGCCCGCACGCCGCCTATGCCGGAAGGCAGCCGGCCTGGCCCGGTCCGTACGCCCCGCACTTCACGCCGGTCGGTCCCGGCGTCGACCTCGTCGGGCCCGGGGTGGCCGTGGTCACCACCGCACCGGGCGGCGACTACACCCCCGTTGACGGCACCGCTCTGGCGGCCGCCCACATCACCGGACTCGCCGCCCTGGTCCTGGCCCACCATGACCATCTGCGCACGCAGCAGCAGCTCCGTACGGCCGCTCGGGTGGATCACCTCTTCGGGCTGCTCCGTGCCTCCTGCCGGCAGTTGCCCTCCGCTGACCGGATTCGCACGGGCGCGGGACTCCCTGACGCCCCGACCGCGCTCGGTCTGCAGCCGGCCGTCCCCGACCCCCAGGCCCTGCGTGCCGAGATGCAACGGGCAGGCCTGCTCCCCAGCTGACCGGGGGTCCACGCACCTGCGCGGCCGGGCGGTGTGCCACCCGGCCGCGCAGTCTTCTGTGACCACCAGCCGACCTCGAGCCTGCTTGAGGTCAAGTTCCCATGCCCGCACGGCGGGCGGTGGCCGGACGGGTTGTCGGTGGCGTGGTCCACGATGGACCGGTGGGGGGCGACAGGCAGTGAGGTGGTGGTGAGCGTGGCACGTGACGGAAAGGCGGTGGGGGCGGTCCGGCGCGCCGAGGTGCGGCTGCCGCCGCTGCGTCCCTTCGAGGGGGACGGGCTGGAGCCGGAGGGGGACTACGACGGGCTGGAGTTCGCGGACCTGGAGTTCACCGGGCATAACGGCCCCAACATCCGCTTCCTGGAGTGCGCGCTGCGGCGCTGCGGATTCGACGACGCGCGCCTGCGCGGAGCGCGGTTCATCGACTGCGTGCTGGCGGAGGTCCGCGGTGTCGGTACGGATCTGGTGGGGGCGTCGCTGCGCGATGTGGAGCTGGTCGACGCCCGGCTGGGCGGGATCCAGCTGCACGGGTCCGCTCTGGAGCGGGTGGTGGTGCGCGGGGGGAAGATCGACTACCTGAACCTTCGGCAGTCACGGCTCCGGGATGTGGCTTTCGAAGGGTGCGTGCTGCTCGAGCCCGACTTCGGCGGAGCCCAGCTGGAGCGCGTGACCTTCCAGGACTGCACGCTGCGGAGGGTGGACTTCACTGGTGCGCGGCTGGCCGATGTGGACCTGCGCACCGCAATGGAGCTGGAGATCGCGCGGGGCCTGGACCGGCTGGCGGGAGCCGTGATCAGCCCGTCGCAACTGCTGGCGCTGGCCCCGGCGTTCGCGGCCCAGGTAGGCGTACGCGTGGAGGCACCGCCGGAGGGCTGACCGGATCGCAGCACGCTCCCGCCGGACGCCGGACGCCGGACGCCGGACGCCGGACGCCGGACGCCGGACGCCGGACGCCGGAGGACAGGACGGGCCGCACCGTGGGGAGACGGTGCGGCCCGTGCCCTTGGCCCCGCTACGTCGTCACTTCACGTTGACCGCGGTCCACGCGGCCCCGACCGCCTTGTACTCGGCGCTGGTCGTCCCGTACAGGTCACCCGCCGCCTTCAGCGTGGCGGTGCGTGCGTTCTTGTACTGGGTCGTGGAGGTCATGTACGTGGTGAGCGCCTTGTACCAGATCTTCTCGGCCTTGGCGCGACCGATGCCCGTCACCTTCGAGCCGTCGGCCGTCGGGCTGTCGTACTTCACGCCGTTGATGGTCTTCGGGCCGCTGCCCTCCGAGAGAAGGTAGAAGAAGTGGTTCGCCGGGCCGGAGGAAAGGTGGACGTCGATGGCGCCGATCCCCACGTACCAGTAGTCCTTGGAACGGCCGTCCTTGCTGGGCTTGTCCATGTAGCGCAGCGGCTTGCCGTTGCCGAAGATGTCGATCTTCTCGCCGATGAGGTAGTCGCCGGGGTCGGCGGAGTTCTTCGCGTAGAACTCCGTGGAGGCGGCGAAGATGTCGGAGGTGGCCTCGTTCAGGCCGCCCGACTCGCCGGCGTAGATCAGCTTGGCGGTGACGGAGGTGACGCCGTGGGTCATCTCGTGTGCCGCGACGTCCAGCGAGGTGAGGGGCTTCTTGTTGCCGTCGCCGTCGCCGTACGTCATGCAGAAGCAGTCGTCGGACCAGAAGGCGTTGACGTAGTTGTTGCCGTAGTGCACGCGGGAGTACGCGCCGACGCCGTCGTTCTTGATGCCGTTGCGACCGAACACCTTCTTGTAGAAGTCCCAGGTGGTGGCGGCGCCGTAGTGGGCGTCTACACCGGCGTTCTGCCGTCCGCCGCCCCAGACGTCGTCCGCGTCCTTGAAGATCGTGCCGGTGCCGGAGGTGCCCTGGTTCAAGTCGTTGGTGCGGTGGTTGCCGCGGCCACCGTCCTTGAGCTCGTACATGCTGCCATTCTTGGTGGTGCCCAGCGTGACCTTGCCGTTGTAGTCACCGGTGCCCGTTCCGGTGTGGACGCCCTCGCCGGCGAAGAGCCGCTTGCCGGTGGCGGCGTCGGTGACGACGCGCAGCTCGCTCGGCGTGCCGTCGTGCTGGACTCCGGTCACCACGGTCTCCCAGGCGAGTACGGGCTTGCCGCTCGCCGCCCAGATCACCTTGCGTGGTGCCTTCTCCGTCGCGGCCTTCTCGGTTTCCTCCGAGGCGGCGGCCTTCAGCGCGGACTTCTTCGCGGCGGAGGCGGGAAGTTCGGCGGTGGTGTCGGCCACGGATATCCGGGCCTGGGTCGCCTTGGTGACGCTGCGCGCGCCGCTCTTCTCGTGCACGACGAGGTCGCCGCCGAGGACCGGCAGACCTGCGTAGGTGCGTTCGTAGCGGGTGTGGACCGTGCCGTTCGCGTCCTTGATGACATCGCGGACGAGCAGCTTCTCCTTGCCGCCGAGACCGAGCGCGTCGGCTTCTGCCGTGGCTTCGGACTGTGCGGCCTTGATCGCGGAGATGCGCTGGGCGGCGGACAGCGTGACCGCTGTGGCCCCGGCCTCACGTTCGGCGCGGTCGGCCTGGGCGCTCGCCGAGCCGGTCTGGACGCCGACGACCACCATGGCCGCCGAGGCTACGAGTGCCGCGGCACGAGCGGCACGAGTGCGGTGTATCCGGGGAGAGTTGAACCTGCTTGTCACTCGGTCTCCTTGGTGCGGGACCGCGGGGTCGCGGCCCATGCCGTGGGGGGTGGGGCGGCCTTGGGTGGGCCGCCCGCCTGTACAGGAGGGTGCGGGTGTGGTGCTGGGCGTGCGTCTCCGGCATACGCGGGGCACACGCGGACACGACCCTTCACGCCGATACGGCCCATCACGCGGAAAGCGGACGAGCCGTGCGCAGCCTGCCATTGGACGAATCTTTTTGACAGGTCAGCAACAAAGATTTGACCTGACGTTGTCCGATGGACGACTGGTTGTGTTCGCTATTTGACTGAGTGGTGAAGAAGCGGCGATGCCTACGCTGTCCGGACCGGGGTTGATGACGGATTGTCGGCGCTTTCGCCGACGGCGGGGGCGCGGCGAGACGTCCGTCCGCCGAGGCCCTCCCGGCCTGATCGGTCGGTCAGGACCGAGGCGTGCGTGTGACGCGCGGTGAGTGGACTAGACCTCTTGGGGTACTCCGCGCGAGACTGTATTCGTGAGAAACGTCATCGCCCTCGACGTAGGGGGCACCGGGATGAAGGCTGCCCTCGTGGCGGCGGACGGCGCGCTGCTGTACGAGGCGCGGCGGCCGACCCAGCGGAAGCGCGGAGCCGAGGCCGTCGTCGCGTCGATACTCGACTTCGCCGCCGAACTGCGGCAGCTCAGCGACGAACGGTTCGGCGAGCCCGCGGCCGCAGCCGGCGTCGCGGTCCCCGGCATCGTCGACGAGCAGCAGGGCATCGCCGTCTACGCCGCCAACCTCGGCTGGCGGGACGTCCCCCTCCGCGCCCACCTCGCCGAGCGGCTCGGCGGCATGCCCGTCGCACTGGGCCACGACGTTCGCGCCGGAGGCCTCGCGGAGGGCCGGCTCGGGGCGGGCCGCGGCGCGGACCGCTTTCTCTTCCTGTCACTCGGTACCGGCATCGCCGGGGCCATCGGCATCGACGGCCGGATCGAGGCCGGCGCCCACGGATGCGCGGGGGAGATCGGCCACATCGTCGTACGCCCCCGCGGTGCCGTCTGCGGCTGTGGTGCGACGGGTTGCCTGGAGACCGTGGCCTCCGCCTCCGCCGTCTCCCGTGCCTGGGCCGCCGCCGGCGACGACCCGGAGGCCGACGCCGCCCACTGTGCGAAGGCCGTCGCCTCCGGCGACCCCCGCGCTCTGGCCGTGTGGCAGGAGGCGGTCGATGCCCTCGCCGACGGCCTCGTCACCGGCCTCACACTCCTCGACCCGCGCACACTGATCATCGGCGGCGGTCTCGCCGAGGCCGGGGAAACGTTGTTCGCGCCGCTCCGCGAGGCGGTCGAGGAACGGATCACGTTCCAGCAAGCCCCCCACATCGTTCCGGCGGCCCTCGGGGACACCGCCGGCTGCCTGGGCGCAGGTCTGCTCGCCTGGGATCTTCTCTCCGCGGAGGTAACCGCCTGATGGTGGCAATCAAGGTTCTCACCGGCGCCCGCGTAGTGCTGCCGACCGGTGTCGTCGAAGGCGGCCGCGTCACTGTCGACGGCCGTACGATCACCCGGCACGCCGAGGGCGACGCGGCGGCCACCACTCTCGCGCTGCCGAGCGATCACTGGATCGTCCCCGGCTTCGTGGACATCCATGTGCACGGCGGCGGCGGGGCGTCCTTCTCCGCCGGTACGGTCGAGGAGGCCCTCGAGGCGATCGCGACCCATCGCGGCCACGGCACCACCACGATGGTCGCCTCCACCGTCACCGGCGACCTCGATGATCTGGCGAAGCAGGCCTCCGCGCTGTCCGAGCTGGTCGAGCAGGGCGACCTGGCGGGACTCCACTTCGAGGGTCCGTTCATCGCGCGCAGCCGCTGCGGTGCCCACGAGCCGTCGCTGCTCCGCGACCCCGCCCCCGCGGACGTACGGAAGCTGGTCGACGCCGCGCGCGGCACGGCCCGGATGATGACGCTCGCCCCCGAACTGCCCGGCGGCCTGGACTCCGTACGGCTGCTCGCCGACCACGGCGTCATCGCGGCCGTCGGACACACCGACGGCTCGTACGACGTCACGATCGGCGCGATCGAGGCGGGCGCGACCGTGGCCACGCACCTCTTCAACGCCATGCCGGGCCTCGCCCACCGCGCCCCCGGCCCGGTCGCCGCCCTACTGGAGGACGAGCGGATCACCGTCGAACTGATCAACGACGGGGTGCACCTCCACCCGGCCATCCTGGAACTCGCCTTCCACCGCGCGGGGGCGCACCGCGTCGCCTTCATCACGGACGCGATGGGCGCGGCCGGCAAGGGTGACGGGCGCTATCCGCTCGGCGGGATGGAGGTCGAGGTCAAGGACGGGGTCGCCCGTCTGGTCGCGGGCGGCTCGATCGCCGGATCGACGCTCACCCTCGACCAGGCGTTCCGGCGTGCAGTGCTGGTGGACCGGCTGCCGGTCGAGCAGGTCGTCGAGGCGATCTCGGCGAATCCGGCGCGGCTGCTGGGCATGTACGACCGGATCGGTTCGCTGGAGCCGGGCAAGGACGCGGACCTGGTGGTGCTGGACGGTGACTTCGGGTTGGTGGGCGTCATGCGCAAGGGAGATTGGCTGGTTCCCCCCGAACTCGGCTGAGTCCTACGGGCGTTGGCGCGGGCCCGCCGACCCGCAGGTCCCGGCCGACCGCCCTTTTGGGCGCACGAGGGGTCGCCCCCGGGAGCCGGCGGTGGCATGATCGTTCGCGCACGTGTCCGTATGACTACGCGCTCCCCCTGGGCCTGACGGTCCGGGTGGCACCCCCACGCTGCGGGAAGGAGAGGGGGACTGGTGATCCTCACGGTCACGCTCAACGCCGCGCTCGACATCACCTACCACGTGCCGCGGCTGCGTCCCCTTGCCACGCACCGCGTCTCGGAGGTGTCGGAGCGGCCGGGCGGCAAGGGGCTGAACGTGGCCCGTGTGCTGGCCGGACTCGGACACCGCGCCGTGGTCACCGGCTTCGCGGGCGGTCCGACCGGCGAGCGGCTACGGACCCTGCTCGCGGCGCAGCCAGGCCCGTCGGCCGGCGAGGCCCTGGTCGACGCGCTCACTCCCGTCGACGGGGCGAGCCGACGGACCGTCGGAGTCGTGGACGCGGCGTCCGGTGACACGACGCAGTTCAACGAGCCCGGGCCGACCATCGCGCGGCACGAGTGGGAGGCCTTCCTCACCGGCTACCTCACCCTCCTCGGCGAGGCCGATGCCGTCGCGCTGTGCGGCAGCCTGCCGCCGGGCCTGCCGGTCGGCACGTACGCGCAGCTGATACGCGAGGCGCAGGCGGCTCGCGTTCCCGTCCTGCTGGACACTGGCGGCGAGCCGCTGCGCCGCGGTATCGCCGCACGCCCCGACGTCGTCAAACCGAACGCCGACGAGCTGGCCGGGCTCACCGGCTCCACCGAACCCGTGCGCGCCGCGCAGGACGCCCGCCGTCGCGGCGCCCGCGCCGTCGCGGCCTCGCTCGGGGCGGACGGCATGGTCGCGGTGACGGCTGGCGGCAGCTGGCACGCCCGCCCGCCGCGCCGCCTCGCGGGCAACCCGACGGGTGCGGGCGACGCGGCCGTGGCCGGACTGCTGTCGGGTCTGGTGGAGAGCCTGTCGTGGCCGGACCGGCTGGCGCGGGCGGTGGCCCTGTCGGCGGCGGCCGTACGGATGCCGGTGGCGGGCGAGTTCGACCGCGCGACGTACGAGGAGCTGCTCCCGCGGATCGAGGTCTGCGACCGGTCGGACCGCGCGGTCCGCGCATGAGCCGGGCGGGTCCTTCCTGTGGCGGGAGGGCGCGCGCGTCACTCGGTGGCGCAGGACGGCGCTGAGCGTTGGGGCGTCAGGCGGCCGAGGTGGCCTCGGCCCGGATGTGGGAAAGGGCGCGTATGCCACTCGTCGGTACTGGGGATCTCATCGCGCAGGCACGGAGCGCGGGTCACGCCGTCGCCGCGTTCAACGTCATCACCCTGGAGCACGCCGAGGCGATCGCCGCGGGTGCGGAGGCCGCGGGCAGACCGGCGGTACTCCAGATCTCCCAGAACGCTGTGAAGTTCCACGGCGGACGACTCGCTCCGATCGCCGCCGCCGCCCGCGCCGTGGCCCGGGCCTCAACGGCGTCCCTCTCCCTCCACCTCGACCATGTCGAGTCGGTGGACCTGCTGCACAGCGCGCACGCCGAGGGCTTCAGCTCGGTGATGTTCGACGCCTCCGGGCTCGGCTATGGCGACAACGTCAAGGCCACGGCGGAAGCGGTGGGTTGGGGCCATGCGCGGGGCATCTGGGTGGAGGCGGAGCTGGGCAGGGTGGGCGGCAAGAGCGGCGATCCGCCTTCGGCCACCGGCACGGGGGACCGCCCCCTGGACGCGCACGCCCCGGGGGTACGGACCGACCCGGCTGAGGCGGCCGCGTACGTCGCCGACACCGGCGTGGACGCGCTCGCCGTCGCGGTCGGCAGCTCGCACGCGATGACCGAGCGCACGGCGGCGCTGGACCACGAGCTGATCGCCCGGTTGCGGGACGCCGTGCCGGTGCCGTTGGTGCTGCACGGCTCGTCGGGCGTCCCGGACGAGGAGCTCCGGCGGGCCGTCGCCTCAGGCATGGTGAAGATCAACATCGGGACGGCCCTCAACACGGCCTTCACCGGGGCCGTGCGGACGTATCTGGATTCGCATCCGCGGGTGGTCGACCCTCGCCGGTACGTGGCGCCGGCCCGGGACGCGATGGCCGAGACCGTGGCGGCCTTTCTGGCCCTGCTCGCGCCGTCCCGATCGTGCGGAGAGGTCCGCTAGTCCTTGACGTGACCCGCCTTCAGCTGCACATAGTCCAGGTTGAACGCGCACTGATTGCCGTCGTTGCAGGACAGCACGAGGGTGTTCGTGCCCTTATTGAGTTGGAGCCAGTCGTACCTGTCCGTCCAGCCCCGGTCCCACTGGCCGTCCTCCGCCTTGGCGTAGTTGGCCAGTTTGAGGGGCTCAGCGCGAGGGGTGCCGTTCACGGTCAGCGTCGCGTTGGCATCCTCGCCCCCGACTCCATAGGCGGTGAAGAGCGTGTACTCACCGTCCTTGGGCACGTTCACGGACCAGGTGACCGTCGCGCCCACGGCGTTCATGGTGACGTACCGCCCGGTCCTGGAGCGGGCGTTCGGGACGTCGTTCGCGATGGCGGCCGGGCCTCCCAGGCGGAGGGAGGCCGCGTCCACCTTCTTCGGGGTGAACTGCTGGTCGTCGTTCCCGCCGGGGTCGTCGCCCGGCTGGTCCTGGCCTTTGTCGGTGGGCGACGGGTTCTGGGCTTCGGACCCCTTGTCCTCGCCGCCGGTGAGCAGCGCCACACCTATGCCCATCAGCACGGTGACGACGACCGCGATGGCGGCGATGAGCAGGGCCCGGCTGTTGGGGCCGCGCCCGCCGCCGTGCCCGGCGCCGCCGTGGGAGGGGGCGGGCTGGCGCGGGGCGCCCCCGGGGAGGGTCTCGGGGGCGGCGTAGTGCGGGTTCGCCGGCTGGGCGCCGTACGGCGACTGCGGGGCCTGCTGGCCGCCGCCGTAGCGGCGCTCGCCGACCCGGGAGACCTGGTTGTACGAGGTGCGGGGGACGCCGGGCTGCGGGGCGGTATGGGGGTAGCCGTAGCCGCCGGTACGGGGAGCGGCGTCCGCGTCCGCGTCGCCGCCCTCCGACCGGTACAGGTACGCGAAGGGATCGTCGTTCTCAGGCGTGCCCGCCCCGGTGTTCCCGGCCGTCATCCCCTGTCACTCCCCAACTGGTTTTCGTGCCACTGGTACCCATGATCGAGGTACTGGACAGGTCCTTATCAGGGCCGGGGCGGCCTCGATAGGGGATGTGCTGTCCGGATGGCGAATATTCATGGTCGATTCACTCGGCGTTCCTGCCTGGCACGGCTCCGTGACCCTGCCGCGCGATGGCACCACCGACCGACCGAGCCTACCCGCTCGCCGCGGCGGCCGTTCCCCGCTTGCACCCGTACGCCCCCTCGCGGGGGGCTGGCCTCCGCGCGGCGTCTCGGTCGGCGTCCGCGCTCGTTGCGGTGGTCGTTCCTGGCTTGCGCCCATGCGTCCTCGCCGAGGGGAGGTGCTGGCTTCCGACCGCCGGAGGCGGAGGCTGGCCTCCGGCCGACGGGGGCAGGTGCTGACTCCCGGCCGCTGACGGCGAGGCGGTCTGGGCTGGTGTCCGTGCACGTTGTGGTGGTCGCTTGGTGGCTTGCAGCCGTGCGTCTCCTCGCCGAGGCGGGGGGGGGCTGGCCTCCGGCAGTCGGGGGCGGGGCTGTGTCGGCCGGTGGCCGGCCCATGCGGCGGGCGGCCCATGGGGTGCTGGGGGGTCAGCCCGCGCGGCGGTTGGTTTTGGCGCGGGAGCGCTTCTCGACGTACATGCGCTGGTCCGCCGACTGGAGGACCTCCTCCGCCGACATGCCGCAGCTCGCCCAGCTGATGCCGAAGCTTGCGCCCACCCGCACCGCCCGCCCGTCGACGCGGATCGGCGGAATGATCGCGTTGCGCAGGCGGACCGCCAGGTCCTGGGCGTCCGCACGGCCGAGGCCGTCCGCCAGGACGACGAATTCGTCGCCGCCGAGGCGGGCGACCGTATCGCCGTCCCGGACTCCGCTCGTCAGCCGCCGCGCCACCGCGATCAGGACGGCGTCACCCGTGTGGTGCCCGAAGCGGTCGTTGATCGACTTGAAGCCGTCGAGGTCGCAGAAGAGGACGGCGAGCCCCTTCGTACCGTCGTCTGCCTCGCCCTCGGGCGGAGCGACCGTGTGCACATGGTGGTCGTACGGCACCATCGACTGCGGTGGGCCGCCGAAGGGGGCGTCGAAGCCGTCGGAGCGGAAGCCGTTCTCGTCCGTCTCGACGTCGGTGGGGCCGTATGCCGCGCCCCCGTACCGCGACAAGGCGCTCTCGTACGGCTCGCCCGCCACGTCCAGCGTGGCGCTGCTCGCCCCCAGCGCCGGCGGCCGGTTGCACAGCCGTGCGCCCAGCCGGGCTCGCAGCTCGGCGTTGTTGGGCAGCCCGGTGAGGGAGTCGTGGCTGGCGCGGTGCGCCAGCTGCAGCTCGTGGCGTTTGCGGTCCTCGATGTCCTCGACGTGGGTGAGCAGGAAGCGCGGCCCGTCGGCGGCGTCGGCGACCACCGAGTTGCGCAGCGACACCCAGACGTATGTGCCGTCGCGGCGGGCGAGCCGCAGCTCGGCGCGGCCGCCCTCGGCGGACGTCCGCAGCAGGGTGCCGATGTCCTCGGGGTGCACCAGGTCCGAGAAGGAGTAGCGGCGCATCGCGGAGGCGGGCCGGCCGAGCAGCCGGCACAGGGCGTCGTTGGTGCGCAGGAGACGTCCGTGCTGGTCGCCCCCCATCTCGGCGATGGCCATCCCGCTGGGTGCGTACTCGAACGCCTGGCGGAAGGATTCCTCGCTGGCGCGCAGGGCCTGCTGTTCGCGCTCCAGCCGGACGAGAGCGCGCTGCATGTTGGCCCGAAGACGGGCGTTGCTGATCGCGATGGCCGCCTGGAAGGCGTACATCTGCAGGGCCTCACGTCCCCACGGGCCGGGCCTGCGCCCGTTGCCGGGACGGTCGACGGCGATGACGCCAAGCAGCTCCTCGCTGGCGGAGTACATGGGCGCGAGCAGCCGGTCCATCGGGTGCCACTCGTCCGCGAACCGGGGCTCGGGGCCGTCGCAGTGGAACTGCGGGATGTCGTCGTCGGCCAGCGCCCAGCCTTCGGTGTGCGGGATGAACCGCAGCTCGCCCCAGCGTTCGCCGATGGTGAGCCAGCGCTCCCAGGCGGCACGGGAGCCGATCCGCCCGGCCATGAGGGCTTCCGCTCCGGCGCTGCCGGCGACGGCGGCGACGACGAGATCGCCGTCGGGCCGTACGAGGTTCACGGCGGAGAGTTCGTAGCCGAGGCCGCCGACGACGCCGTCGGCGACGGTCTGCAGGGTGTCCGCGAGGCTGCGGGCGGTGTTGAGGTCCGCCACCACGTGGTGGAGCTGGCGCAGGGTGGCGAGGCGGACGTACGGCTCCGACTCCGTCTCCATCGCTCGCACCCCCCGAGACCTCGACAGCAACTCCAGGGTCCTCGTCCTGTTTCCCGCCACTGAATCACAGCGAGCTGCTCACCCGGTACACAGGGTCAACAATTCGTGCCTGCTGTGACTCAAGTCACAGTCAGTGGTGAAGAGTTGAACAGGGGGTGATCGAATTCCCGTTACGTTACTGAACGCAAATTCCAGGTGGCGCGTGATGACAACGTTGGCAGGAATGCGCCGGAAGCCTCCGCCGCGGGTCCTAGGACCCGGCTGGGACCGGGGTCCGATGCGCGTGCCGTGGCGGGCCGGATAGCGTTCCTCGCGTGTTGCAGAAGAGCCCTGCCCCGTGTGCCGAGATCATCCCCCATGCTGATGGGGTGAGCGACGACGAATTCCGCGCCACCCTGTCCCGGCTGGCGGGGGGTGTGGTGCTGGTGACCGCGTTCGATCCGGAGGACGGGCCGAGTGGCGAGGACGTCGGCATGACGGCCACCGCGTTCATGTCGGTGTCACTTGACCCACCGCTGGTGATGGTGAGCGTTCGCAACGAGTCCCGGATGGACGAGCTGCTCGAGCGCCAGCCGCTGTGGGCGGTGTCCGTGCTCTCCGAGAGCCAGCGTCACATCGCCGGGCGGTTCGCGATGAAGGGGCGGATCAGCGATCGGCTCCTCTTCGAGGACATCGTCCACGAGCGGGGGAAGGCGGCGGGGGCGCTGCTCGTGGGGGGCGCGCTCGCGGTGCTGGAGTGCCGTACCGAGCAGCGGGTGCGGGCGGGGGACCACACGCTGGTGATCGGGCGGGTGCTGACGGCCAGTACGCCGAGCGCGGAGGGCGGCCCGCTGCTGTATTTCCGCAGCCGCTATCGGCGGCTGGGGTAGCTGAGCGGACGTCGGCTACCAATCGCGGGCGCTGCGGCCGCGCTTGGTCTCGCTGCGCTTCTTCTTCTCGCGCAGCCGGTGCTCGTTGACGCCCCTGGGGATCCGCGTCGGGCGGCGCGGCCTCGGCGGCGGGGCCGTCGCCTCGGCGAGCAGCGCGGCCAGCCGTACGGCCGCGGCTTCGCGGTTGCGCCACTGCGAGCGGTGCTCCGACGCCCGTACGGCCACCACACCGTCGACGAGGCGGTCCGCGAGCCGCTCCAGCGCGCGCTTCTTCCACACCGGCGGCAGTGCTTCCGTCGCCGCGAGGTCGAAGCGGAGCTCGACCTGGCTGTCGCTGGTATTGACGTGCTGGCCGCCGGGGCCGGACGAACGGGAGAAACGCCACCTGAGCTCGGCCTCCGGAAGGGAGACCGAGCCGCGGATGCGGTGCTTGCCCGGGGGACGGCCCCCGGACTCCCGATGAGGCCCGGACATACGTCCATGATCCCGGATCGGGGAGGTCCCGTCACTCGCTTTTCGAGCGGCGGGTGAGGAAGCGGGTGAGGAAAACGACGCGACGGCGGAACCCGGCGTTGCCCGCTTCGCGTTGTGGAGGATGACGGTAGCTTCGTCACCGATACGCAGCGGACTTCACGACGTGGAAAGGGACTCCCATGGCTGTAAGCCTGTCCAAGGGCGGCAACGTCTCGCTCACCAAGGAGGCGCCCGGCCTCACCGCGGTCACCGTCGGCCTCGGCTGGGACGTCCGCACCACCACCGGCACGGACTTCGACCTCGACGCGAGCGCGATCGCCGTCAACCCGGGCGGGCGGGTGGTCTCCGACGGCCACTTCGTCTTCTTCAACAACAAGTCCACCCCGGACCAGACGATCGTGCACACCGGTGACAACCGCACCGGTGAAGGCGCGGGCGACGACGAGGCCATCAATGTGAACCTGGCGGCTCTGCCCGCCGATGTCGACAAGATCGTCTTCCCGGTCTCCATCTACGACGCCGAGACCCGGTCCCAGAACTTCGGCCAGGTGCGGAACGCGTACATCCGCATCATCAACCAGGCCGGCGGCTCCGAGATCGCCCGTTACGACCTCAGCGAGGACGCGGCGACCGAGACCGCCATGGTCTTCGGCGAGCTGTACCGCAACGCCGGGGAGTGGAAGTTCCGCGCGGTCGGCCAGGGCTACGCATCCGGCCTGACCGGCATCGCCCAGGACTTCGGCGTCAACGTCTGAGGTCTCGTCGGCGGTCTCGTCGGCCCCCGGTTCGTACGGCCCCCGGTTCTTCGCGAACCGGGGGCCGACGGCGTTAGCGTCGAGACATGATCCTCGAACCGCTGACGCTCTCCGGAGACGGGCTGACAGCGCCGGAAGAGCCTGACGACGGGCTGCACGGCCTTCCGGCTCCGTTGCTCGACGAGCTGACCGCGCTCTACCGCTCCGACCCGGCCTTCCAGCGGATCAGCGGTGACTTCCCCGATCCGGAGGACATCCGCCCCGAGCACGTCGCGGCGAGCCTCGCCGAGGAGCTGGCGCGCCCCGAGGCCGAGGTGCTGCTCGCCCGGGAGGGCCACCGCCTGCTGGGTGTCGCCATCACACTCGCCGAGCATCCGGATCCGGACGACCCGGACCCGTGGATCGGCCTGCTGATGGTGCACGGCCAAGAACAGCGGACCGGGTACGGGCGTGAACTGGCCGGGCTCGTCGAGGAGCGGCTGCGGGTGGCGGGCCACACGGGTGTACGGCTCGCGGTGCTGGAGAACAACCCGAAGGCACTGGCCTTTTGGACCGCCCTCGGCTACGAGGTGATCGACCACCGCGAGGACCGCAGGCTCCACCGCCCCTGTGCGGTGCTCCGCAAGGATTTGAAGATCGAGCCCTGACGCCGCGGCGTCACCCGGGCGACCGGCCCGCCACTGGGCCGTCGGGCTGGCCGGGCACGGGCGAGTTCGGGTGGCACCCGGGAGTTCGGTGGGGGGAGCCCGGGGGCCGGTCACCCAGCAGCCGCACGCGAGCCGGGCGACACCCGCCCCAGCCAAGCCAGCACCACCCGTCAGCAGCCAGTCGCGCCGGGACCCATAACGACCGCGGCGATGTCTTTCCGCGGCGCGGAGCGGCCTATCCGGCGAGGATTACGCTGCGCGTGAGGTTGCGGGGGCGGTCCGGGTCGTAGCCCCTGGACTCCGCTACCGCGACGGCGAGTCGCTGGGCGCGGACCAGGTCGGCCATCGGATCCAGCGCCCGCGGTCCCGTCGTGCTGTCGGAGTCGGCGAGCAGCGTCCCACCCGTCCGGGTGACATCGCCCGCCAGCCCTTCCGGAAGGGCGCCGAACATCCACGCCACCCGGTTCGGGCCGGTGATCGAGATCGGTCCGTGCCGGTACTCCATCGCCGGGTACGACTCGGCCCAGGCTCCGGCCGCCTCCCGCAGCTTCAGGCCCGCCTCCTGCGCCAGCCCACAGGTCCAGCCGCGTCCCAGGAAGGTCCACTGCTCCGCGCCGAGCACCGCCGTCATCAGGGGCTGGGTGACGGCGAGTTCGGCGTCGACCGCGGCTTCCGCCACCGTCTTCACTCCGGCCGGCTGGGAGCCGTCCGCCTCCAGTCCCGCCCGCAGCAGTGCGAGCGCCGTGGTCGCGAAGCGGGTCTGCACCACCGACTCCTCGTCCGCCCAGTCCAGCACCGCGACGTTGTCGGCCGCGTCGATGACCGGGGTCGTCGGGTCGGCGGTGAGCGCGGTTGTGGCGGTCCGGCCGCGTACGGCGGACATCAGGTTCAGGATCTCCGTCGTGGTGCCCGAACGGGTGATCGCGACGACCCGGTCGTACGAGCGGTCGAGGGGGAACTCGGACGCGGCGAAGGCGTCCGTCTCCCCCAGCCCCGCCGCCTCCCGCAGCGCCGCGTAGGCCTGTGCCATGAACCACGATGTGCCGCACCCGGTGAGGGCGACCCGCTCGCCCGGCTCCGGCAGCCCTGCCACCGAGGCCCCCGCCTCCGCCGCCCGCCGCCAACAGCCTGGCTGGGTGGCGATCTCGGCTGCGGTACGGGACGCGGTACGGGACTCCTCGGCTGAGGACATGCTCGCTGCTCCTTCGGTGCGATCGGCGAACGGCGACGGCGACAGGTGACGGTGACCGTTCGTCCGTGGATAGCAGCCCTGACCTGGGCGAGGGAAGGGCGCCCCGCAACAGGAAGCGCCTTTGGTCTGGACCTGGTGCGGGTTTTGGGGGAAGACTCGCACCCTGTGACCGGGCGGGGGAGCCCGGTCACGAGAAGCGGCACTCATCACAGAGGGGGTATAGCGGTGGTGCGGCTATTCAAGAAGGTCTTAGTGACAGCAGCCACGACGGCGCTTGCGCTCACGCTCACCGGATGCGGAAGCGACTCCATCGCCTCGGGGAACGTGAGAATCACGCTGGTCGCGGCCGACTACGGCGATGATCCGGGCGACTCTTCCAAGCGGTACTGGAACGCGCTGGCCCGGGAGTTCGAGGCCCAGAACCCCGGCATCGAGGTCGACGTCACCATCCACAGCTGGAACGTTGTCGACCGCAAGGTCCACGAGATGGTCGAGAGCGGCAACGCTCCGGACATGGCCCAGATCGGCGCCTACGCCCAATACGCCGAGGACGACAAGCTCTACCGAGCGGATCAGCTGCTCTCCATCCCCACCCAGGCCGACTTCGTGGGGGGCCTCGCACGGGCCGGCGAGGTCCACCGCGTGCAGTACGGGCTCCCGTTCGTCTCGAGCACCCGGGTCCTGGTCTACAACAAGATGCTGTTCGCCAAGGCGGGCATCACCGAGCCGCCCACGACTTGGGAAGAGCTCCAGGAGAAGGCCGAAGCGCTGAAGCAGGCCGGTGTGCCGGTGCCGTACGGGCTGCCGTTCGGGCCGGAGGAGCCGCAGGCCGAGACACTCAACTGGACGCTCAGCGGCGGTGGCGGCCTCCTCGACCACGTCGACAGCTACGCATTCGACTCGAACGAGAACATCAAGACCTTCGAGTGGCTGCGCGACGAGCTGGTCGGCAAGGGCCTGACGAACCCCCAGCCCGGCAAGACCAACCGCGAGCAGCTCAACGCGGCCTTCGGCCGCGGCGAGGTCGGCATGATCAACAGCCATCCGGCGCTCATGCAGCAGATCAACGCGCGGGGCGTGAAGTACGGCACGGCGCCGCTGCCCGGCAAGGAAGGGGAGTCCAAGTCGAGCGCGGGCGTCGCCGACTGGATGATGGCCTTCAAGCAGAACGGCCACCGCGAGCAGGTCGGCAAGTTTCTCAACTTCGTCTTCCAGCAGAACAACGTGCTGAGGTTCTGTCACCAGTACGATCTGCTGCCGACCACCACGTCCGCCTCCGAGGCGATGCGCGCCGACAAGAGGTACACACACCTGTGGGAGTTCCTCGACCAGCTGCCGACCGCCCAGTTCTACCCGCAGAACAAGCTGTCCTGGGGCCCCGTGGTCGCCCAGCTCAAGACAACGATCGGCACGGCGGTGGAGGACGGCGGAGACCCGGAAGGCGTGCTGTCCGCGCTGCAGCGCGAGGCCCAGGCGGAGCAGACCGCGCACCGGAACGAGGAGCACTAGGTCCTGTCCGGTCGATCAGGCCGGATCAGGGCGCGGCACCAGACGCCGCGAGCCCGGCATGATCGACCGGACAGGGCCTGGCGGGCCGTTAAGGTGAACGGATGACGGAAGGGGAGGGCGGCGGTCTGTCCGACCGCGATCGGGCGGTGCTCGGTCTGGAGCGCCGCAGCTGGCCGGGGCCCGGAGCCAAGGAGCGGGCCATAAGAGAGCGGCTCGGCATCTCCCCGACCCGCTACTACCAGCTGCTGAACGCGCTGATCGACGATCCACGGGCGCTCGCCCTCGACCCGGTGACGGTGAACCGCCTCCGACGGGTCCGTGAGAGGCGTCGCGGCAGTCGCTGACGCGGTGGTGGACGGTAGGGTCGCCGCATGGGTATCCCGGACCCTCTGCCGATGCCGGTCACCCCCGTCGGCCGCGACGGTCTCGCCGCGCTGCTGGAGCGGCCCGAACAGGCCGTCGTGGCGCTCGACTTCGACGGCACGCTCGCACCGATCGTGCCGGACCCGGACCGGGCGCGCGCCCACCCCGGCGCCGTACCCGCCCTGACCCGACTGGCGCCTCTCGTCGGCTCGGTCGCGGTGATCACCGGCCGCCCGGCAGAGGTCGCCGTACGGTACGGGGGATTCACCGGAGTTCCCGGCCTCGGGCATCTGGTGGTGCTGGGCCATTACGGCGCGGAGCGCTGGGACGCGGCGACCGGCACCGTGCGCGCCCCGGCCCCGCATCCCGGGGTCGCCGCCGCCCAGGCCGAGCTGCCCCGCGTCCTCGACCGCGAGGGCGCCTGGCGCGGCACCTACGTCGAGGACAAGGGCCGGGCCATCGCCGTCCACACCCGCCGGGCCGAGAACCCGCAGGGCGCGTTCGAACAGCTGTCGGCACCGCTGCACGAGCTGGCCGCACGGCACGGGCTGATCGTCGAGCCGGGGCGCCTGGTGCTGGAACTGCGCCCGCCGGGCGTCGACAAAGGCGTCGCGCTCACGGAATTCCTGCGCGAGTCGGGCGCGCGCTGCGTGCTCTACGCCGGGGACGACCTCGGTGACCTGGCCGCCTTCGGGGCCGTGGCGGAGCTCAGATCCCACGGCACCCCGGGCGTCCTGGTGTGCAGCGGCAGCGCGGAGGTCACCGAACTCGCCGACCGGGCGGACATCGTGGTCGACGGCCCGTCCGGCGTCGTCGAGTTGCTCAGTGCGCTGGCCGAAGCGCTGTCCCAGCCACCACTGTCGTAGCCAGCACCAGAACGGCTAACCCGCCCTGAGGGCGCCCAACTGGTCCAGGAACCACCGCTGCGGCGGAAGGGCCGTCGCCGCGGCTGCCAGCCGCTTGGTGCGTTCCGCACGCTCCCCCGCCGGCATCGACAGCGCCTCGTGCAGCGCCTGTGCCGTGCCCATCACGTCGTACGGGTTGACCACGAGGGCCTCCTCGCCGAGCTCCTCGTACGCGCCCGCCTCCCGCGACAGCACGAGCGCGCAGCCCTCGTCCGACACCACGGGGACCTCCTTGGCGACCAGGTTCATTCCGTCGCGGATCGGGTTGACCAGCGCCACGTCCGCGAGCCGGTAGGCGGCCAGCGAACGCGCGAAGTCGTCCCGCACATGGAGGATCACCGGCCGCCAGGCATCGGTGCCGAAGGTGGAGTTGATCTCGTCGGTGACCCGCTGCACCTCCGCGGTGTAGTCGCGGTACACGCGCAGGTCCTGCCGTGAGGGATAGGCGAAGGCGAGGTGGACGACCCGTCCGCGCCACTCGGGCCGGTCGGTGAGCAGCTGCCGGTACGCGTACAGGCCGCGCACGATGTTCTTCGACAGCTCGGTGCGGTCCACGCGGACGATCACCAGACGGTCCCCGTCGATCTGCTCCCGCAGGGCCGCCAGCCGTTCGTCGACATCCTCGCGGTGCGCCCGCTCACGCAGGAAGTCGGCGTCGGCCCCGAGCCCGTGCACGCCGAGCCGGGTCGTCCGGCCTCCCCCAGCTACCGCCGGGGGTGCCCCCACCCCCAGACTCCGTCCGGGAGGTGCCCCCAGGGGTGCCCCCACATCGTGGACGACGGCCGCCGAGTCCGTCTCCGCGCCGAGCACGTCCGCGCAGCACGCGGCGAAGGCGTCGGCCCAGCGGTGGGTCAGGAACGCCGCCCGGTCCGCGCCCAGGATGCCGCGCAGCAGCTGGCGGGCGATGTCGTCGGGCAGCAGCCGGAAGTAGTCCGGCGGGGCCCAGGGCGTGTGGGAGAAGTGGCCGATGCGGAGGTCCGGGCGGCGCCGGCGGAGCATGCCGGGGACCAGGCACAGGTGGTAGTCCTGCACGAGGACGGCGGCGCCCTCGGCCGCCTCCTGGGCGAGCGCGTCGGCGAAGGCGGCGTTGTACGCCTCGTACGCCGCCCACTGCGCGCGGAACTCGGTGCCGAAGACCGGCTCGAGTGGGGTCTGGTACAGCATGTGGTGGACGAACCACAGCACCGAATTGGCGATCCCGTTGTAGGCGGCGGAGAAGACCTCGGGGTCGATGTCGAGCATCCGCACGGCACGGCCGCCGGTGTCGGCCGGATTGAGCACGCCGGCCGTGCGGCGTACGGCCTCGCGGTCGCCGTCGCCCAGGGCCGCGCACACCCAGAGCGCACCCTCCTCGGGCCCGATCGCGCTCAGCCCGGAGACCAGCCCGCCGCCGCCGCGCTTGGCGATGAGCGCGGGAGCCCTCCTGCCGGGGCCGCCGCCTGGCCCTGGAAGACCGTCCTCGGGCAGGGCGTACGAGACCGGACCGCGGTTGGACGCGACGAGTACCCGGGCAGCCTGCTGCTCTGCGACCATGCCGCGAGCCTAGCCCGCTGGGGATCCGCGCAAACGTACGGCTGCGTCGTCGCGGCGCGCGCCGGCGTGCGGTCGGCGCACGGCGCCGGGCGGTCAGGCCACCCGGCCGCTGTGCGTTGCACGGCGGGTCCGGTACTCGGGAATCGTGATCATCGGGGGGCGTTCGTCCGCCGCCACCTCGTGCACCGAGGGGGTGAAACCGTCGTCGGTCCGGGCGAACTGGGTCAGCACCGGCCGTACGAGATGGCCGCGCGCCAGCCGGGCCTGTGCGGTGCGGTAGATCGTCGCGGCCATCCGGCCCAGTGCCTGTCCGCTCTGATGGCGGTGGCGTCGTATACCGACGTCCACCTGGGCCAGGGCGTCGAGCCCGACGAGATCCAGCGCATCGATGAGCATGCCCAGCTCGACCCCGTAACCGACGGGGAACGGCAGCTGCTCCAGCAGCGAGCGCCGGGCCGCGTACTCGCCGCCCAGGGGCTGGACGAAGCCGGCCAGCTGCGGCCAGTGCAGATTGAGCAGCGGCCGGGCGACCAGTTCGGTCACCCTGCCCCCCTGCTCGCTTCCGGCGGGAGGTCCCACCTGCTCGCCGAGCGGCCGGTCGTACATGGCCTTCACCAGCTGTACCCCGGGCTCGGTGAGCAGCGGGCCGACTATCCCCGAGACGAAGCGGGCGGAGAAGTCACGCAGATCGGCGTCGACGAAGCAGACGATCTCGCCGCCGGTGACCAGCAGCGAGCGCCACAGCACCTCGCCCTTGCCGGGCAGCGCGGGCAGCCGCGGCAGCACGGTGTCCCGGTCGACCACGCGGGCTCCGGCCGCCGCGGCGACCTCGGCCGTACGGTCGGTGGAGCCGGAGTCCAGGACCACCAGCTCGTCGACGAGCGGGACCGACTCGGTCATCAGCTCGCGTCGGATCGTCTCGACGATCGCCCCGACCGTGGCCTGCTCGTTCAGGGCGGGGAGCACGACGCTGACCGTGCCGTCGCGACCCGCGGCGCGCTTCGCGGTGAGGAGTCGGCTCAGCGGACGGTCGCCGGCCGACCAGGAGCGGCGTTCCAGCCAGCGCTCCACTTCTTCCAGCACGTACGCTCGTCTCCCTGATGCTCGAGGATCGGTGGGCGGTTGGACGGTCCGATGGGTGCGACGGTGATCCGTCTCGCGGTTCGGACGACTATCTCAAGTGTCCGGGCCTTCGGTTACAGTCTTGAACAACGCGCGAGTCCACTTGATGTCGGGGTGACCGCGCGCACAAACGCCCGGGCGCCGTCCCGGTGCCATACCGCTCATCCAGAGGGGCAGAGGGAACGGCCCGTTGAAGCCCCGGCAACCCTCCAGTCGGCCCGTGTTTCGGCGCGAGGCTCCCGGCTAGGGAAGGTGCCAATTCCGTCTCGTGGCGAAGTCCGTCGCGAGGAAGATGAGGAGAAAGGGCCTCGCCTCCATGGCTGTGCAAACCGTCGCAAGCAGCACCGGAACCGTCTCTCTCGGACCTGCCGCCGCGCTGTCCTGTCGCGAGTGCGGCGAGCGCTTCGGGCTCGGCCCGATCTTCGCCTGCGAGGTGTGTTTCGGGCCGCTCGAGGTGGCGTACGAGCTGCCGAGCGGCGATCCCGGCGACCTGCGGAAGCGGATCGAGGCCGGTCCCAACAGCATCTGGCGCTATGCGCCGCTGCTGCCCGTCCCCGCGGACGTCGCCGACAAACCGAACCTGAACCCCGGCTTCACCAAGCTGGTCAAGGCCGACAACCTCGCCCGCGAACTGGGCGTCACCGGCGGTCTGCACGTCAAGGACGACTCCGGGAACCCGACGCACTCCTTCAAGGACCGGGTCGTCGCGATCGCCGTCGAGGCGGCGCGGGCCTTCGGGTTCACCACCCTGTCCTGCTCTTCGACGGGCAACCTCGCGGGCGCGGTCGGCGCCGCGGCCGCCCGCGCGGGCTTCCGGTCCTGTGTGTTCATCCCGCATGACCTGGAGGCGGGCAAGGTCGTCATGGCGGCCGTATACGGCGGCGACCTGGTCGGTATCGAGGGCACGTACGACGACGTGAACCGCTTCTGCTCCGAGCTGATCGGCGATCCGCTCGGCTCGGGCTGGGGCTTCGTCAACGTCAACCTGCGTCCGTACTACGGCGAGGGGTCGAAGACCCTGGCGTACGAGATCGCCGAGCAGCTCGGCTGGCGCCTCCCGGACAACCTCGTCGTCCCGATCGCCTCCGGCTCCCAGCTCACGAAGATCGACAAGGGGCTGAAGGAGCTGATCCAGCTCGGTCTGGTCGAGGACAAGCCGTACAAGATCTTCGGAGCCCAGGCCGAAGGCTGCTCGCCGGTGTCGCGGGCCTTCAAGGACGGCCACGACGTCGTACGGCCGGTGAAGCCGGACACGATCGCCAAGTCGCTGGCGATCGGCAACCCGGCCGACGGGCCGTACGTGCTGGACATCTGCCGCCGTACGGGTGGTGCCGTGGAGGACGTGACCGACGAGCAGATCGTCGACGCCATCAAGCTGCTGGCCCGCACCGAGGGCATCTTCGCGGAGACCGCGGGTGGCGTGACGGTGGGAGTGCTGCGCAAGCTGGTGGAGACGGGTCAGCTCGACCCGGCCGGCGAGACCGTGGTGCTGAACACCGGCGACGGCCTCAAGACGCTTGACGCGGTGGCCCCGACCACCGGCCCCACGGCGACGATCCGCCCGAGCCTGGACGCGTTCCGCGCGGCCGGCCTAGCCGACTGAGGTTTGCCCGCACCCGACCAACCGACCTCAACCACCGACCCCCCTCTCCCACCGAAGGTGAACCCGCATGAGCGTCAACGTCCGTATCCCGACCATCCTGCGCACCTACACCGGTGGCCAGGCCGAGGTGACCGCCGAGGGGGCGACCCTCGCGGAGGTCATCGAGTCACTGGAGAAGAACCACCCGGGGATCGCCGCGCGCGTTCTGGACGACACGGGCAAGCTCCGCCGCTTCGTGAACGTCTACGTCAATGACGACGACGTGCGCTTCGAGGACGGCCTGCAGACGGCGACACCGGACGGCGCGGGGGTATCGATCATTCCGGCTGTCGCTGGCGGGTAATTCAACAACCTTACGTAATGGGAATGGCCCCCTCCGTGAGAGAAGCGGAGGGGGCCATTCTGTGGGGGTGCCCGCGGTAGAGTTGGTCGATCCTTCACGGATGTCCATGCCGAACGCATATGAGTTCGCGACAACAACGCGACAACCTGTGTTCAAATTGTGTGCGTGATTTGTCGTGTTGGTGAGCTATGCCCGGCCCGACTTGCCCTGAATTCTGGGTTATTCAGCGGAAAATTCCGATCGACCGTGGCCAGAATTCTCGTCCGATTGACCTGTTGCAGACGGCATCGGTGCAGATACATTCAGCCGCGGTCGACGCGTTCCGGCGCACACCCCTGGCGTAATTCCGCCTGCCGCTGGGCAGAGGGGACCTGTCGGGGTGAGTTCTGACCCGGGTCCGCGGAGTGCGGTCCTGTGCAAGGGCCAGTAATAGGGGAGTTAGGGATGGCTCAAGGCACCGTCAAGTGGTTCAACGCGGAGAAGGGGTACGGCTTCATCGCGGTCGACGGTGGTGCGGACGTCTTCGTGCACTACAGCGCGATTCAGATGGACGGCTACCGCACCCTCGAGGAAGGTCAGCGGGTCGAGTTCGAGATCTCGCAGGGCCAGAAGGGGCCGCAGGCGGACATGGTCCGCGTCGCCGGCTGAAGACACGCGCCGACTGACCACAGGCGTTGAGAGGGCCCGCCCCCGAGGGGCGGGCCCTCGGTCATGCCCCAGCCCTTCCCCACCGACCACCACCCTTCATGGATGCCGTTCGGGCGGCTTGCGCCCTCCCGTCACCCGACCACCACCCCTCATCGAGGCCCTTCGGGCCGCCTTGCGCCCTCCCGTCACCCGACCACCACCCCTCATCGAGGCCCTTCGGGCCGCCTTGCGCCCTCACGTCACCTGACCACCACCCCTCACTGACGCCCTTCGGGCGGCTTGCACTCGATGGGGTCGAGTGCTAATCATTGGCGTTAGCACTCTGACGTTGAGAGTGACAGAAGGACCGGGTCGGTGAGGCCCGTAGGCCGGGTGGGGCAAGGAACCACCGGGCGTGCAGGCCGTCCGTCGCGGGCGCCACGCGGTCCGGAGCAATCCACCGCCCCCTGCTTCGGCGGGGGGATCCCCAGTCCGTGGAGGACACTTCACATGGCCAAGATCATCGCGTTCGACGAGGAGGCACGGCGCGGCCTCGAGCGCGGGATGAACCAGCTCGCCGACGCCGTCCGGGTCACCCTGGGTCCCAAGGGCCGCAATGTCGTGCTCGAGAAGAAGTGGGGAGCCCCCACGATCACCAACGATGGTGTGTCCATCGCCAAGGAGATCGAGCTCGAGGACCCGTACGAGAAGATCGGTGCCGAGCTGGTCAAGGAGGTCGCGAAGAAGACGGACGACGTCGCCGGTGACGGCACGACGACCGCGACCGTCCTCGCCCAGGCACTCGTCAAGGAAGGCCTGCGCAACGTAGCCGCGGGCGCCAACCCGATGGCCCTCAAGCGCGGTATCGAGCGGGCCGTCGAGGCCGTCTCCGCCCAGCTGCTCGAGCAGGCCAAGGATGTGGAGACCAAGGAGCAGATCGCTTCCACTGCCTCCATCTCCGCCGCCGACACCCAGATCGGCGAGCTCATCGCCGAGGCGATGGACAAGGTCGGCAAGGAAGGCGTCATCACCGTCGAGGAGTCGCAGACCTTCGGGCTCGAGCTGGAGCTCACCGAGGGCATGCGTTTCGACAAGGGTTACATCTCCGCCTACTTCGCCACCGACATGGAGCGGATGGAGGCGGCGCTCGACGACCCGTACATCCTGATCGTCAACTCGAAGGTCTCCAGCGTGAAGGACCTCCTTCCGCTGCTGGAGAAGGTCATGCAGTCGGGCAAGCCGCTGCTGATCATTGCCGAGGACGTCGAGGGCGAGGCGCTGTCCACCCTGGTCGTCAACAAGATCCGTGGCACCTTCAAGTCCGTCGCCGTCAAGGCCCCGGGCTTCGGTGACCGCCGTAAGGCCATGCTCGGCGACATCGCCATCCTCACCGGTGGCACCGTCATCTCCGAGGAGGTCGGCCTCAAGCTGGAGAACGCCGGCCTCGATCTGCTCGGCCGCGCCCGCAAGATCGTCATCACCAAGGACGAGACGACCATCGTCGACGGCGCCGGCGACAGCGAGCAGGTCCAGGGCCGCGTGAACCAGATCCGCGCCGAGATCGAGAGCAGCGACTCGGACTACGACCGCGAGAAGCTCCAGGAGCGCCTCGCCAAGCTGGCCGGCGGCGTGGCCGTCATCAAGGCCGGTGCGGCGACCGAGGTCGAGCTCAAGGAGCGCAAGCACCGCATCGAGGACGCGGTGCGCAACGCGAAGGCCGCCGTCGAGGAGGGCATCGTCGCCGGTGGTGGCGTGGCCCTGCTCCAGGCTTCCCAGGTCTTCGAGAAGCTCGAGCTCGAGGGCGACGAGGCCACCGGTGCCCAGGCCGTCCGCCTGGCCCTGGAGGCCCCGCTGAAGCAGATCGCGGTCAACGCTGGTCTCGAGGGCGGCGTCGTCGTGGAGAAGGTGCGCAACCTCGACACGGGTCGTGGCCTGAACGCCGCGACGGGCGAGTACGTCGACATGGTCGCCGAGGGCATCATCGACCCGGCCAAGGTGACGCGCTCCGCGCTGCAGAACGCCGCGTCCATCGCGGGTCTGTTCCTCACCACCGAGGCCGTCATCGCCGACAAGCCGGAGAAGGCCTCGGCGCCGGCCGGCGGCGGCATGCCGGGCGGTGACATGGACTTCTGATCCTTCCGAGGATCGGTCGCTCCGGCCGTACGAACCGAGGGCGGCACCCCTGCGCGGGGTGCCGCCCTCGGGCGTTTTCCCGTCATGCAGCCGGGCCGCCGTACGGCCGGTCAGACGCGGGTGGCCTTCGCCGGTCCGGAACGGGTGGGCTCTGCGGTCGCGGGGCCGACCGGCTCGGTGGCGTTGAGCTCGGTCAGCATCCGCTTGCTGAATCCGAAGAAGTACGTGACCACGAATCCCGCGACATAGCCGACCAGGAGTCCCGCCCCATAGACGGCGACGGTCGCCGCGAGGCCCGCGGAACCCTGCAGCAGGGGGAAGAGCGCCCAGCCGGACGGCCCGATGGCTGTGGAACCGACCGCGTCACCCGACTGGGCCACGGCGCCGACGAAGGCACCGCCGAACGCGCCGCCCACACAGGCCGTGGCGAACGGGCGGCCGAGCGGAAGCGAGACGCCGTAGATCAGCGGCTCGCCGATACCCAGGAGTCCGGCCGGGAGGGCGGAGCGGATGGTCTTGCGGAGGGAGGTGTTCCGGCGCAGCCGCACGTAGACGGCCACGGCGGCGCCGACCTGGCCGGCGCCGGCCATCGCGAGGATCGGCAGGAGAACGGTGTGGCCCTGCTGCTCGATCAGGGTGGTGTGGATCGGGATGAGGGCTTGGTGGAGTCCCAGCATCACCAGCGGGAGGAACAGGCCGCCGAGCACGAAGCCGGCGACGAGACCGCCCGTCGACAGCAGCCAGTTGGCCGCCGAGCCGATCGCCTGGGACACCTCGCCCGCCAGGAACATCAGACCGAAGAGGGTGACCAGGCCCGACAGCAGGACCGTCACGGTCGGGGTGACCAGGACGTCCAGGGACTCCGGGACACGGCTTCTGCACCACCTCTCGACCCGGACCGCGAGCAGAGCCGCCCCCAGCGCCCCCAGGACTCCGCCCTGCCCGGGGGAGAGACTCCGGCCGAGGACATGGACGTCGGCGACTCCCGCGTAGACGATGATCGCCGCGACCGCGCCGCCCAGCACGGGCGTACCACCGAACTCCTTGGCGGTGTTGATGCCCACGAATACGGCGATCAGCGACATGAAGCCGGACGCGATGGCGGCGAGCGCCGGGACGAGGGAGGCGGCCCAGGTGAGGTGGCCCGCGCTGACCAGGTTGGTGAGCAGGCCGTTGATGCCGGCGACGATGCCGCAGCCGATGAGCGCGGGGATCAGCGGGACGAAGACGCCCGCGATCCGGCGCAGGAAGAGCTTGACCACAGTGGCGTTCCGCCGCTTCTGCGCCGCCCTGATCGCGGCGCCGTGCGCGGCGAGTTCCTCGGCGGTCGTCGGCGGCTGGGCCTCGGTGGGCTTGGTGGCCTCGGTGGCGCCTGTCGTTGCGGCGGCAGCGGCGCCGCGCTCCGACTCGACGAGTCGCTCGAACTCCGGCGTCACGCGGGCGACCGTGCCCGGGCCGAGCACGATCTGGTACGTGTCGTCCGCCACGACGCCCAGCACGCCGGGCACCGCCCTCAGCGCCTCGTCCTGTACGAGGGAGCGGTCGCGGAGTCCGAGGCGGAGCCGGGTCATGCAGTGGGCGACAGCGGTGACGTTCCGCGCTCCTCCGACGAGGGGGAGGAGCGCGGAAGCCAGGTCGTCGTTCTTGTCCTGTGCTGGTGCCATGTGCGGTGGCCTTGCTGTGTGGGGGGTTGGGGTCCGTTAGGCGCGGCGCCCTGCGGCGCGCAGGGCTGCGCGGAGGTGGCCGTTGGTGTCGACGAGGAGCTTCGCTGCCGTTGGAGCGTCGACCTCCGCGAGGATGGTGAGGATCGCGTTCTTGACCTCTCCGTCCGTCGCGGTCAGTGCGGCCTCGATCTCCGGGTCGGAGGCGCCGGTCGCGAGAGAGACGATGCGGCGCGACCGAGCGCGCAGCTTGTCGTTCGAGGCGCGGACGTCGACCATCAGGTTCCCGTACGTCTTGCCCAGCCGGATCATGGTGATCGTCGAGATCATGTTGAGCACGAGCTTCTGGGCGGTGCCCGCCTTGAGGCGGGTCGAGCCGGTCAGCAGCTCAGGACCGGTGACCACCTCGATGCCGTGCTCGGCCGCCGCGGCCAGCGGCGAACCGGTGTTGCACGCCAGCCCGATGGTGAGTGCACCTCGGGCGCGGGCGTGCTCCACGGCGCCGATCGCGTACGGGGTGCGGCCGGAGGCGGAGATGCCGACGACCGTGTCGTCGACCCTGATGTCCAGCGCGTCGAGGTCGCTCGCCGCCAGTTCCCGGCTGTCCTCGGCTCCTTCGACGGACGTCACCATGGCGGACGGACCGCCCGCGATGAGCCCGATGACCTCCGTGGGGGCGGTGTTGAAGGTCGGCGGGCACTCGCTCGCGTCCAGCACGCCGAGCCGGCCCGCGGTGCCCGCACCCGCGTAGACGAGCCGGCCACCGTGGGCCATCCGCGTGGCGGTGGCGTCGATCGCGGCGGCGATCGACGGCAGCTGCGCGGTGACGGCGGCGGGGACGGTGCTGTCCTCCTCGTTCATGATCTTTGCGATCTCGAGGGTCGGCAGCCGGTCGATTTCGGCCAACTCGCTGCGGAAGGCCTCGGTGGTGAGGGTGTCGAGCTCGGCACGCAGCCGTGTGCGATCGGTGGAGGAGGTCATGGGGGGCGGCTTTCTCGGTTCCGGCGGGCTGAGGGTTACGCGCGTTTGGGGTGACTGTGGCGGTGGGCGAGGGCTTCGTACGACGCGGACAGGGCCGGGGCGGCGGCGTCGTACGTTCGCTGGGCCACGCCTATGAACAGGCAGTCCACGACCAACAGTTGGCTCGTACGGCTGGACATGGCCGCGGGCCGCAGCTCGCTCTCGCGCGCCGTCGACGTGGTCAGGACATGATCCGCGTACTGCACGACTTCGCCGTCCGGGCGGCCCGTGATCGCCACCGTCGTCGCGCCGCGGTCGAAGGCGACCCGCAGTGGCTCGATGACGTCCGTGGTCCGTCCGGAGTGGGTAATGGCGACGGCGACGTCACCGGCGCGCAGCTGCACGGCGTTGGTCACCGCCAGATGCGGGTCGGCGTGGGCGTGCGCTATCAGTCCGATGCGGAGCAGCTTCTGGACGAGGTCCTGGGCGACGAGGTTCGACGCACCGATCCCGTACACATCGATCCGGCGAGCGGCGGCGAGCGCGCCGACCGCGGACTCCAGGTGGCCGGTGTCGAGCCCGGCCGCGGTGTCGGCGAGGCACTGCCGCTCCTCCTGCGCGAGCTTGGCGACCACGGAGGAGATCGGGTCGTCGACCGCTATGTCGGCGGTGACGGCGGGCGCGGCCCCGGACTGCTGCTGGGCGGCGAGCCCGGCGAGCGCGAGGCGCAGGTCGCGGTAGCCGGGATAGCCGAGGACGCGGGCCGTGCGGACCACCGTGGCCTCGCTGGTGCCGGTCCGCTCGGCCAGTCCGGTGACGGTGAGCGCGGCACAGCCCGCGGGGTCCTGGGCCACGGCCACGGCGACGCGCTGCATCGAGCGGGTCATCGAAGGACCGAGGGTACGCACCTTCGCGGCCAGGGCGCCCGGGTCCGGGCCCGGTGTCGGCGGCCGGCGAGGGATGAAAGTTTCCTTCACTTCACTGCTCACATCTGGAAGGTATTTTCAGCCAGCTGCGGCGTCAACCCCTGGGGAAAGGGCGTGACAATGGTCCGTATGGAGCTTGAGCAGGCCCTGCACGCCGCGCGCGCTCTGGTGCTCGACGATCTGACGGCAGGAGGCGTGGTGCAGGCCGATGTCGTGTCGCTGGTCGAGGACGCGGTGACGCACCGCCGTTGGTGGGTCGAGCAGTGGCCGGAAGGCGTCGACTACGTGGGAGGCCTGATCGCTCAGGACGTCCAGGACGCGCTGCTCGACCGGTACGGGCGGTGGCCGCTGTGCCCGGTCTGTGCGGAGGGCGCCGACCCGCACACGCTGGGAGTGGAGCCGGCGCTCGGACCGGATCCGCACTGGGTCTGCACGGTGGCGGGCGTGGTCGTCGCGCCGGTGGGCGGCCTGGGCGCGGTCCTGGGACGCTGACCGTGGCGATCTACATCGACCCGCCGAGCTGGCCGGGCCACGGCAGGATGTGGTCGCACCTGGTGAGCGACGTCTCGTACGAGGAGCTGCACGCGTTCGCGGCCCGGATCGGTGCCCCGGAGCGGGCGTTCGAACGGGACCACTACGACGTGCCGAGCGAGCGCTACCGTGCGGCGGTGGACGCGGGCGCCATCGAGGTGGGAAGCAAGGAGCTGGTGCGGCGGCTGACAGCGGCGGGGCTGCGCCGCCCCAAGCACGCCGGGGCGCCGAGAGGCGTTGATCCATGAGCCGGAATACGGTGGTTGAGAGAACCCGGCGAGGTGGCGCTTCGGAAACCTGAAGGAGGGCGCCTCTCATGACGACATCCGTCCCGCTCGACGAGGAACAGCTCCTCGACGAGGCGAAGATCCAGGCCTTTGTGACCAAGGCCCAGGCGGATTACAGCGGCTCCCTGGTGACGGCGCTCTGTGTGCTCGGCGACCGGCTCGGTCTGTTCCAGGACCTCGCGGCGAACGGCCCGGCCACCAGCCAGGAGCTGGCGGACCGCACGGGGATCCAGGAGCGCTACGCCCGTGAGTGGCTGCGCGGCCTCACGGCCGCGGGCTACTTGGAGGAGACGCCCCGCGGCGGCCGTTTCGTCCTCCCGCCCGAGCACGCACCGGTCCTGGCCGAGGAGAACGGTCCGATGTTCATGGGCGGCGCCCTCCAGATGGTCCCCGCCCTCTGGGCCCCGCTCGACCATCTGACCCGGGCCTTCCGCGAGGGCGGCGGGGTCGCGCAAAGCGAGTACCCGCCCGACCTCTGGCGGGGCATGGAGCGGTTCACCGGCAGTTGGTTCGAGAGCGTGATGCTCGACGAGTGGATCACGGCACTGCCGGACATCGGTGAGCGGCTCGTGGAGGGCATCGTCTCGGCCGACGTGGGGTGCGGCGCGGGGCGGGCGTCGCTGACGCTCGCCAAGGCTTTCCCCCGGTCCCGATTCGTGGGCTTCGACGTCTTCGAGGCGCAGATCGAGCGGGCGCGGGAGAACGCCGAGCGCGCGGGCCTGTCCGACCGGGTCGGCTTCGAGCTGCTCGACGTGACCAAGGGCCTCCCCGGCCGGTACGACCTGGTGACCACCTTCGACGTCATCCACGACGCCGCGGACCCGGCCGGGCTGCTGCGCGCGATCCGCGCCGCCACCGAGGACGACGGCGACTACCTGATGCTGGAGATCAACTGCCAGGACCGGCCAGCGGACAACCAGGGCCCGGTGGCGGCGATGTTCTACGGGTTCAGCGTGCTGTACTGCATGACCACCTCGCTGGCGGACGGCGGCGCCGGGCTCGGCACGTGCGGCGTGCCGGAGGCGAACGTGCGGGAGCTGGCCACGGCCGCCGGTTTCTCACGCGTGGAGCGGGTGCCGGTGGAGGATCCGCTCAACGTCCTCTACGACATCAAGCCGTAGGCGGCGGGGCCGGTCCTCGCGTCCGGTCGGTCGGCTGGTGTTCCGGTCAGACGGTCAGCAGGTCCAGCTCGGTGGCCAGGTTGAAGCGGGCGGTCGGCTCCCAGTGCTCGTGGCCGTACGGGGTGCGGAACAGCCGCGGCAGCCCGAGCAGCTGGCGCAGTACGGCCGTACGGCCTTCGCGGAAGGCGTCGTGCGGGACGAAGCCGTACTCCTGGCGAATGGCGGCGGCGTAGGCCGCGTAGGCCTGCGGGGGGCCTGCGAGGACGGCGAGATCCGCGTCGCTCAGGACCTCGCCGTTGGTGTCGCCGGCCGCCGGGTCGTGTGTGACGGTGAGCCGCACGAGCCGCGCCACCTCGGCCGTACGCGCCGCGGTCACGCCCGCCTCGGGCAGGGCGCGCTCGGCGAGCCGCGCACTGCGTTCCTCGTTTTCCGATCGCTCGGGGTGGTACACGGCGTCGTGGAACCAGGCGGCGAGCCGTACGGCGTCGGGGTCGGCGCAGTAGTGGGCGAGCTCCTCGACGTGGTCCAGCACGGCCAGGAGATGGCTGGTGTTGTGATACCGCCGCTGCGGTTCCGCCCAGCGGGTGAGGAGGTTCTCGCCGAACGGCACCGGGTCCGGGTAGGACTTCTCCTGGCAGCGGTGCAGCAGCCCGCTCCAGCGGGCTAGCAGGATGTCGTGGGTGGCGTCGGCGGCCATGGATCAATTGTGGGCCACGGGTTTCCCCGGCGATCGTTGTGTGGCAATCTTGGAGACATGTCTAGACCAATTCTTGAGGTGATCGCCCTCGGCCGGGATGACGCGATCGCGGCCCAGGCGGGGGGAGCAGACCGCCTCGAACTGGTCACCGACATGGCGGCCGGTGGGCTGGCGCCCTCCCGCGGCGTCTTCTCGGAGGTCCGCGCCGCCGTGGACATCCCGGTGCGCGTGATGCTGCGGTCGAACGCCGGCTACACCGCCGGCTCGGCGGACGAGCTGCACCGACTGTGCGCGACGGCGCAGGCGCTGCGTACGGAGGGGGCGGACGAGTTCGTGCTCGGCTTCCTCGACCACGAGGGGCACCCGGACCTGGTCGCGGTGGAGATGCTGGTCGCGGTCATCGAGCCGTGCCGGTGGACGTTCCACCGGGCGATCGACCACGCGGTCGATCGCGGAACACTGCGCAAACAGCTGGCGGGGCTGCCGGGGCTCGACACCTATCTGACGGCGGGGGCCCCGGCCGGGGTGGACGAGGGTCTGCCGACGCTGCGTGCGGAAGCGGGCCTCAAGGCGGAGGGCCACCCGGGCTACGAGCCGCGGATTCTCGTCGGCGGCGGACTCCGCCTCGACCACGTTCCAGAGCTGCGCGCCACCGGAATCGACGCCTTCCACATCGGCAGCGCGGCGCGCCCTGCGGGCTGGGCTTCTCGGGTCTCCGCGTCTGCGGTCGAAGAGTGGCGCGCGGCCCTCTGAACCGGGTTGAGGGTGCCCACAACCCTAGGTCAATGCCGGCGGCAAAGGCGCGGCGTGGAGGATCGTGAGGCCGGAGACCGCGCGGGTGAGCGCCACGTAGAGGCGGCGCAGACCCGTCCGTTCGTCCGGTTCGGCGTCGACGATCGCCGTCGGTTCGTCGAGCACCACGTAGTCGTACTCCAGTCCCTTGGCGAGTGACGCCGGGACCAGGGCGAGGCGCGGCTCAGCAGAGGTCGCTTCACCCGGCTCCGGCAGGGACGTCGCCATGCCGGGGGCGAGATGGGCGAGGTCGGCGCCGGCCAGGGCGTCGACCAGTGCCGGGACGCGGGCGTCCGCCGCGATCAGGCCGACCGAGCCCTCCCGGGACAGCGCCTCGCGGCAGGCGGTGAGGACCGCGGCCTCCAGGTCGTCGTGCCCGGCCTTCCGGACCTCCAGCGAGCCCGGCGCCTCGCGCACGGAGGTGGCCGGGGCCAGGCCCGGCGCGATGGCCGGCAGCAGGCGCGAGGCATACGCGATGACCTCGCGCGGCACCCGGAAGCCGGCCGTGAGCTCCTCGATCCGCGCGTCCCGCTGTCCCAGATGGGCCAGCGCCTCGGGCCAACTCCCGGTCGCCCAGGGCGTGGTGCCCTGGGCCAGGTCGCCCAGCACCGTCGCCGAGCCGGTCGAGCAGCGGCGGCCCACCGCCCGGTACTGCATCGGCGACAGGTCCTGCGCCTCGTCCAGCACCACGTGCCCGAGCGACGGCGTGCGCTCCACCAGGTCCGCCGCCTCGTCGATCAGTACGGTGTCCGCCGCCGACCATGGCGCGGATTTCACCGAGCGGGCCGGCTTCTGCCAGAGGATCTCCTTCTGCTCGTCCGGAGACAGCAGTCCCTCCCCCTGCTCCGCCAGAAAGCCCGGGTCGGAGAGCAGCCGCAGGACCAACTTCGCCGGGTCCACCTGCGGCCACACCGCCTTGACCGTGGCCCGCACCGCGGCGCTCCGCGCCACCGCGTCCTGCACCCGGTCGTCCGGGGCCTCGCCCGCCGCCTCCATCCGGACCAGCACGGCGTGCGCGATGCGCTGCGGAAGCGCCGCGCGGGCCGCCTCGTAGCGGATGTTCCGCGCCAGCAGTTCGTGGACGAGCTCCTCCAGTTCGTACGCCGGGATGCGCCAGCGCCGCGAGCCGCGCACGACGACGCAGGCCTCCGTCGGCATGGCGACACCGGAGCGGACGGCGCGCCGCAGCACCTGCGCCATCCGGGCGTCGCCCTTGATACGGGCGGCGGCCGTGCTGTCCTCAGCTCGTACGTTCACCTGGGCGACCAGGTCGTCGACGGTCGCGTGCGCGACCTCCAGCTCGCCGAGGGCCGGCAGCACTTGCTCGATGTAGCGGAGGAAGGAGCGGTTGGGGCCGATGACCAGGGTGCCCGTACGGGCCAGGCGCTCCCGGTGCGCGTACAGCAGATACGCCACCCGGTGCAGGCCGACAGCGGTCTTTCCGGTGCCCGGCGCGCCCTGGACACAGACGGTCCCGCCCAGCCCGGCCCGTACGATCTCGTCCTGCTCCGGCTGGATCGTGGCGACGATGTCCCGCATAGGGCCCACCCGCGGCCGCTCGATCTCGGCCTGGAGCAGTTTGCTCGCGAAGCCGACGGCCTCCTCGGCCGGATCGGTGAGGTGCTCGTCCTCGTACGCGGTGAGTTCGCCGCCCGTGTAGCCGAAGCGCCGGCGCAGCGCGACGTCCATCGGGTCGTTCTTGGAGGCCCGGTAGAAGGGCTGGGAGACGGGCGCCCGCCAGTCGATGACCATGGGGTCGCCGTCGGCGTCGTGGACGTGCCGCCGCCCGATGTAGTACCGCTGATTCGCGCCGTCGTCGTCTGCGGGTTCCCCGCCGGGAGCGTGGAGGTAGTCGAGACGGCCGAAGAAGAGCGGGGTGTGGGCGTGGTCGGCGAGGGCCTTGATGCGCTGGTCGATCTGGTGCTGGAGGACGGCGGCGTTCACCCAGGTCGCGGTCACGTCGGTGATGTCGAGAGCCTCGACGTCGGCGCGCATGGTGGCCAGCGCCGCGCGGGACGCGGCGAGGTGCGCGCGCTCGCGGTCGAGGGGGTTCACCGGGTCCCGGTGAGCGGGGTGCGGGTGGGCGTGCGCGGGCACGGCTTCGCCTCCGGGAGAGCGGTCGAGACAGGAGCGTCGAGCGGGATACCGGCCGGTTTCCGTCCGGCCGGTGGCGCTCTCCGGCGCGGGCCGGGAGGCGGCTGGGCCCCGTACGAGGACTGGGGGACGGCGATTTTATGCAGCGCGCACCCCATTGACGAATGGTTTTCCGCGGCACCGGTCTCAGTCGCCGGACGGGCCCGCCCCCGAATCCCGTCTCAGGGATGTCCACCTCTGGTAGGGGGCGGGGGCCGCCCCGAAGGCGGACGCTCGCGTGGCGCGGCCTCGGCCTTTCGGCCGATGTGCTGCGAACGGGTGAAATCCATCATGGACGACATGAGCACTGCATCGTTCACCCCGGCCCATCCGTCCCCCGCCAAGGGCGCCTCCGCGCTCGGCTCCGTCCCCGCCCGGCACCAGCACGTCCTGGGCAATGTGCTGCGTGCGATCCGGGTCTACGCGGAGGCCGCGATCAGAGTCGCCATCCTCGGCGAGTACTCCGAGCGGTCACCAGTGATCCGCCGCTGACGCCCTCCCCCACCAGGGACCGGCTGCCCGTCAGACCTCGTCCGCCGCCAGCAGGTCGTCCGCGTCGACGATCCGGTACGCATATCCCTGCTCGGCCAGGAAGCGCTGCCGATGGGCCGCGAAGTCCTGATCGATCGTGTCCCGGGCGACGACCGAGTAGAACACCGCCGGGTGGCCGTCCGCCTTCGGGCGCAGGACGCGACCCAGGCGCTGGGCCTCCTCCTGCCGGGAGCCGAAGGTGCCCGAGACCTGGATGGCGACCGTCGCCTCCGGCAGGTCGACGGAGAAGTTCGCGACCTTGGACACCACCAGCACGCCGATCTCGCCCCGCCGGAAGGCGTCGAAGAGCTTCTCCCGCTGCGCATTGGTGGTCTCGCCCTTGATGACATGGGCGCCGAGGTGTTCGCCGAGCTCGTCGAGCTGGTCGATGTACTGCCCGATGACCAGCGTCTGCTGCCCCCGGTGCCGCTCGACCAGAGCCTCGGTGACCCGGCGCTTGCTGTCGGTCGTAGCGCAGTAGCGGTACTTCTCGTCCGTCTCGGCCGTCGCATACGTCAGCCGCTCGGAGTCTGTGAGGTTCACCCGGACCTCGACGCAGTCGGCGGGAGCGATATAGCCCTGCGCCTCGATCTCCTTCCACGGCGCGTCGAAGCGCTTCGGCCCGATCAGCGAGAAGACATCCGACTCGCGGCCGTCCTCCCGTACGAGTGTCGCTGTCAGGCCCAGGCGGCGGCGGGCCTGCAGATCGGCGGTGAACTTGAAGACCGGGGCGGGCAGCAGATGCACCTCGTCGTAGACGATCAGACCCCAGTCGCGGGAGTCGAACAGCTCCAGGTGCGCATAGACGCCCTTCCGCCTGGTGGTGAGGACCTGGTACGTGGCGATGGTGACCGGCCGGATCTCCTTCCGCGCACCGCTGTACTCACCGATCTCCTGCTCCGTGAGCGAGGTGCGCTTCACCAGCTCGTGCTTCCACTGCCGGGCCGAGACCGTGTTGGTCACCAGAATCAGCGTGGTCGACTTCGCGGTCGCCATCGCGCCCGCGCCGACCAGCGTCTTGCCCGCGCCGCAGGGCAGGACGACGACGCCTGAGCCGCCGTGCCAGAAGTTCTCGACCGCCTGCGTCTGGTACGGGCGCAGCGCCCAGCCGTCCTCGCGCATTTCGATCGGGTGCGCCTCCCCGTCCACATAGCCGGCCATGTCCTCGGCCGGCCAGCCGAGCTTGAGCAGCGCCTGCTTGATCTGGCCGCGCTCGGAGGGGTGCACGGCGACGGTGTCCCGGTCGATGCGGGCGCCCACGAGCGGCTGGATCTTCTTGGACCGGAGGACCTCCATCAGGACCGGGCGGTCGGTGGTGACCAGGACGAGGCCGTGCGTGGGGTGCTTCTCCAGCCGGAGCCGACCGTAGCGGGCCATGGTCTCGGCGACGTCGACGAGGAGGGCGTGCGGTACGGGGTAGCGGGAGAACTCGACCAGGGCGTCGACAACCTGCTCCGCGTCGTGGCCGGCCGCGCGGGCGTTCCACAGTCCGAGCGGGGTCACCCGGTAGGTGTGGATGTGCTCGGGCGCCCGCTCCAGCTCCGCGAAGGGGGCGATGGCGCGGCGGCAGGCGTCCGCCTGATCGTGGTCGACTTCCAGGAGCAGCGTCTTGTCGCTCTGGACGATCAAGCAGGACACGCGGTACCTCCGTAGACAAGGGTCGCCTGGTGACAAGTGAAGCACCTGCCGCACCTGCACCGGTCCGGGCGCTGCCCCGGGCCGTACGAGCGGCCCGGCCGGGCGCCGGGATACGCGACCTCATCCATGGTCCCCTATGCGCGCGAAAGTGGGCCCACTCCTCGCGACGGTTGTGACGGCAGGGACAGCCGGGAATTGAGTGACAACCGTCGGCAGATCGCTCGGCCTCGAGACCGACGGCGGACCAGTCAATCCGGGGCTCACCGCGGCCCGATCCGCGCGGGGTCGAGGTGCGCGGACCGCAAGGCGTCGACGTCGTCGGCCTCGCGGGAGCCGAGTTCGGTGAGGACGTGGTGGGAGCGCCGCCATGCGGCGTCGGCGGACCGGGGGTCGCCGGTGGACAGGTGCGCCGAGCCGAGTGCCCGGAGCACCCGGGCCTGGTAGATCGGCGTGTGCATCTGCTCGCACAGGTCGACGGCGGCGTTCAGCAGTCCGATGGCCTCGGCCGGCCGGCCTTGCCGGTGGCGAAGGTCGCCCAGGGCCAGCAACACCCGGGCCTCGATGAGCTCGTCGCCGATCTTGCGGCCGAGCGACAGCGCCTGGGTCAGCAGGGCATCGGCGTCGACCAGCAGTTCCCGGGACAGCAGGACCCGGCCGAGAGCGAGCAGCGCGAAGGCCTCGCCCCGATCGTCGGTGAGACGGCGCACGATGGCCAGCATGTCCCGGTACGCCCGCTCGGCCTGCTCGATCTTGCGCTGCGCGAGGTACAGCTCGCCGGCGCGGTCCAGGAGCTGTGGATGGGATGACTCGACCCCGCTGTCGCGGACGATGGCCAGCGCGTGTTCGAGGTGCGACGCCGCCTCCTCGGTGCGCCCCAGGTCCAGGTGAATCTGCCCGATCGAGCGCAGGACGAGGACTTCACCACCCCGGTCGCCGGTCTGGCGCAGCCATTCCAGGGCCTGTTCGAACCGGCTCAGCGCGCTGTCGTACTGGCCGCACATCGTCTCCACGTAGGCCAGCAACGGCAGCGCCAGCGCGCATCCGTGCAGGTCGCCGAGTTCCATGAAGGCATCGAGGGCGGGGCCGAGCCAGGCGGTGCCCGGCTCGTAGCGGTTCAGGTTGAGCTCGAGCAGTCCGAGCGCGGTGCGTACGGCCGCCTGGCCGCGCAGATTGCCCGTGCGCCGGGTCGCCTCGAGGGCCTGCTCATGGGTGAAGCGCCACTCGTCGAAGTAGTTGCGGGTTTCCAGGAACGACACCGAGGTGACCGCGAGGTCCCAGCACAGCTCGTCAAGACCGAGCTCGGCGGTCTGCCGCACGATGGCGGCGACGGCCAGACGTTCGCTCTCGCACCAGGCCAGCGCGTCGTCGACCAAGTCTTCGACAGACGGTGGATCGAGGTGGAATCTCTCGGCACCGCCGTGCAGCACCACGAAGTCCCCACCGTAGATGTCCGCATGGGCGCGCTCGGCGAGTGCGAGCCAGCAGCCGAACGCCCGGGACAGCGCGGCGAGGCGATCGGGTTCCGGCTCCGCGCTCGCGCCTTCCCTGGCGTACACCCGGGTCAGGTCGTGGAACCGGTAGCGCGTCTGGCCGGCTGCGTCGCGCCCCACCACGTCCAGGAGTTGGGCGTCGACGAGCTGGTCGATGCGCTCCTCGGCTTCGGCCACCGTGGCGTCGAGGAGCGCGGCGCCGACCCACGCGGCGAAGTCGGGGACGTCCAACAGCCCCAGCCGGTGGAACAGTCGCCGCTGCTGCTCGTCGAGACCGCGGCAGCTCAGCGCCAGGCTGCTGCGCACCTCCCGTCCACCGTGCACCAACTCGTCCAGTCGGCGGCGCTCGTCGGCCAGCCGATGGACGAGGCGGCCCACCGTCCAATGGGGACGGGTGGCCAGCCGCGCTCCGGCGATCCGCAGCGCCAACGGCAGGTGCCCGCACAGCCCGGCCAGCTCCAGCGCCTGCCCCGGATCCGCCGACACCCGGTCGCTGCCGATGATCTGTGCCAGCAGACCGACCGACTGCTCGGCGTCGAGAACGTCGAGATCGAGGAGCTGCGCACCCTCGATCCCGGCGAGCCTCGCCCGGCCGGTGACCAGGACGGCGCAGCTCGCGCTGCCCGGCAGCAGCGGCGCGACCTGCGCCTCGTCGGCGGCGTTGTCCAGCACCACCAGCACCCGCCGGCCGGCCAACCGGTCGCGGTACATCGCCGCGCGCTCGTCCAGGCCCTGCGGGATCACCCGGCCGTCCACCCCGAACGCGCCGAGGAATCGCGCCAGTACGGCGACGGGATCCGCGGGATGGTCCTGCCCGCCCTGCAGATCCACATAGAGCTGTCCGTCGGGGAACTCGTCACGCAGCTCGTGTGCTACCTGGATGGCGAGGGCCGTCTTGCCGACGCCTGCCCGCCCCGCGATCGCGCACACGACAACGGCCCCCGAGGAGCCTCCGGGACCCGGGTCCGCCCGGAAGGCGTCCCGGATCCGCGCGAGTTGCTTCTCGCGGCCGGTGAAGCAGGCGATCCCAGTGGGCAGCTGCTGGGGGACGCGGGGAGGTTCGGCCGGCGCCTGGCGTGGGCCGGGTGTCGAGGCGGAGCCGCCGGCTGGCTCATGGTCCTGCGGCGCGGTATCGGGCGCCGGTGGCTCGAGGCTCGGATCGCGGGCCAGGACGGCCTGATGCAGCCGCTGCAGCTCGCTGTTCGGTTCCAGCCCCAACTCCTCGACGATGGTCTGCCGCGCCCGCTGGTAGGCCTCCAAGGCCTCGGCCTGACGGCCCGAGCGGTACAAGGCGAGCATGAGATGGCCGTGCAGCCGCTCCCGTAGCGGGTGTTCGGCGACCAACGCGCACAGCTCACCCACCAGATCGCCGTGGCGACCCAGCGCGAGCTCCCATTCCAGGCACTCCTCCAACAAGCTCAGGCGCCACTCGTCGAGGCGGCGGGCCTCCGCGTCGATGATGCGGCCGCCGATCCCGTCCAGCGCCGGCCCGCGCCACAGTGCCAGTGCGGCCCGTGCCTGCTCGCTTGCCCGGCAGAAGCCATCCTGGGCCGCACCGCGGGCCTGGGTGGCCAACTGCTCGAACCGCCGGGCGTCGAGCTGACCGTCTCCGGCGCACAGCAGATAGCCGGGGGAGCGGGTGACGATCAGTTCCGGTGGCGCGCCTGCCGCAGCGAACGTACGACGCAGCGCCGACACGCAGATCTTGACCTGCGCCGGCGCCGTCGCCGGCGGCCGGTCCTCCCACACCGTGTCCACGAGCCGGTCCACCGACACGACCCGGCCCGCCTCCATGAGCAGGACGGCGAGGACCTTCCGCTGCCGGGTGCCGCCGAGCGGCAGTCGGCTGCCCGCGGCCCAGACCTCGAGTGGCCCCAGAACCTTGAACTCCACCGTGGACGCGTCCATCACCGGCCTCCCCCGAGCCCCGGACATCTGGTGGGCAGCAGCCTCTACGACGACAGCGACCCCCCCAGCAACCACCACAGGCTAGTACCGCCCACCGACGCGCGATACCAGTTCGATACCACGTCAATACGCCCGGTCCCGATGATTCGAGACGACCAACCGGCGGGGCCGGCAGAAGGGTTGCCCGCCGACCGCGCTTCACCACGGGGGTGCCGACATGCGTACGACCACCATCGACGTCTGTTCCCGCCCCTTCGGCACGGGCTGCCACGGCGGGCGCACGCCATGTTCGGCGCTCGCCACGGCACGGATGGTTGCGTTCATTTCGCTGTACGAAGGGGAGGATTTTCATGCGCCACGCGAGGGTCAGTAGGAGATGGGCGTCGATACCGCTGGTCGCGGCGTTGTTCATCGGCGGGTTGTCGGTCAGCGCGATCACGTCGGGGTCGGCTTCGGCCACGAAGGCGACCGGCGGGACGCAGTCGTCGGCCGCGGCGGCAGCAGCAGCACGACCGAAGTTCCAGATGCCGTTCGCATGCGGCCAGAAGTGGACCTTCTACACCTGGAATCACAGTCCCGCACTCGACACCGCTGTCGGCCGTAAGGGCTGGGCAGTTCGGGCGGCGGCCTCAGGCAGGGTCGTGCAGTCGTACTTCAAGCAGTCGAGCGCCGGCCACATCGTTCAGATCAAGCACAAAGGCGGGTACTTCACGACCTACGTGCACCTCGGCAAGCGGACCGTGAAGAAGGGAGCCACGGTCAAGCGCGGCGCCCGGATCGGAACGGTCGGCAACTCCGGTGACACCTCCAACGGCAACGTGCACCTGCACTTCGAGCTCGCCAAGAGCGGCGGAAACACGGCGACGTGGGGATACCCGGGCTCCGACCGGATCCCGGTGTCCTTCAACGGCAAGCGGTACTCCGGAAACGGCAAGCACTGGACGCTGATCAGCCACAACTGCGCGGAAGGGAAGCCGAAGACCTATTGCAACTTCGTGGTCACCAAGGCGCACCACAAGCGCAGTTGGGTGGGAACGAAGTACGACAGTGAGGGCAAGCTCTCCAAGGGCGCCAAGATCCGGGCGAGCAAGTACACGAAGAAGGGCGGTGGCTACACGTGGCGCAGGCTCGCCGGTTCGGGAGGAGCGGACAGCCACGGTGCCTGGGTCCTCTCCTCGCACATGAGGTACAACACCGCGAATCCGGGCTGCAAGCTGCCCAATCCCTGACAGAAGAGCGGTGAGCTCGCACCGCACCGGGAAGAGTGCCGGCCCGTGTCCACGACACGGGCCGGCACCCTTCGTGCTACCGGTGGCGCGGGCGAGGCCCGGGCCACCCAGGCCTACTTGGCCCCGGGCAGGGTCAGGTTGTTGATCACGGGGCCTTCGACGGTGACGCCCTCGGTGACGAGGGGCTCGGCGCCGGCGGGAACCGGGAGGGGAGGAACAGCCGCGGCCGGGGCGGCGAGTACGCCGATGAGGGCGACGGCTCCCAGCACGGCGGTGGCGATACGGCGCATCGACGACCTTTCTCGTCTCTTCTCGCTTCGGGGGGCGGCCGGACCGCACGGCCGCATCGGGATGGTGCGGTCCGGCCCGTGGGGGACGCTGGTGGCGGGTGTGGGCCTAGAAGACGATGCCGCCGCTGAGATCGATGCCGATCGCGGCGGCGGGCGATGCGAGGGCGCTGAGGAACGCGAGTGTTCCGAGCAGGACAGTGGCGATACGGCGCATGGAACTACCTCTCTTCGTACGGCACTCGGGGCCTGGTCCCGGTGCGTGAACGCGTCGCGAGGTGGCTGCCCACGGCACTCCGCGCGGATGCGATATGTCGCTCGTACGTGGGGGAATCCGGCAATACGGGAGACGGGGTGTGCCCCCAGGAGGTAACCCCCAGGCCACCGCATGGGTACGCGCGATCAGCCGGCTCCGTCGGCCAGTTCGGCCACGCCGGTGATCCGGTGCAGCGGGAAGGTGCGGACTTCGTCCGCGGTGTGGTCGTACGCCGTGACGAAGCCGCCCTCCACCCGCACCGGAGCGATCACGCGCTGGCTGGCGGCGCCGTCCGCGTTGACGTAACCGATCCAGACGGCGGTGCTGGTGAGGGCCGCCGCCTGCATGGTGGCGAGGGTCTCGGAGGCGGTGGTGCGGGGGAGGCTGCCGGGCTCGGCCGGGGCGGTGGTCCTCGTGCCCGGTACCGGGGCGGTCCTGCGCACCGCCGTCGTCGCCAGGTCGCCCGCGCGGATCGCCCGGACCGCCGCGCCGAGCAGAGTCTCGTCCGGTGGCGGCGGCCCGCCCTGAACGGGGGTGGGGGCGGCGCGTGCCGGGGTGCGGTGGGCGTCGGCGCGCGCCACCAGCACATCGCCCTCGGCGGACTCCGCGGCAGGGGCGTACCCCATCTCGCGCAGCCGCTCCAGCAGCAGGTCGGGGGAGGCCTGAGCGGCGAGCACGGTCGGTGCCAGGCGGCGCAGCCGGAGCCCGGCGGAGCGCCGGTCGGCCAGGATCTCCGCCAGCAGCGCGTCGTCGTCGCACCGCACGTACGCGGAGGCGGCCCCGATGCGCAGGTGCCCGTGGCGGCGGGCCACGTCGTCGATGAGATAGCTGAGTGGCTGGGGCACGGGCGTACGGGAGTGCTCGGCGAGGAAGGCGTGCAGGTCGGCTGCGCCCTGTCCGGCGTCGAGCGCGCGCCGTACCGAGCCGGGGGTGAACCGGTAGACGGTCGCCGCGCCCTTCGACTCGACGTCGGCGAGCACGCCGAGCAGCTCCGCGAGCGGCCGCTCCAGCGGCCCGGGCGCGACGGCGGTCAGATCGGCCTGCAGCAGTACGTGGTCGAGCGGTTGCGGCAGCAGCGGCGCGAGCAGGGCCGCTGCTCGGGCGGCTGCCGCCTGGTCCGCGCCTGTCGGCCGGGACTCCCGGGACAGTCCGGCTCGTTGACCGGCGCTGATGCCGGAGGCCTGGGCGCGCCCGGGGGTGCCGTCGGCCTCAGGGGTCTCGGCGGCCCGCGGGCCTTCGGATGTCGGCACGGGGCCCAACAGGGCCCGGCCGTGGGCGGAGAGGGCACCCCGGCCGGTGATGCCGAGGAGTTCGGCCTCGGTCAGGGTCCAGCGTGCGATGCGCGAGCGCAGGTCGTCCGTGGCGGTGGGGGGCTGCGCACCGGCGGCGATTCGGGCCGCGGCGGACCGCGCCCGCGCGCTCGCGGGCGCCGAACCGGCGGCACCGGGCGTCGCTCCCGCATCCGCAGGGCCGGCCGCACCCGGTGCCAACGCACCCCCGCCGGAGGCGATCCCGTGTTCCCACCGCAGGCGGGCCAGCAGGGCCTCCCGGTCCGCCGAAGCGCCCGGGGGGAGGGATGCGAGGAGTTCCAAAGTCCGGCGCCGGACCTGCGGGGCCGGGGCACGGTCCAGGCCCGGCCCCAGGGCCGCGAGCGTTCGGCCCTTCGCGTCCTGGCCGCCGACCACCCCCGCCGTACGCGTCGCCGCCAGCCACGCCGCCGCCAGCGCGGCCCACCGTTCCTCCGGGGGGCGCCGCAGCCACGCGTCGTACGCCGGGGTCGCCGCGAAGCGTTCGTCCGCCTCGCCGTCGGAGGCGAGGAGCCCGGCGGCGTAGCCGAGTTCGAGCCAGAAGGCGGCGGTCGGCTCGTCCGTGTCGAGCGCGGCGGCGGTCCGTTTCAGGTCTCGAACGCTCAGGCCGCCGGCCCGCAGTACGGGGGGTCCGCCCAGGTCCCACTGCTTCAGCAGGTCCTCGATCGTGCCGAGCGCGGCGAGCGCCTGGCCGGCCGCCGTGGTGTCGACGATCCTTCGCCAGCTATCTCCCCCAGACTCCGTCTGGGAGGTGCTCCCAGGGGTGCCCCCAGGACGGTGCTCGGCCGCGGGGACGACCGGCGGCGGCACCGGTTCCGGCGAGCGGTGGGCGCGCCCGTGGCGCAGGTGCAGGGCGACCTCGCGCGGCAGGACGACCGTGCCGGGAGCGATCGGCAGGAGCAGCCCGCGTGCGGTGAGCCAGCGGACCGCCGGGGACGGACGCGCCGGCACCGTCCCGTACGGCGGCCCCCAGACGAGCCGGGCGAGCGTTTCGCGGGACTCCTCGGGCGCTTCGGCCAGGAGCGCCGACATCCGCCCGCGGTCACGGAAGAGGGCGGTGAGCGCTTCGACGGCGGTCACCGGATCGTGGGTGGCCGGCAGCCCCGCCGTGGCGATGATCTCCTGGAGGCGGCCGGGTGACATCCCGGCGGTGGCCTCGGCGACGGTGGGTCCCAGCCCGGTAGGCGACGGGCCCGCGACACCGGAGACTCCGGGCGCGCCCGGAGCGGCCGGGGCGAGCACCTCCCGGGCCGTACGGACGAGGTGCAGGCGGTCGCCCCCGCCCCAGACGAGCGCCTGCGTACGGAGGGTGGCGACGGCGCGGGGCAGCTCGCGGGTGACGTCGTCGTCGCCGTCGTCGCCCGCCATCAGGGCGAGCAGAGTGGCGTATGGGCACGGGTCGGGTGCGACCGCGAGCGCCTCGGCGGTCTGCAGCGCGAACCGGTCCAGACGCTCCAGAGCCCGTACGACGGAGGCGCGGGTGCCCGCGCGGGTGGCGAGCTGGGTGAGGTCGCCCGGGACGGGCGAGACGAGGTCGGGGCGGGCTCGGAGCAGCGCGGCGAGCTCGCCGTCGGGGCGGCCGCGCAGCTCCTCGGCGAGCGTGCGGGGCGTTCCGGCGGCACGACCGCCACCGGGACGTGTGGCCGCCGACCCGCGCTCCTCTCGATTCTGCTGACCGCCCATCCGCTTCACGGTACCCTCCCCCAGCTACCTCCCCCTAGCGTCAGTCCCCCTGGGCCTAACGGCCCGGGAGGCACTCCCAGCGGGAGTGCCCCCACAGCGGCGGCCGGTGGGCCTCCCCTTGGGGGACGGGCGGGTCGCATCACCGGCCCGGCAGCGGCGTGGGGGCACCTCCCAGCGGTAGCTGGGGGAGGTACCTTCGGAGCCGGAGTCGGGAACTGCGCGTACTCGCAGGGGATTTCGTTGGGAATCGAGAGCGACAAGCTCGTTTATGACTATCTGAGCCGGGTCGGTGACCTCGCTCAGCAGCGGCAGCTGCCGTCGTCGGAGCGGATGCGGCTGGTGACCCGGCTGCGGTCGGAGATCGAGCAGCAGCGCGCCGGTGCCACCGATACGCCTGCCGCGGTGCGGCGGATTCTCGGCAGGCTGGGCACGCCCGCCGACGTGGTGGACTCGGCCGGGACCGACGGCTCCGGTGCCCGTACCGCCCGCGAGCAGTCGGCCGGCCTCGCACAGCGGGCGACCGCCCGGGGCGGCACAGTGCCGGCGCCGCGCAAGGAGCGCGGAACCGATGCCGGGGCGGGCCCCGTGCCCGAGGGTCCGTCACCCCCGCATCTCGCGGGCGAGGACGAACTCGGCCCGTTCGACGACGCGCCCGACTGGTGGCGGATGGCGCCGGGCCCCTTCGGCGGAACCGGGCAGCCCGTGCACGGCTTCGTCGGCGGCATCGAGATCCCCGAGATACTCAGACCGCCTCCCGGGGACGAGCCGCCCGGGGACGAACAGGTCGGGCAGGACCGGCGGGACGACGGCGCGGACCAGGGACCGGACGCGGCCGAGGCGGTCGGAAAGGCCACCCTGCTGCGGCGGGCCCTCCGCCGACGCGTTCGGACGGCCGGGGCTGTCGTCCCCAGGACCCCGCGCAGTCCGCTGCTCCTCATCGCCGCGGCCCTCCTCGTCGCCGGCGCCTTCCTCGGCTCCATGGTCACGCTCGGCCTCGGCTGGCTGATCGCCTACGGGTCGCGCCGGCTCTCCCGTATCGAGGCGAAGCTGGCCGCGCTCGGCCTGCCGGGCATGGTCGCGGTCGGCGCCATCGTCTGGCTCTGGGGACGTGTCGACGGCCGCTGGGGCGAACCGATCCCGCAGGGGCGGATGGCGGACGCGCTCACCGGCACGTGGCCGGTGGCCCTCCGCGTGGCAGCCGTCGCCTCGGCGCTCTTCCTGGTGTGGAAGGCGAGGCGGCGGCCGACGCGTTGAGGTCTGTTCGTCGACCCCACGCCGCTCGCCGGCCTCAGGCCCGTGGCCGGGCCGACGCCCGTGGACGGCACAATGACCGGATGCCTACGCAGCCCACGCGACCGCTCACGGTCGGCTTCGACCTCGACATGACGCTGATCGACTCCCGCCCCGGGATCAAGGCCGCGTACGAGGCGCTGTCGGCCGAGACCGGCACATACATCGACGCCGATCTCGCCATCACCCGGCTCGGGCCACCGCTGGAGCAGGAGCTGGCGCACTGGTTCCCGGAGGAGCGGATCCAGCCCATGGGCGACCGTTACCGCGAGATCTACCCCGCGTTCGCCATCGCCCCGACGCTCGCCATGCCCGGGGCACGTGAGGCCGTCGCGGCGGTGCGGCGGCGCGGCGGGCGGGCGATCGTGGTCACCGCCAAGCACGAGCCGAACGCCGAGCTGCACCTGAAGCACCTCGGCATCGAGGCCGACGCGGTGATCGGCTGGCTGTGGGCGGAGGCCAAGGCGGAGGCGCTGCGTGAGCACGGCGCGGCGGTCTACGTCGGCGACCACACCGGCGACGTCCGCGGCGCGCTCACCGCCGGTGCGCTGTCCGTCGCGGTGCCCACCGGGCCGTGCGATGCCTCCGCCCTGCGCTCGGAGGGCGCGGATGTCGTCCTGGCCGATCTGACGGGGTTCCCGGCGTGGCTGGAGGACTACTTGGCGGACCGCGAGGCCTCCCCGGCCTGACGCCTCTGGGTGGCGATCGACCGGAGCAGTCCGGCCGCGGCGAGGGCGAAACCGAGGCCCATCAGCATGCAGACGAAGTACGCGGCGGGCGGCAGCGGATCGGCACCGAGGAACAGCGGGGCCACGGTGGCCGCCGTGGCCACTGCGCCGATGAGGAAGACGATCGCGCCGATCCGGACGAGTCGGTCGCCCGGGCGGGCGGGTGTACTGGTCACCCGACCAGGGTAGGTCGGGTCCTGGAGCGCTTCGGAACCACCCGGCGACGTCTTGTCACCAGGCGCGGCACCATTAGCCTTGGTGGCGGCGGGTCCGGCGACCCGCTGTACTGCTATCCAGAGCTGTTTTGTTGGTTTTCCGCGACGAGTGACGAGGACGAGGACGGACGTGCCTACCGGCAAGGTCAAGTGGTTCAACAGCGAGAAGGGCTTCGGCTTTCTCTCCCGGGACGACGGCGGCGACGTCTTCGTGCACTCCTCCGTGCTCCCCGCCGGAGTGGACACGCTCAAGCCTGGCCAGCGGGTCGAGTTCGGCGTGGTCACGGGCAACCGCGGCGATCAGGCGCTCTCTGTGAGCCTTCTCGAGCCGGCGCCGTCGGTGGCGGCAGCGCAGCGGCGCAAGCCGGACGAGCTGGCCTCGATCGTCCAGGACCTCACCACGCTGCTGGAGAGCGTCTCGCAGCAGCTCGAGCGCGGGCGTTATCCCGACAAGGCGCATGGCCACAAGATCGCGGGCATGCTGCGCGCCGTGGCCGACCAGCTGGACGTCTAGCCGTATCGACGAGCCGTATCAGCCGCGGAAACCGGTCGGCGGGCCGGCTATCCGAAGCTCAGCGCATCGCGGCCGAGGGGTGGTACGAGCCCCTCGGCCGCGGCACGCGTGAGCAGCCCCCGGACCGCGGCATAGCCGCTGCTGCCGAGGTCGGCCGTGAACTCGTTGACGTACAGCCCAATGTGCTGGTCGGCGACCGCCGGGTCCATCTCCTGGGCGTGCGCCAGGACGTACGGCCGGGAGGCCTCGGGATCCGCCCAGGCCATCCGCACCGAGGTGCGTACGGCCTCGGCAAGCTGCCGCAGCCGGTCATCCCCCAGGGCGCGTTTGGCCACGATCGCGCCGAGCGGGATCGGCAGGCCGGTCGTGGACTCCCAGTGCCCGCCCATGTCGGCGAGGCGGTGCAGACCGTAATTCCGGTAGGTGAAGCGGGCCTCGTGGATCACGAGCCCGGCGTCGACGACGCCGTCCCGCACGGCGGGCATGATCTCGTGGAACGGCAGCACGACACAGCGCAGGCCGTCGCGGCCGCCGGCCCCGCCCGGGACCGCGTCCGCTGCCCACAGCCGGAAGAGCAGATACGCGGTCGACCGCTCGCTCGGCACGGCGACGGTCCGCCGCGCCAGGTCTGCGGCCGACGACGGCTCGCGGGTGAGCACCAGAGGTCCGCAGCCCCGGCCCACCGCCCCGCCGCACGGCAGCAGCGCGTACTCCTCGAGGATCCACGGCAGGACGGCGTAGGACACCTTGAGCACGTCCAGCTCGCCGCGCTCGGCCATGGCGTTGGTGACGTCGATGTCCGCGAAGGTCACGTCCAAGGCAGGCGCGTCCGGGACGTGACCGTGTGCCCACGCGTGGAAGACGAAGGTGTCGTTGGGACACGGCGAGTACGCGATCTTCAGTGCGTCCTCGGTCGCCGGTGCGGCCCGTCCTTGCTCGCTCGCCTCCGGGCGCTCTGATCCGGCATCGAGCGCGTCGCTCATCGGAACTCCTCCTCGACGATCGGGATGAGCAGGTGGACGGCGTACCGCAGCGAGTCCAGGGCCTGGCCGATCCGCCAGGCGGCGCGGTCGCGCGGGCCGACGGCGTTCGAGACGGCCCGTATCTCGAGCACCGGCACCTCGTGCAGCGCGGCGGCCTCGGCGACGCCGAAGCCCTCCATCGCCTCGGCGGCGGCGCGGGGGTGGCGGGCGAGCAGCTCGGCGGCACGCGCGGCGGAGCCGGTCACGGTGGAGACGGTCAGTACGGGGCCGAGCACGGCAGGCCGGCCGGCCTGTTCCAGAGCCTCGACGAGATGCCGGGTCGGCCCCGGCGGCGTCGGACGCACGGTGCGGCCGAAGCCCAGTTCGTCGACCGGCAGAAAGCCGTCGGGGGTCTCGGCGCCCAGGTCGCCGGCGACAATCGCATCGGCGACGACGACGGCCCCGACCGGGGCGACGGCCGGGAACCCGCCGCCGATTCCGGCCGAGACGACGAGATCGTACGGCGTGCTGGTCAGCGCGGCGGCGGTCAGCGCGGCACAGGCCCCGGCAGCGGCCGCCGCAGGCCCGGCGCCCGAGGCCAGGACGTCGAGGATGAGCGCGGGCAGACGCAGCCGCTGCATGACCTGGCTGCCCGGTAGGCGGACGGATTCGGCCTCGGCGTCCGCCGCCGACGCAGCTCCGGCCCGCGCCGCGATCACCTCACGCAGCCCGGCCTGGACGGCGTCGGCCTCCGCCCGCACGGCGGTGACCACGAGGACGCGCACAGACCTGGGCACGGGTCGGAGCCGACCGGCGTCAGGACGCCCGGTTCAGGGTGAACTGCCAGGCGCCCTTCCCCTGGCCTTCCTTCGTCACCTCGATCAGCGTCAGCTGCGCCGAGTCCGGCACCGCGGCGCCACCGCCGGGGCTCTGCTGCGGTGCGAAGACCCGGTCGAAGTCGAAGCTGCGGTACGTGTCCTTGCTCGCCTCGCTCATCGCGGGCTGACCGTTGATCACCAGGGCCCAGCCCGTCTCGGCGATCTCCGGGTCGACGCCGACCCGAACCTTCTCGCCTTCGTGCACCGTGAGCTTCTCGTCCGACTTCTTGCCGACGCAGTCGCGCAGCTTCTTCTCGGACAGCTTCTCGCCCTCGGTGTAGCAGGCGGCTTCGGCGGACACGGAGTTCGAGCCCACCGTGACGGTCGCCACCGGGGTCGGCTTGTCCCCGCAGCCGGAGAGGGCGACAAGGCCGAGAACCACGGCACCGGCGGCGGTCGCAGTGCGGCAGGTCTTGCTCCTGAAATGCGCAGCGCTCATGCGCGAAGGCTATCTGGCGGCTCTGCTCAGGCCACGCGGGGGTGCGGCGTGCCGCGCCGGGCGGCGGCGAGCAGCCCTCGTACGGTCGCGACCGCCCCTGCGGCGATCATGACGCACGCCGCGGACATCCCCAGCACGCCGTTCAGCGGCAGCACGATGCCGATCGCGCCGCCCACCACCCACGACATCTGCAGCAGCGTCTCGGAGCGGGCGAACGCCGAGTTCCGTACCTGCTCCGGCACATCCCGCTGGATCAGCGCGTCCAGCGACAGCTTGGACAGCGCCTGCGAGAAGCCGGCGACGGCTCCGATGGCGGTGATCGTGAACTGACCGAAGAAGGCGGCGGCCAGGATCGCCGTACCGAGGGCCAGGCCCAGGACCGCCACGATGATCCGCTCGGGGGTGCGCGATCTGAGCAACGCGCCGACCGCCGTGCCGAGCGCGCCGCCCACACCGGCCGCGACACCCACTATCCCGAGCGACACGGCCGCGCTCAGCCCGCCCAGCGGACGGTCGCGCAGCAGGAACGCCAGGAAGAAGATGAGGAAGCCGGAGAGCGCGCGGTGCGTGGCGTTCGCCTGGAGCCCGTGGAGTACGGACGGGCCCACGGTCCGCAGGCCGGGCCGCTTCGACCGCCCCGTGCCGCCACGGCCACGGCCGCCGACTCCGCCCAGCCAGGCCGGCGCATGCCGGGTCCGGGTGGCGCCGGCTCCGACGACGCCCGGCTCGGGGTGCCGTGCGCTCTTCCGCGGAGCGGCGACCCCATGGGGCACGTGCTCGATGAAGCGCGCCTTCGCCTCGCCCTTCGCCGAGTCGACCTTGTGCGGCAGCGTGAAGGCGAGGAGAGCCCCCCACAGGAAGACGGCGCAGGCCGCGTAGAGCGGCCAGCTGGACCCGATCGCCTGCAGCCCGACGCCCACGGGAGCCGCGACGCCGGTGGCGAGCAGGCCGCCGAGGGTTACCCGCGAATTCGCCTTGACCAGGGCGAAGCGGGGCGGCAGCAGGCGCGGCACGACGGCGCTGCGGACCACGCCGTACGCCTTGGAGGCGACCAGCACGCCCAGGGCCGCCGGGTACAGCTCGATGCCGCCGGTCACGACGGCCTTCGACAGGATCAGCGCGAGCGCCGCCCGGGCCAGCATGGCACCGGCCATCGCCGCCCGGCGGCCGTGCGGGAAGTGGTCGAGGATCGGGCCGACGACCGGGGCGAGCAGGGTGAACGGGGCCATGGTGACCGCGAGATAGAGGGCGACCCGGCCGCGGGCCTCGTCCGTGGGGACGGAGAAGAAGACCGTGGAGGCGAGGGCGATGGTGATCAGCATGTCGCCCGCGCCGTTCACGGCGTGCAGCTCGATGAGATTGCCGAGCCCGGACTCGCCGGCGCCGTGGGCATGGGTGGCGCGGCGGATGCCGCGGGCGGTGGCGGTGAACGGCAGGTGCAGCGCCCGGCCCACCACCGCGCCGACGCGGCGGAGCGGGCCTGTTCTGGCGGACGACCATTCGGCTGCCACTCCGTCATACTGCCCCAACTCGCACGGCGCATGGCGCCTTCGCGCGGACGGCGGCATGTCCGGCGACGCCGGGGAACGAACGGGGACGAAGGCGGGGGGAGGGTGGGCCCGGAGCCGTCGGTCGGGGTAGCGTGCGCAGGAAGCCACTGCGCCGTCGTACTCGGCCGCGGACCTGGCCGCCATCCCGCAGAATGGGAGGTAGCAGGTGCGCCCGAGACCGATTGGGCGCGGACGTCGACGCGGTCCCCCGGTCCGCTCCGCCCGCCGCCCTCCGGCTTCGGCCAAGCGCACGCATGATACGGCGTAGGAGAGAATCGATTCTTGTGAGTGCAGCGACGATGCGAAGCCGTACCCCTGACCGCTTGTGCGCCGAGGCGGTCGAACTCGCCCTCGCCGCGGCCGTGGAGGCCGCGGGGGAGGAGTCCGTCGGCGAGCACCTCGGTGCCGTCGCCGACGGCGACCGCGTCGTCACGCACTTCTTCGCCTGCAAGGAGTCGGCCTACCGCGGCTGGCGGTGGGCGGTCACCGTCGCGCGCGCCTCGCGCGCCAAGGTCGTCACCCTCGACGAGACGGTGCTGCTGCCCGGCCCCGAGGCGCTGCTCGCGCCGGAGTGGGTGCCGTGGAGCGAGCGGCTGCGCCCCGGCGACCTGGGGCCGGGCGATCTGCTCCCCACCGAAGCGGACGACCTGCGGCTGGAGCCGGGCTACTCGGGCGAGGACATGCCGCCGCCGAACTCCGTGGAGTCGGAGGAGGCCACGTACTCGCGCGACCTGGCGGAACTCGCCGAGGCCGAGGACGCGGAGGTCTCGGCCGTGCCGCCGTCGGGGCTGCCGGGACCGTCGGCCCGCGGCACGATCACGGCTGTCGCCGAGGAGCTCGGCATGCGCCGGGCCCGGGTGCTGTCCCGCTACGGCCTGCACACGGCGGCGGACCGCTGGGACGAGGCGTACGGCGCGAAGACGCCCATGGCGCAGGCCGCGCCGGCGTCCTGCGCGACCTGCGGATTCCTGGTCCCGATCGCGGGCTCGCTGCGGCAGGCCTTCGGGATCTGCGCGAACGAGTTCTCCCCCGCGGACGGCCGCGTCGTCTCCCTGTCGTACGGCTGCGGCGCTCACTCGGAGGCCGCCGTCATGCCGAAGCCGCCGCGCCCGGCGCCCCCAGTGATCGACGAGACGAAGGTCGAGCCGTTGCCGCTGCGGCCGGACCGCACGGGCGGCTCGGTGGAGGACACGGGTCCCGCGGAGGAACTCGGCCACTCCTGACCTCGCCGGCCGGGCCGTTCCCCCGACGCCGGTCGGGCCTCCCCCAGCTAAAGCTGGGGGTGTCCCCAGGGAGGTGCCCCCAGCGTTAGCTGGGGGAGGTAGCTGGGAGGCCCGACCGGTGAGGTACGGGCAGCGCCGCAGGCGTCGCAAGCGGTACGTTCGGCGCTGACAGTCGGTGTGCGGGAAAGGGAGCGAGACGTGAGCGGCACGGCGATGGTGCGGGCGACGGCCGACGGGACGGACCCGTTCGGGACGGCGCGGCTGCGCCGCGGCGTGCTCGACGCATGGGCGGCGTCCCCCGCCCGCTTCCGTGAGGACGCCAACGCCGAGGAGGACCTCGCTCTCGGCGGCTACCGCGACCGGCTCGTCATCGAGCTGGCCCAGAACGCCGCGGACGCCGCCGCGCGCGCCTCCGTGCCCGGCCGGCTGCGGCTGACCCTCCACCCCGCCGGTGGCCCCGAGGACGACTCCCCGGCGGTCCTTGCCGCGTCCAACACCGGCGCCCAGCTGGACGCCGCCGGTGTCGAGTCGCTGTCCACGCTCCGCGCGTCCGCCAAGCGAGACGAGGAGGCGACCCGTGCGGTCGGCCGTTTCGGCGTCGGCTTCGCCGCCGTGCTCGCCGTCAGCGACGAGCCGGCCGTCGTCGGCCGTACGGGCGGAGTGCGCTGGTCCCTCGCGGAGGCACGCGAGCTCGCCATGGAGGCGGCCGGAGCGAGCCCGGGACTCGCCGACGAGCTCCGGCGGCGCGATGGCCACGTACCGCTGCTGCGGCTGCCGCTGCCCGCGCAGGGCACCGCACCGGTGGGCTATGACACCGCCGTCGTCCTCCCCCTGCGGGACGGCGCGGCCGTCGACCTGGTCGCCCGGCTCCTCGCCGGAATCGACGACGCCCTGCTGCTGACCCTCCCCGGCCTGGCGGAAGTCGTGGTGGAGACCCCGGAGGGCGTACGGACCCTGACGCGTCGTCAGGACGGCCCATACGTCGTGATCGAGGACAGCGCCCTGGGGGCCCCCACACGCACCACGCGCTGGCGCACCGCCGCCGCCGGCGGACGCGTGGACCCGGCGCTCCTCGCCGACCGGCCGATTGAGGAGCGGTTGCGGCCCACGTGGTCCGTGAGCTGGGCGGTGCCGGTGAGCGAGACGGAAGCCGGCGCACCGGCGCGCCCCGCCACGGCGCCCGTCGTGCACGCCCCGACCCCCACCGACGAGCCGCTCGGGCTGCCCGCCCTGCTGATCGCCTCCCTTCCGCTGGAGCCGACCCGCCGTCACGCGGCGCCAGGCCCGCTCACGGACTTCCTGACCGAGCGTGCGGCGGAGGCCTACGTCTCGCTGGTGCGCGACTGGCGGCCCGTCGGCACGGGCACGATCGGCCTGGTGCCCGGTCTACTCGGCAAGGGCGAACTGGACGGCCGGCTCCGCGCGGAGATCCTCCGTCTTCTGCCCCGCGTCCCCTTCCTCCCCAGCGCGGCTTCGCCCGCGGCGACGCCGGGAGAGAGCCGCGGGGCGGAGCCCCGCGAGCCATGGATGACCGGTGCTCTCGGCGAGCCGGGTTCCGCCGACGCGACACCCGGAGCTGAGGTCGAGGCCCCGCGCACCACCGCGCCCGGCGCCGACGGCGGGGCCCGTGGCCCTGAGCCTGAAGTCACCGCCGCGGAGCCCTGGGCCGCGGGCGGCCTGGACGGCTGGCACGACGACCTCCCCGCGCGGAGCGCCGCCACCGGCGAGGTGGTCCCCCTGCGGGCCGTCGACGCCGAGCTCATCGAAGGAGCCGGCGCGGAGACCGTACGGGTACTGGCCGATCTCTTCCCGAACCTGCTGCCCGCAGGGCTCGAACGGAGGGGAGAGCTACGGGCGCTCGGGGTGGCGCGGGTGTCGCTCGGCGAGGTCATCGACCGGCTCGCGGGTGTCGAGCGTCCACCCGCCTGGTGGCGGCGGCTGTACGACAGCCTCACCGGCACGGATCCCGACCGCCTCAGCGGCCTGCCCGTGCCGCTCGCCGACGGCCGGACGACCATCGGGCCCCGGCAGGTCCTGCTGCCGCTCCCCGGGGCCGACGACACGGCCGTACCGCGCCGGCACCCGGACGCCGCCGACGCCGCCGACGCCGCCGTCGGCCCGACGACCCGTATCCCCGCCCCCGCCACCGAACCCACACCGTCCGCACCCGCTGGGCAGCCCACGAGCGCGGCGACTCTCGCCCGCCTCGGGCTCAAAGTGGCCCACCCCGACGCCGCCCACCCGCTGTTGGAGAAGCTGGGGGCGACCCCGGCCACACCCCGCGCCGTCCTCACCACCCCCCAGGTGCGGGCCGCCGTCGCGGGCTCCCTCGACAGTGAGATCTGGGACGAGGACGCGGACACCCTCGATGCCGAGGAGCTGGCCGAGGCCGTCCTCGGGCTCGTACGGGATGCGCGGCTCGCGCCCGGCGACGAGCCCTGGCTCGCCGCCCTCGCGCTGCCCGACGACGAGGGCGAGCTGGCCCCGGCAGGTGAACTCGTCCTCCCCGGCAGCCCGTTCGAGCAGGTCGTCCGCGAGGGAGAGCTCGCCGCATGCGACCTTGAACTCGCCGAGCGGTGGGGCGAGCAGCCCCTCACCGCGGTCGGCGTGCTCGCGAACTTCGCGCTCGTCCGGGCCACCGACGTGGTGCTCGACCCCGACGAACTCGAGCCCCGGGACGGCGACTTCGCCGAGCCGGACGACGTGGGTCTGTGCGACTCCGTCGACGTCTGGTGCGAGGACGTGCTCGACCAGCTTCCCGACACGCCCGTGCCGCCGGTGGCCACCGAAGTCATCGGCGTCCGCGACCTGGACCTGGTGGACGACGACGCCTGGCCGCAGGCGCTCGCGCTGCTCGCCCAGCCGCCGCTGCGGGAAGCCCTGACCGCCAAGGTGCGCGTCCTGCTGCCGGACGGGACGACGGAGACCGTGCGCTCGTACACCGCATGGTGGCTGCGCGGCCATCCCGTCCTCGACGGGCGCCGCCCGGCCGGACTCCGCGCCGCGGGCGGCGACCCGCTGCTCACCGGGCTCTACGAGTCCGCCGACGCACACGGCTTCGACGACGAGCAGGTGTTGCGCGCGCTCGGCGTCCGGACGTCGGTCGCGGCGCTGCTCGACGAACCGGGGGGCGCCGCCGAGCTGCTGTCCCGCCTCGCCGACCCCGACCGGCCGGTCACCTCCGCCCAACTGCATGCGCTGTACGGCGCGCTGGCTGCCCTCGATCCGGAGCAGGTCACGCTGCCCGACGAGCTACGGGCGGTCGTCGACGGCGAGGTACGGGTGGTGTACGCGGCCGACGCTCTGGTCGCGGACGCGCCTGACCTGCTGCCGCTGGCTGCGGCTCACGGGGGACGCCCACTGCTGCCCGTACGGCCGGGGCGGGCGGCCGAGTTGGCCGAGCTGCTGCAGGTGCCCCGGCTCAGCGAGGCGTACGAAGGCCGGGTCACCTCCCGCGAAGGGGTCCCGCTCGCGGACGAGGGGGCGGGAGAGACGCACGAGGTGCCCGACTCCGTACGCACGCTGTTGGGACCGTCGACACCGACGACGTACGTCGAGTACGAGGAGTTGTTCGTCGACGGCGTCGAGGCGGACTGGCGCTGGACGCCGGACGGCGTGCTGCACGCGGCGACGCTGGAGGGGGTGGCGGCAGGCCTGGCCTGGGCGGCGGGTGAATGGCCCCGCCGCTTCGAGGTCGCGGCGCTGCTGGAGGATCCGTCCCGTACGGAGGAGCTGGCGCGGGACCGCTGGTTCGACGCGTGATCGTGGCGGCTGCGGACGCGTCGTCACGTCGCGGCTGCGGGCGGCGCGGCCGGCCGAAGCAGTGGCCGGTCCGCGATCCGGACAGGGCCTAACGCGGGGCCGCCTCGTCCCCCGTGCCTGAGGCACCGGATGGGGCATCCGTGTTCGCCCGCTTGATGGCGGCGTCGCGCCTGCGGACGTACCAGACGCCGAGGAGCCCGAGCCCGCCGCCGGCCAGGCAGGTCCAGAGCCACCACAGGTGGCCGTGGTCGTCGAACCAGCCGTAGAAGGGGAGCTGCACGAGGAAGAGGACGAACCACAGGATCGTTCCGCCGGTGATCGTGCCGACGACATTGCCCTCGAGCGGCTCGGGGGCCTCATGTCTGGGGGTCCACTTGCCCATCGTCCCCGCCCTGCCCTTCCACTCGCCGGGGTCCCGCCTGCCGAAGTCCCCTGGCCTACGGCCTGGGGGAACCCCAGGGAACGCTCCCCAGCTTATGCACCGATGTCCACCCCCGGGCCCCGGGCGGGCCACGGTGCCCCGTCCCGCCGCCGCTCGCGGCGCCGCCTCGACGGCGTCCCGCGGCCTGATCCCGTCACCCCAGCCCCGGCGATCCCATGGCCCCCTGCCGCGCCGCCGCCCCAGCGCACAGCTGGCGCGGACCCCAGCCGGTCCTGCTGGGGTCGGGTGTTTCGCCTGGCTCGCGTGGCGGCTGCGGGTGATCGTTAGAATGGCCGGGTTACGTTCACGGCCTCTTGGGTTCCTTCGCTCCGCCTGCAGGCCCGCACCACTGAGGTCCCGTATGCCCTCCTCGGCCAGCGCCCCGGTCGACGCACCGGAGCCACCGCCCCACGCATCGCCGAAGGGCGGGCTGGATCGCTTCTTCAAGATCGCCGAGCGAGGGTCGACCATCCCCCGCGAGATCCGCGGCGGATTGGCCACGTTCTTTGCGATGGCCTACATCATCGTGCTGAACCCGATCATTCTCGGCGCCGGCGTGGACAAGTTCGGTGACCAGCTGGACACCGGGCAGCTGGTCACCGCCACGGCTCTCATCGCCGGCCTGACCACCGTTCTCATGGGCGTCATCGGCAATGTCCCGATCGCGCTCGCCGCCGGGCTGGGCATCAATGCCCTGGTCTCGCTCCAGGTCGCGCCCAAGATGAGCTGGCCGGATGCGATGGGCATGGTGGTTCTCGCGGGCCTCGTGCTGATGATCCTCGTCGCCTCCGGTCTCCGGCAGCGCGTCCTGGACGCGATTCCGGCCAGTCTGCGCCGGGCGATCGCGATCGGCATCGGGACGTTCATCGCGCTGATCGGCCTGGTCGACGCCGGCTTCGTCACGCGTAATCCGGACGCCGCCCGCACCGCCGTTCCGCTCGGCCTCGGCACCGGCGGCAGGCTCGAGGGCTGGCCCGTCGTCGTTTTCGTGCTCGGCCTCGCCCTCACGTTCGTCCTGGTCATCCGGAAGACCAGGGGCGCGATCCTGATCAGCATCGTCGCGGCGACCGGTGTCGCGATCGTCATCAATGCAATCGCGACCATCCCGGCGGCCGCGTGGGGCCTGAGAGTCCCCGAGCTGCCCGAGAAGGTCGTGGCCGCTCCCGACTTCGGGCTGATCGGCGAGGTGAGCCTGTTCGGCGGCTTCGGTGAGGTCGGTGTGCTCACCGGCTGCCTCTTCGTCTTCACCGTGCTGCTGTCCGGCTTCTTCGACGCGATGGGCACCATCATCGGCGTCGGCGAGGAGGCGGGCCTCGTCGACGACAAGGGCCAGCTGCCCGGCATGGGCCGGATCCTCATGGTGGACAGCGCAGCCGTCACGGCAGGCGGTTTCGGCTCGGCGTCGGCGACGACCTGCTTCGTCGAGTCCACGGCGGGCGTGGGCGAGGGCGCGCGTACGGGCCTGGCGAACCTGGTGACCGGCGGCATCTTCCTGCTGGCCCTGATCTTCACCCCGCTGGCGACGGTGGTCCCGTCGCAGGCCGCGACCCCCGCGCTGGTCGTGGTCGGTTTCCTGATCATGGCGTCCAACATCAGGGACATCGACTGGAGCGACTACACGGTCGCGGCCCCGGCGTTCCTCACGATCGTCTCGATGCCGTTCACGTACAGCATCACCAACGGCATCGGCATCGGCGTGCTGTCCTTCATCCTGCTGCGCACGACGACCGGCCGGTTCCGTACGGTGCCGTGGCTGCTGAACGTCGTCGGGGTCTGCTTCCTCGTGTACTTCATGCTCGACCCGATCGAGCGCTGGCTGGGCGTCACGTGACCTCGTGCCGGGTCTTCCCTGAGGGCGACCCCCAGACCCCCAGCTTCTCCGTCTCGTCGACCGCCGCCTTGAAGCGCTCGTCGAAGTCGTCGCGGATGAGCGTTCGGACCACGTAGTCCTGAACGCTCATGCCGCGTCGCGCGGCATGCTGCCGGATTCTGTCGAGTAGTTCCCCGTCTATGCGCAGGCTGAGCACGTTGGATCCCATGCTCGTACGGTCCCGGCGGCGGGCGACGCATGCGTCACTTTCCGGCCCCCTCTCACTCGTATGGGTGGCTATGTGTTTAACCAGGGTGTTTAACCGGCCGACATCGGATTGGTCTTTAGGCTAGGTAATGAGATACCCTAACGACATGCCGGAACAGTCCCGCCCCCTGGGGGCACCTCCCAGCGGTAGCTGGGGGACTTCGGCGGGAGGCGTCCCCGACGACGCGGCCGCCGTGAACGCGCTGCGGTCCGCTGTGATGCGCCTGTCCCGTCGCCTCAAGCACCAGAGAGTCGACGAATCGCTGAGCCCCACCGAGATGTCGGTGCTCGGCACGCTCGCCCGCTGCGGTTCCGCCACCCCCGGCGAGCTGGCCCGCAAGGAGCACGTCCAGCCGCCGTCGATGACCCGCATCGTGGCGATGCTCGAGTCCAAGGGCCTGGTCCGGCTGGAACCGCACCCCGAGGACCGCCGCCAGAAGGTGGTCACCCGGACCGAACGGGCGGACAGCATGCTCGAGGAGAGCCGGCGCAGGCGCAATGCCTGGCTCGCCGAGCTGGCCGGACGGCTCGACGACGAGGAATGGGCCGCGCTGCGTGCCGCCGCGCCCGTCCTGGAGAAGCTCGCGCACTTGTAGCACGTCAGAACACGCAAGATCACCCAAGACCTGAGAAGACGACCGCACGCCACGACGAGGAGGCGAAAGCACTTTGAGTACGGGACCCGGAGCAGACTCCGCACCCGGACCGAACCCCGACACCTACGACACCGCCCACACCCACACCACTGCCAAGCCGGGCCGATCCACCTTCAGCTCGCTGAAGGTCCGCAACTACCGGCTCTTCGCCACCGGACAGGTGGTCTCCAACACCGGCACCTGGATGCAGCGCATCGCCCAGGACTGGCTGGTGCTCAGCCTCACCGGCTCCTCCGCGGCCGTGGGCATCACCACCGCGCTGCAATTCCTCCCGATGCTGCTCCTCGGGCTGTACGGCGGCGTGATCGCCGACCGCTTCCCCAAGCGGCTGCTGCTGCTGATCACCCAGTCCGCGATGGGCCTCACCGGGCTCGCCCTCGCCGCGCTGACCCTCAGTGGCCACGTCCAGGTCTGGCACGTCTATCTGATGGCCTTCCTGCTCGGCCTCGCCACGGTCGTCGACAACCCGGCCCGTCAGGCGTTCGTCGCCGAGATGGTCGGCCCGCACGAGCTGCCCAACGCCGTCAGCCTGAACTCCGCCAACTTCCAGTCCGCCCGGCTGATCGGCCCCGCCGTCGCGGGTGTACTGATCACCTTCGTCGGCAGCGGCTGGGCGTTCCTGCTCAACGGCTTGTCCTTCGCCGCACCGCTCACCGGCCTGCTGATGATGCGCACCGCCGAGCTGCACCGGGTCGAGCGCCCGCCGCGCGGCACGGGACAGCTCCGGGAGGGCCTGCGCTACGTCGCCGGGCGCCCCGATCTGATCTGGCCGATCGTCCTGATCGGCTTCATCGGCACCTTCGGCTTCAACTTCCCGATCTGGCTTACGGCCTTCGTCGACGACGTCTTCCACGCCGGCGCCGGCACATACGGCCTGCTGAACACGCTGATGGCGGCAGGTTCGCTGGCGGGCGCACTGCTGGCCGCACGCCGCGGCACCTCCCGGCTGCGGCTGCTCGTCGGCGCGGCGGTGCTCTTCGGCGTGCTGGAGATCACGGCCGCCTTGTCGCCGACCTTCTGGGCCTTCGCGGCGCTGCTGGTGCCGATCGGCATGTTCGGCCTGACGATCAACGTCACCGCGAACTCGAGTGTCCAGCTCGCCACCGATCCCGCGATGCGGGGGCGGGTGATGAGCCTGTTCATGACGGTCTTCATGGGCGGTACGCCGCTGGGGGCGCCGCTCGTCGGCTGGATCACGGATGCGTGGGGTGCCCGGGTCGGCTTCCTCGCGGGTGGCCTGATCTCGGTGGTCGCAGCGGTCGGCGTCGGCCTGATGCTCGCCCGGGTCGGCGGCCTCCGCCTCAAGGTCGACCTGCGCCGCGGCCACCGGCACGTGGCGTTCGTGCCGCGAGTCGCGGCAGCGGAGAAGGAACTGGCAGCCGCGGCGTGACGCCGCACCACCGCCGTACCGATCCGTGTCGGGGCCCCGGACCGTCGCCGTCCGGGGCTCCGCCGGCCGGTCAACGGTCCGGCGTCTGCGTGAGAATGGCCGTATGAGACTTTTCGCCGCTGTGCTGCCCCCGCAGGCCGTGGTCGCCGAGCTGGCCGCGGAGGTCGACCGGCTGCGCGGGCTGCCGGGGGCGAGCAGGCTGCGCTGGACCGGCCGCGACGGCTGGCACTTCACCCTCGCGTTCTACGGCGAGGTGGCGGAGGAACGGGTGCCCGAGCTGAGCCGGAGGCTCGAACGGGCGGCGCACCGCCACGGGCCGTTCGGACTCCGGCTGGCGGGTGGCGGGCGGTTCGACCGTGCCGTGGTCTGGGTCGGCGCGGACGGTGGCCTGGAGGTCATGCGGCGGCTCGCGGACTCGGCTGCGGCAGCCGCCCGCAGAACGGGCCTGTCGATGGACGAGCACCGTGCCTACGCGCCGCATCTGACGATCGCCCGCAACCGGACGCATGCGAACCTCCGGCCGTACGTCGATGCGCTCGCGGACTTCGAGAGCAGTCCGTGGACGGTGGAGCAGCTGTGCCTCGTCTGCAGCAACCTGCCGACCGGCGGAGTGGTCGGGGAGCGCCCGCGCTACGAGACGGTGGCGGCCTGGCCGCTCGGCACCTGACCGCGGACTGCGCTGGGCCGTCCGGTTAACCTCGAGGGGTGAACTCCAGGACCAGAAACCGGATCGTCAGCGGGGCGCTCGTCCTCATGCTCGTCGTGGTGGTGCTGGCGGCCACGCTGGGCTGAGCCGCGAGCCCCCGTCGCCCGTCGCCCGTCGCCCGACGCACGGCTCACGGCGGCACCACCACCTCCAGGACGGGTGCTCGCCCTGAGTCCGTGGCGCGGCGCGGGCCACTCTTGCCTCGAGCGGACTCGAAGGCGTTGGCTTGAGCCTCATGAAGTACACGCAGCTGGGACGCACGGGGCTCAAGGTCAGCCGTATCGTGCTGGGCACGATGAACTTCGGCCCGCAGACGGACGAGGCCGACAGCCACGTCATCATGGACGCCGCGCTGGACGCGGGTCTGAACTTCTTCGATTCGGCCAATGTCTACGGTTGGGGCGAGAACAAGGGCCGCACCGAGACGATCATCGGGAACTGGTTCGCGAAGGGCGGTGCGCGCCGGGACAAGGTCGTCCTCGCCACCAAGGTGTACGGCAACATGGGTCCGGACGGGGAGGCCTGGCCCAACCACGACCGGCTCTCGGCGCTCAACATCCGCCGTGCCGTCGAGAGTTCGCTGAGGCGGCTGCAGACGGACTACATCGACCTCTACCAGTTCCATCACATCGATCGCCGGACGCCGTTCGAGGAGATCTGGCAGGCGATCGACGTCCTGATCCAGCAAGGGAAGATCCTCTACGCCGGGTCCTCCAACTTCCCGGGATACAAGATCGCCCAGGCCAATGAGGCCGCCGCCCGGCGCGGCATGGTCGGGCTCGTCAGCGAGCAGTGCCTCTACAACCTCGCGGAGCGCCGCGCCGAGATGGAGGTCATCCCGGCCGCGCAGGACTACGGCCTCGGGGTGATCCCCTGGTCGCCGCTGCACGGCGGGCTGCTGGGCGGTGTGATCAAGAAAGCGGCGGAGGGCGGGCGCCGTGCCACCGGCCGCTCGGCGGAGTCACTCGCCAACACGGCCGTGCGCGCGCAGGTCCAGTCGTACGAGGATCTGCTCGACAAGCACGGACTGGAGCCCGGCGAGGTGGCGTTGGCCTGGCTTCTCGCCCGGCCCGGGATCACCGGGCCGATCGTCGGCCCGCGGACCGCGGCGCAGCTCGAGAGCGCACTGCGCGCGGTGGAGCTGGACCTGAGTGCGGAGCTGATGGCCTCGCTCGATGAGATCTTCCCTGGACCCGGACCTGCGCCGGAAGCGTTCGCCTGGTGACGTGGCAGGGGTGCGCCCGGCCGCCCGTTCCCTCGGGGACGGGCGGCCGTCCCGGCAGGTGACGGTCGGATGGCAGTCTTGGGGCATGCGTTCGCTTGCCCGCGGCCTCGGCGCCGCCGCCCTGGCCGTGCTCGCGTCCGCCGCGCCCGCAGTGGCCTACGGCGGATCCCGGGGCGAATCCCCGAAGGGATCCCCGGAGTCCTTCACCATCAAGGACCCCCGCGTGACGGAGTCCAGCGGGCTGGCCGCCAGCCGCGCGCACCCCGGGATCTTCTGGACGCACAACGACAGCGACGACGGCCCGTACGTCTACGCCGTCGACAGCGCCACCGGCCGTACGGTCGCCACCGTCACGCTCAGCGGAGTCGATCCGCGCGACCTGGAGGCGATCTCCGTCGGCCCCGGCGGTCAGGTGTACGTCGGTGACATCGGCGACAACCTCGGCGGCAGTTGGCCCGAGGTGTGGATCTACCGCTTCCGGGAGCCCGAGGTGCTGCGGGACACCACGGTCACGCCGGTGCGCCACACCGTGCGGTACGCGGGCGGACCGCGGGACGCCGAGTCGCTGATGGTCCATCCCAAGACCGGCCGGGTCTACATCGTCAGCAAGCACGAGGACGGCGGCGGCCTGTACGAGGGGCCGGAGGCGGGGCCGGGAGCGGCGAAGTCGGGCGGACTGTCGGCGTCCGGGGTGAACACCTTCCGGAGGGTCGCCGACGTCGACGTGTGGGCGACGGACGGCGCCTTCTCACCTGACGGCACCCGGCTGGTGGTGCGCGGCTACTTCGAGGCGGTCGAGTACCGCTGGAAGGACGGGACCGCGCGGCGGATCGGGCGGCCGAGCCTGCCGATGCAGCGTCAGGGCGAGTCGGTGACCTTCACGTCCGACGGCCGCGCGCTGATGTACGGCACGGAAGGGGCGCAGAGCCGGGTCGCGCGGGTGACGCTGCACGGCGATCTACTGCCGGACTCGGTGGCCGACGCGGCGGAGGAGGGTGCGGTCGGCTCGGGCAAGGAGAGCGACGACGGCGGCCGTCCGGCGGGCGAGGGGACGAACCGTAAGAACGTCCTCCTCGGAGCGGTGACGTTCGCTGCGGTGGCGGTGCTGGTCCTCGGTCTGCGCAGGCGGTCCGGGCGCCGCCGCTGAACGGCTGCGGTGCCGACCCCCGGCGAGCGCTGCCGCTGCCCGGGGGCCGACCCGTACGCGTACCGGGGTGGGTGCTAGAGCTTGTCGACCACGTAGTCGATGCAGGCCGTCAGCGCCTCGACATCGGCCGGCTCGACGGCCGGGAACATCGCGACCCGCAGCTGGTTCCGGCCCAGCTTGCGGTACGGCTCGGTGTCCACGATGCCGTTGGCGCGCAGCACCTTGGCGATCGCCGCCGCGTCGATGTCGTCGCTGATGTCGATCGTGCCGACGACCTGCGACCGCTTCGCCGGGTCGGCGACGAACGGCGTCGCGTACGAGACCTTCTCCGCCCAGCCGTACAGCCGCGAGGAGGAGTCCGCGGTCCGCTCGACGGCCCAGTCCAGGCCACCACGCCCGTTGATCCAGTCGAGCTGGTCGGCGAGGAGGAAGAGCGTCGCCACGGCCGGCGTGTTGTACGTCTGTTTCTTCCGGGAGTTGTCGATCGCCGTCGGCAGCGAGAAGAACTCCGGGACGTGCCGGTCCGAGGCGTGAATCCGGGCGGCGCGCTCCAGCGCGGCCGGGGAGAAGACCGCGACCCACAGGCCGCCGTCCGCCGCGAAGCACTTCTGCGGGGCGAAGTAGTAGACGTCCGTCTCGTAGATGTCGACCGGCAGGCCGCCGGCGCCGGAGGTCGCGTCCACCAGGACGAGGGCCCCATCGTCCGCGCCCGCCACCCGCTTGACCGGGGCGGCGACACCCGTCGAGGTCTCGTTGTGCGTCAGGCCGTACACGTCGACGCCCGGCTCGGCGCTCGGCTCCGGGTGCGTGCCAGGCTCCGAGGTGATCACCGTCGGCTCCGCCAGCCACGGCGCGAGCTTCGCGGCCTTGGCGAACTTCGACGAGAACTCGCCGAAGGAGAGGTGCTGCGACTTGCGCTCGATCAGGCCGTGCGTCGCGATGTCCCAGAATGCGGTGGAGCCGCCGTTGCCGAGCACCACCTCGTAACCGTCGGGCAGCGAGAACAGCGAGCGCACGCCGTCCCGCACCCGGCCGACCAGGTTCTTCACCGGCGCCTGGCGGTGGGACGTGCCGAGCAGGGTGGTACCGGTGGCAGCCAGGGCGCTGAGCGCCTCCGTACGCACCTTGGAAGGGCCCGAGCCGAAGCGACCGTCGGCGGGCTTGATGTCAGCGGGAATCTGGATCTCAGCCACGGTCGCAGCCTAATCCGTCCGGGCTGGGCGCCCGGACGTGCGTCCACCGGATGAGACGAGCGCTCCGCCATCCGGCCGGTGCCCACACCCTGTGGGTGGCACGCTGGGGAGATGGGCGAGCTACGAGATCTGGGGACGGAGCTGAGGGCAGCCGTCTCCGGTGAGGTCTCCTGGGACCCGAAGAGCCGGGCGCTGATGACGATGGACGCGTCCAACTACCGGCGCGTCCCGGACGCAGTCGTCGCCCCGCGCGATGCGGATGACGTCGCCGCTGCCCTGGCCGTGTGCCGTGAGCACGGCGTGCCGGTGGTGCCGCGCGGCGGCGGAACCTCCATCGCCGGGCAGGCGACGGGAGCCGGCGTGGTGCTGGACTTCACCCGGCACATGAACCGGATCCTGTCGATCGAGCCGGAGACCCGGACGGCCGTCGTCCAGCCGGGCGTCGTCCTCGACGACCTGCGGGCCGCGGCCGCGCCGCACGGCCTGACCTTCGGACCCGATCCCTCCACGCACGCTCGCTGCACCCTCGGCGGCATGATCGGTAACAACGCCTGCGGCTCGCACTCCGTCGCCTGGGGCACCACCGCCGATAGCGTGCACGAGCTGGCGGTGCTCACGTACCGCGGCGAGCGCGTCCGCCTCGGCCGAGAGGGGCAGGTGGGCCGCGGGTCCTCCGCCCGGGGTGGTGGCCGGGCGACGGGCGGGCGTACGCACGGGCTGCCGGACCGGCTGCGGGACGGCGCCGACGCGCTCGTCGCCGACCGGTCGGCCCTGCTGCGCACCGGATTCCCCGAGCTGCCTCGCCGGATCTCCGGCTACGCCCTGGACCGGCTGCTCCCGGAGCAGGGCAGGGACTGGGCGCGCGCCTTCACCGGCAGCGAGGGCACCCTCGGCGTGCTCACCGAGGCGACCGTACGGCTCGTGCCCACCCCCGTCGCCCGCGCACTCGCCGTCCTCGGCTACGCCGACGAGGGCGTTGCCGCCGACGCCGCGCCGGCCCTCCTCCCGTACGGCCCGTTGACGGTCGAGGGCATGGCGGCCGACCTGGTGCCGGGAGCCGCGGGCGCCCAATTGCCGGAAGGCGGCGCCTGGCTGTTCGTCGAGGTCGGCGGCGACACGGCCGAGGAGGCTCGGGCGCGCGCGGAGGAGCTGTGCCGGGCGGTCGCCGACGGCACCACGGACCACTCGGTCGTCACCGACCCGGCGGGGCAGCGCACCCTGTGGCGGCTGCGCGAGGACGCCTCCGGGACGGCGACGCGGATGCCGGACGGCAGCGAGGCCTGGCCCGGATGGGAGGACTGCGCGGTGCCGCCGGCCCGGCTCGGGGCGTATCTGCGCGACTTCCGCGCACTGTTGGCGCAGCACGGGCTGCGCGGGACGCCGTACGGGCACTTCGGCGACGGCTGCATCCACGTCCGCATCGACTTCGACCTGCTCGGCCCGGCGGGCATCCGCCGCTTCCGGGATTTCTCGGCCGAGCTGGCCGACCTGGTCGTCGCGCACGGCGGCTCACTGTCGGGCGAGCACGGCGACGGTCAGGCGCGGGCCGAGCTGCTGCCGCGGATGTACGGGGTGGAGCTGGTGCGGGCCTTCGAGGAGTTCAAGGACCTGTGGGATCCGGACGGCGGTATGAACCCCGGCATGCTCGTCCGTCCGCACCGGCTCGACGAGAACCTCCGCTTCGCGGTGCTGCCGAAGCGTCCGGTGGACGTGGAGTTCGGTTATCCGGCCGACGGCGGGGACTTCGCGGCGGCGGTGCGCAGGTGTGTCGGCGTCGCCAAGTGCCGTACGGCGTCCGTCGCCGGGCTCGCCGGGCCGGAGGTGATGTGCCCGTCGTTCCGGGTGACGGGCGAGGAGCAGCACTCGACGCGCGGGCGGGCGCGGCTGCTGCACGAGATGCTCGCCGGGGAGGTCGTACGGGACGGCTGGCGCTCCGAGGAGGTGTGGGAGGCGCTCGACCTGTGCCTGTCGTGCAAGGGCTGCCGCAGCGACTGCCCGGTCGGGGTGGACATGGCGACGTACAAGGCGGAGTTCCTGCACCACCACTACGCGGGGCGGGTGCGGCCCGCCGCGCACTACGCGATGGGGTGGCTGCCGGTGTGGCTCCGCGCGGCGGCCGCCCTGCGCGCGGCCCCGCTGCTGAACGCGGCCGCGCGCGCTCGGCCGCTCGCGGCGGCGGGCAAGCACCTTGCGGGCATCGCCCCGGAACGGATTATTCCGGCGCTGGCTCCGGAGCCGTTCACGCGGTGGTGGCGGGGCCGGGCCGCCGCGACAGTCGCCGAACAGACCCCCCGCGCCGCGACCCCTCCGGAGGGCGACCCGCCGGCACAGGATCAGACGCCTGGGCCGTCGGCAGGGGACCCGGAGGACGCCGTCGGCGACGCCGACGCCCGCCGGGGCTCCGCGCGGCGGACCGTCCTGCTGTTGCCCGACACCTTCACCAACTACCTCTCGCCGTCGGTCGGCCGGTCCGCCGTGGCCGTGCTGGAAGCTGCAGGGCTGCGGGTGGTCGTGCCTCCGCAGCCGGTGTGCTGCGGGCTGACCTGGGTCTCGACCGGTCAGCTCGACCGCGCCCGCAAGGTCATGCGGCGCACCCTCGATGTGCTGGCCCCCGCGCTGGACGCGGGCCTTCCCATCGTCGGCCTGGAGCCCAGCTGTACGGCCGCGCTGCGCAGCGATCTGCCGGAGCTGGTGGGAGACGACGACCCGAGGGCGGCCCGGCTGGCCGCGTCTGTCGTCACGTTCGCGCAGGCGCTCGACCAGTACGCGGCGAACTGGGAGCCACCGCAGATCAACCGACCCGTGGTCGGCCAGACGCACTGCCACCAGCACGCTGTTCTCGGCGATGCGGCGGACCGGAGACTCCGCGAACGCGCTGGTCTGACCGGTGAGCTGAGCGGCGGATGTTGCGGCCTGGCCGGGAACTTCGGCTTCGAGCGCGGGCATCACGAGGTGTCGGCTGCCTGCGCGGAGGAGCAGTTGCTGCCGTCCGTGCGCACTGCTTCGTACGACGCGGAGGTCCTGGCGGACGGCTTCTCCTGCCGTACGCAACTCGCTCAACTGGCCGGCTGCCGCGGCCGCCACCTCGCCGAGGTGCTCGCCGCCGGGCTGCCCTCCGGTGACCCCGCCGTGCGGACCAAGGACGGCGATTCGGCCGACGGTGTCGATCCGGCCGACGGCGGTACGGGTGCAGCCGACGGCCGCGGCACAAAAAACTCCGCAAGCGACTGAACCTCACACTCACCTTTCGCGTCTTACATCTTGGCGGGAGTAATACCTCGTCAATTGCCGAGCGCTGCTTTCTTGAATTTCTTCGAGAATTCTTTGACGAGAGCGTGACCCGGCTCCTAGTGTGACCCAACGTGACCTCTCCGTAGGGCAGTTGGGTATTTCGCATTTCATCGATCGACCTTTCTGCCGGTCGGAGTCTCATTCCCGCAGAAGTGGAGACACCCCCCATGAGACTTCTTTCCTCCCGGCGCCGCAGCACGCGCATTGCCGCCGCGTCTCTGGCGACCACCGCCGCGCTGGCCATGGTCGCGGCGGCCGCCCCGGCGGCTCAGGCCGACCAGCCGACCCCGTCCGACCAGCGCTCCCGCCCGAGCACGCGCATCATCGGGGGCACTGAGACGCCCAACGACAAGTACCCCTTCATGACGGCTCTGCTCACCAAGGGCAAGGGCAGCGCGCTCAAGCGGCAGTTCTGCGGTGGCAGTCTGGTCAACCAGTCCGTCATCATGACCGCCGCCCATTGCGTTGAGGGCATGGAGGCGAAGGATCTGCAGGTCGCGGTCGGCCGGACCGTACTCTCCAACTCCCAGCAGGGGCAGATACGTAACGCCGCGGAGGACGGCATTGTCGTGCACCCCCGTTACCTCAAGGGGAATGGCGCCTACGACATGGCATTCGTCTTCCTGGCCAAGCCCGTCACCGGTATCGCTCCCATCAAGATGCCCACCCCGGGCACCGATGCCCTGATCCGCCCTGGCGCGAAGGCGATCGTCACCGGCTGGGGCAACACCGACACCGACATGCCGCACTTCCCGGACCGGCTGCGCGAGGTGAAGGTGCCGCTGATCTCGCACGACGAGTGCAAGGTGAGCTACGACAGCTACGACGCCAAGGTCAACGTCTGCGCCGGCGTCGAGGGCAAGGACTCCTGCCAGGGCGACAGCGGCGGCCCGATGTTCCGCAACGTCCCCGGGCGCCAGGCTCCGATCCAGATCGGCATCGTCTCGTACGGCGACGGCTGCGCGGCCCAGGGCGCTCCCGGCGTCTACACCTCCGTCAGCTCGGCCAAGCTGTGGGACACGCTGGCCGAGTCCCCCGAGGGCAAGCGCGTGAAGAAGGCCCTCCGCCGCTGACCGGCTGCCCCCCGGCCCTGCGGGGTGTGCTGTTTCCCCCACGGCAGCACACCCCGCTACGTGGTGGACGCGCCACGAGTGCGGGCGGTCCCCACGCACCAACGTGAGGACCGCCCGCTGGGAGCCAAACTGCCCCGGTCAGATGACCTGGTGCAGATATTCCGGGGTGACCGCCCAGGCCGCACCCTGGGCGCCGGAGGCGACGTTCGACGCGAGCGGGACGCCGGTATCCGTGGCGGTGCCCGCCAAGTCCTGCGCGAACGGCTGCACGTCGCTCGCCACCGCACCGGCGAACGGCTGCGTGTACCCGACGACACCGTGGGCGAGGTACGTGCCGCTGCCGCCGACGCCCTGAGCGAGCGGCTGGGCATCCGCAGCCACGCCCTGAGCGACCGGCTGCACGTCCGCGACGACACCCTCGGCGACCGGCTGCACCTCCGCCACCACTGCCTGGGCGAACGGCGCGACCGTACCGACGACACCGCCGGCGAGGGGCTGGACCTCGCCGGCCACGCCGGTGGCGAAGGGCTGAACGTCGCCCACCACGCCGGTGGCGAACGGCTGGACCTCGCCGGCCACGCCGGTGGCGAACGGCTGCACGTCGCCCACCACACCAGTGGCGAACGGCTGCACGTCCCCGACCACGCCCTGGGCGAGGACCCCGGCATCGCCGACCGCCTGCCCGGCGACCGGAAGCACCGCGCTCACGGCCCTGGCGGCGATGGGCGGCAGCACCTCCTTGGCCGTTTCGTCGACGATGGGGCCGACCGCGGCCGCGGCGAGCTGGGCCGTGCCGGGCAGCTGCCCCACCTGGGCCTGGACATTGCCGGCGGCCTGGCCTGCTGAGCCCTGGGCCTGGGTTGCGGAGTCCTGGGCCTGGCCCGGGTAAGCCCTTGCCTGGGCCTGGGCGCGCTCGAGGTGTGGCGCGAAGGCGGCGAGGGGACCGAAGAGGTAGTCGATCTCATCCTGCGGGCGTACCTCAGGCGTCGACAGGTCGCTCGACATGTCGCGCTGAGCGTCGCGGCGGGCGTCCTGGGCGGTCTCAGGAGCACCCTGGACGGTGCCGGCCTTCCGGGCAGCCTCGGCCTGGCCGCGGGCCGCGGAACTCGTGACCGTACGGGCGGCATCGGTGCGCTGCGCGGTGCCGGCCTTGCGGATCGCGGCGCTCTTGGCTTCCTTCGCCTCACCGGTGGCAGTGCGGGTGGCGGTGGATGCCTTGCCGTTCGCAGTGCGGGTTGCGGTGGCGGCCTTGGCCTTGGCAGTGCGGGTTGCGGTGGCAGTCTTGTCCTGCACCGGGTCGGTCGTGTCGGACGCCTTGTCCTTCACGACGTCGGCGGCATCGGTGGCCTGGTCCGGGGTCGTCAGGGTGGGTGAGGGCAGTTCGGCGGCGCTGGCTGCGGCAGTGCCGAGTGCCCACATACCGGTGGCCGTGGCGGCCACATATATGGAACGGCGAATCGCCTGATTCATGCTGGTGTCAGATCCTTCGAATTCGACGAGGATCGGAGATCAATCGATTGACGATCTCCGGCTGTTGGGCAGACCTGTTCCGCCCCCGCGCGGCAGGTCACAGAGCGGGGAACTGGCTGCCCTAGCCGGGGAATTCGTCGATTTCCCGGTAACCGTGGAGGAGTGGTGCGGTAGTGGCCGCGAGGCCGGAACCACTCAGCAGGGATCCGAACGAAGCGCCGTACAGGATCGCGTGGGCGTGCGGATCGTCGATGCCCTCGGTCTTCGTCTTCGCACGGGGCGTGCCACGGGTATCCGTGGGCGACCGGAGGGGGCAGTCATCGGCAGGAGCACCGGGGGAGCGCCCTTGACCGTGCTCGCCGGGCGGGCCCGGGAGGCTCACCGGCCGGAACGCCGGCCGGACTTCCGTCCCGAGTCGTGGCTGGGAGTTCAGGCGGAGAGCCGCGCGCTGCAGCGAAGCCCGGCTCTTTGTACGGCAGTCGGCGGCGTCCGGCAGGGAGCCGTCGCTCGTGACGCCCGGCGGCATCAGGTCCGGCACCGCAACCGGAAGGGCGCCGACGGTTTCCTCGACGAACGCGAACCACGGCTGTCCCGCACGCCAGGTCACGCCGACGACGGACTGCCCGGTACCCGCCACGACTTTCGCCCCCTCAGCCGCGGGCGGCGCCGCATCGGAGCCGGCCTGCCGTGCAACGGTCGGTCGTTTCATCGCGCTTGTGGCCTGCTGGACCCTGTGGGCGGCGGTCGCCGAGGCATCGGTGCCCGACTCAGCCGCCTCCGCGGACCGGCCCTCCGTCTCACTCGTCGACATGGCCGACCGGAGCACGGAATCAACGGACCCGCCTTCGGACCTGCTTCCAGACTCGTTCGGGCGCGGCTGCCGGAGGCCGGCGACCGGCGAGGGTTGGCCGTCCTGCAACTGGCTCGCCGTCGGCGGCGTCGGCATCTCGACCGCTTCCGCCTGCTCTGCGTACACGAAGCCGAGCGTCAGCAGGGCTCCGAGGAACACGGCGACCCGCAGCGCACGCCACCGCGCCGCCGTGCGCAGCGCGCAGAGGGCAGCGCTTGGCAGCGCGGTTGCGGGAGTCAAGATCGGGGGAGCCCTCCATCAAGCGGAACACGGCGCTCCGGGGAGCGTGGGTCGAATACTCGCATGCGACCTCCGACCTCAGGCAAGCCTCCATGTTACTGATGGGTTGCCAACCGCGGAATGGCTAGTGGGGCGTTGTTCCACCGCGACCCCCGGCACCCCGGGGAAGACATCCCGAGCCGACCCCGCACTGGCCTGCGCACGGGCCGGGTTCAGCCTCCGGTGTCCGCGCATTCGCTGTTGTCACCGCCACTGCGACACCCTGCTTCGCCGGTGAACGCGGGGGTGGGAGCGGGGTTGTTGAGCTTGTCCTCATGCTGCTGGACCGCCATTCCGCCGCAAAGCCCCACCGCCACGATGACGGCCATGAAGCACGGCGTCCACACCGTCACCACAGCACCGGACCGGGACGCGATCACTGCCGCCACCACCGCCAAAGCCCCGACCACACCGGCGACGCCCAGATAGCCCCACAACGGGTCGGCCCTCACCGTCCTGCCCGGGTCGAGATTGAACCCCGACAACACCCAGGCGCCGAAGACCAGCAGCAAGGCAAGGACTTCGAGAAACAGCAGCCCCAGGGCGGCCCCCACGTCGGCGCCCCGATCAGCGCGAGGCCTTACGGAAGCGTCGAACGCCACGGGCGCGGAAGGAAGGTCCATATCCACAATCCTGGCTCCCGGAGCAGGGCCGACACATGAGTACGGGTACTCAGAGGCCCGGACATCTCCCGAGGGCGTCGACTCGCCGAGACGTCATGTCACGCCTAGCAGCACCCGCCCCACACCCTTACTGCGCCAAGAGTTGACCCCGCCTAACGCGAGTTCGGGCTCTCCCGTCCCTCGGATCCGACAGATCCAACCCGCCTGGCGAGCGATGGCTTCGATGTAGCGCTGCCGTGGCCAATTGGCCTGTCCACACGAGTGGGCCGCGGATTCTTTGCGGCGAAGGCTACGGCGGTGTTCTGCTCGTCCAGTGCCCGCTCGCGGCACTGGAGGCGGATTCTGACGCACGTGGACCTTAGAGAACAAGCATGAACTTCGGCCGAAGTACACCCCGCGCTGCGGGCAGTTCTGCACCCCAATTCTTAAAACTGAATTGACAATCTTGGGTTCGAAAATCGGCACCTTGATTATCTATCCCTGGTCACCTTCGGCCTTCCTGGGTACGCTCGATTTGCCTTCCATTCGGGCGCGTTTCCCCCCTCGACCGCTCAGCGGTCAATACGCATCACGAAAGGAATGAAATGGAAAGAAAGCAGCGAGTGCATGGTTATGTCACGTTAGCGGTCGGTGTGTGCTCCGCCGCGCTGGTCGCCGTGGCCGTCGCCGTTCCCGCTTCGGCGGCCGAAGGCGCCGTAGTACCGGCCAGGGAACCAACGCCGGGTGGCTACATCGTTGAACTCAAAGACGGCGTGCACGCAACCTCGAGCGCACAGGCGATCGAGCAGGCGTCGGTCTCACTGGTCACGCGGTACGGCGGCCAACTGAAGTCGACCTTCACCGCGACCATCCACGGCTTCGCCGTAAAGAACATGCCCGAGCGGCAGGCCAGGCGGCTGGCCGCCGACCCATCGGTGCAGACCGTATACCAGGACGGCACCGCGCGGATTACGGACGTCCAGCCCAATCCCCCCGCATGGGGTATCGACCGGGTCGACCAGAAGAACCTGCCGCTGGACAAGAGGTACGAGTACAAGAACACCGCGAATGACGTCACGGTCTACGTCACCGACACCGGCACCCGCTTCACCCACACCGAGTTCGAGGGCCGTGCGACATCCGGCTACGACTTCGTCGACGAGGATCCGAACGCCGACGACTGCAACGGCCACGGCACCCACACCGCCGGCACCATCGGCGGCAAGACCTACGGCGTGGCCAAAAAGGCCAAGCTGGTCGCCGTCCGGATGCTCGGCTGTAACGGCTCGGCACCCGACTCCGACGGCATCGAAGCCGTCGAGTGGGTGACCAAGAACGCCAAGAAGCCAGCCACGGTCAACGCGAGTTGGGGCTTCGACGTCGCGGACATCGGTGACAAGGCCATCGACGCCCTGATCAATTCCGGCGTATCCTTCGTCGCTTCGGCGGGCAACAACAACGGCGACGCCTGTGCCCAGGGTCCGGCGAAGATTCCGGCCGTGATCACGGTCGGCGCCACCGACAACAGGGACAACCGGTCCTCGTTCTCCAACTTCGGCAAGTGTGTGGACATCTTCGCGCCGGGCAGCAACATTCTGTCGGCTGCCCACCAGAGCGACAACGCCTCCGCCACCTTGAGTGGCACGTCGATGTCCAGTCCGCACGTTGCCGGTGCGGCCGCGCTGTACTTGCAGACCATGCCCAACGCCAGCCCGGAGGACGTCGCTAAGGCGCTGACCAGCAACGCCACCAGCGGCGTCGTGAACAACCCTGGTGCTGGCTCGCCGAATCTGATGCTGTACACCCTCAACTTCGCTAGGTGAAGGTCTTAAGCTTGTGCTTTGACCTCCGGCCTTGAACGAGGCTCGCACGCGGCCTCTCGGACGGGTAATCGCCGTATGTCAGAACGGCCTTCGGCTGATCCTGTGGTGTGGATCAAGACGCCACCGGACCAGCCAGAAGGCCGTGGACACGAGTGTGCTGCACCAGGGCGCCGAGCGCGATCCGTTCGCGTGGGCGTCAAACGCCGGAACGGGTTCCAACTGGGCGGCAGCCTTGCCGTGCGAGTCACCAGCAGGAATAGCAAACTGCAACTGGGTGCTAATGGCAGAGACGCTTGAAGGCATTCGCACCCGGCCGGGCACGGAACTTCACCTCATGCCCCGCGTCGTCGGTGAAGACTGCCTCCGTCTCGGACTTCAAGGTCATCGTGCCGCGCTGGGTGGGGTTGTCCCACCCTTGGGGCGGGTTCCCCGAGCCGTCGGAGAGCGGGGTCTTCGCCTCGAAGTACGTCGAGCCGATGCGGGCCTCGTCGATGCCGCAATGCGTATACAGGTCGAAGGGAATCATCCGGCCGGGCGGTGCCGCCCGGCCGGCCTCTGCGTTTTCGTCGGCCGTGGCACAGCCCGTGAGCACCCCAGCAGCCAGCGCGATGGCGAAGATGATCCGTCCAGCTTTCTCAGTCATGGCGTTTCGACGCTCAGACCGAGTCGGCAGTTCCGCACCCGACGACTGATCGGCCCACGGGCGGACTGTGGCCCCCGGACCCATGGAACCCTGGCTCGAACAGCGCGAGCCGCTGATCGACGGCAGGGCGATGGCGAAGAGGAGGGCATGCCGTGCTGGACGGGCTGGGCGAGCACTGCGCCGAGGCGCTGGCGGAGCACGGATGCCCATCGGTCTCCGTCGCTGTGGCCGAGCTGGGCGAGGTGGTCCTCGCCGAGGCGTACGGGTCGGCGGACATCGCCGCCGGGCGTCCGGCCACTCCCAGCACGGCATACGCGCTGGCCTCCGTCACCAAGCCGATCACGGCCACGGCCGTCTGCCTCGCCGCCGACGAAGGGCTGCTGGACCTGGATGCGCCGGTGCCGGGCGAGTACCGATGGCCGGCGCCCACAGCACGTCAACTGCTCCAGCACCGAGGCGGCCTCGGGGCACACTACGACCTCCACTACGGCGGCCCCGATCGGCCGATCGACGGGGATCGCTACACCGTGCTGTACCGGGAGCCGGGCTCCGGCTTCGAGTACGCCAACCTCGGATACCGGCTCCTGGGTCGGCTGCTGGAGGCAGCCACCGGGCAGGAGTTGGGCGAGTTCCTCCGGGAGCGGGTGTTCGAGCCGCTCGGGCTCACCGGCTGCCACCTAGGCCCGACGTACCCCGGCCCGGCGCCGTCGGCAGTGCGCTACACGGTCGACGGCCGCGCCTACCCGGACTACGACACCAGCCACCCCGGGGCCTCGCTCGGCTGGGCTCCCGCCGCCGAGCTCGCGCTCTTCGGGCATGCGTATGACCGCCTGCTGAAGCCGGAGACGGCCACAGCCGTACGGGACGCGGTGCCGATCAACGCCCACCTCGGGTACGGGCTCGGCTGGTGCGTGTCGCTCGGCGGCGGGCCGGTGGTGCAGAGCCACGGCGGCGGCATGGGCGGCGTGGCGGCGCTGCTGGTCGCCGTGCCCGAGCAGCAGCTCTCGGTGGCAGTGCTGACCAACTCCACCGGCAAGGCGGCCCGTGACGCGATCGTCCAGTACGTGCTGGGCGCGCTGGTCCCGGGCTGTACGGCCGACCAGATCGCCCCGTTGATCCCTGACCCGGAGCGCCCGATGGACCTCCCGGAGGGTGCTTGGACGGGCCGGATCAGCACGCCCGAGGGGGAGGTGCCGATCGGGCTTCGGGTGTTGGCGGGCCGCCGGGCCGAGCTGCGGCTGGACGGCGAGAGCGCCACCGGTCCAGCGGTCGCCTCGGACGCCTGGGATCTACGGATGGCCCTCCCGTTGCAGTTGCCGACTGCCGATGCGCGGGTCAACAGCCCGGTCCTGGGTCTGGAACTCCGCCTCGACCAGGGTCGGCTGACCGGCGTGGCACGCGCCCACAAGATCGGCGACGCCAAAGGCTGGCTGGGCAACATGCTCAGCCACCCGTGCGTACTCGAGCCGCGCTGACGGCTCGGCCGGGCTGGTGGGCAAGACCAGCGGTGCTGACCACCCGCACACTGCGCAAGAAAAATCATGCAATCACGCTTGCTTGTTTTTGCGATCGCTGTCAGGCTGTCGCGCAGCGCTCCTGCTGACAGGGCGTCAACGTGGTCATGTCTTGTGCGGACACATCAGCCGACGAGGGGAGCGCGTACCGTGTCCGACCCCACCGCCGTACTCGAAGATCTGCGTGCCGAGAGCGACGAACTGGATGCCCTGGTGGCGGACCTGGCTCCCGATGACTGGGCCCGGCCGACGCCCGCTCCCGGCTGGACGATCGCCCACCAGATCGCGCACCTGGCCTGGACCGACCGGCAGGCGCTCCGCTCCACGACCGATCCCGAGGGCTTCGCACACCATGCCGAGAAGGCGATGGCCGCACCGGAGACGTTCGTCGACGAGGGGGCCGCGCGCGGTGCCCGGCAGGCCCCGGACAAGCTGCTGGAGGGCTGGCGGCAGACGCGCGAGGCCCTGCGGAAGGCCCTCGCCGAGCATGCGCCGGACGTACGCATGCCGTGGTTCGGGACGTCCATGAGCGTCGCGTCCATGGCGACCGGGCGACTCATGGAGACCTGGGCGCACGGGCAGGACGTCGCGGACGCGCTCGGCGTGCGCCGTACGCCCACCGCGCGGCTGCGGCACGTGGCCCGAATCGGGTACCGCGCCATGCACTACGCCTTCGCCGTACGTGGCCTGACCCCGCCCACCGCCGACATCCGCGTCGAACTCACCGCCCCCGACGGGTCCCTGTGGACGTACGGCCCACGGGAGGCAGCGCAGCACGTCACGGGCCCCGCGCTCGACTTCTGCCTGCTGGTCACCCAGCGCGCGCATCGCGCGGACCTCGCCGTACGCGCCGACGGCCCGGACGCGGACCGCTGGCTGGACATCGCCCAGGCCTTCGCCGGCCCGCCCGGCCAAGGGCGCCGGCCGTCGGGGAGGTCCGCATGACACCGCGAGAACCCCTGCGCATCGCCAATGCGTCCGGCTTCTACGGCGACCGGTTCGACGCCGTGCGGGAGATGCTCAGCGGCGGTCCGCTCGACGTCCTCACGGGCGACTACCTGGCCGAGCTCACCATGCTCATCCTCGGCCGCGACCGCGCGAAGGACCCCGCGCTGGGCTATGCGAAGACCTTTCTGCGGCAGATGGAGGAGTGCCTGGGGCTCGCCGCCGACCGCGGGGTGAAGATCGTCACCAATGCCGGGGGGCTCAACCCGGCCGGGCTCGCCGACGCCGTACGCGAACTCGCCGCCCGCGTCGGCGTCTCCGTATCCGTCGCCCACGTCGAGGGCGACGACCTGAGTCACCGCGACTGGGGCACCGGCGTCGTCACCGCCAACGCCTACCTCGGCGGCGCGGGCATCGCCGCCTGCCTGCAGGCGGGCGCCGATGTCGTCGTCACCGGACGGGTCGCCGACGCCGCCCTCGTCACGGGCCCCGCGGCCGCGCACTTCGGCTGGCCGGCGGACGACTGGGACGCGCTCGCCGGAGCCGTCGTCGCCGGGCACGTGCTGGAGTGCGGCCCCCAGGCGACCGGCGGCAACTACGCGTTCTTCACCGACCACGACGTCCGCCACCCCGGGTTCCCGCTCGCCGAGATCGACGCCGACGGCTCGTCCGTCATCACCAAGCACCCGGACACGGGAGGCGCGGTGACAGTCGGCACAGTCACCGCGCAGCTGCTCTACGAGACGGCGGGCGCGCGCTACGCCGGACCCGATGTGACCGCCCGCCTGGACTCCGTACGCCTCACCCAGGAAGGCGCGGACCGGGTCCGCATCGAGGGGGTGCGCGGTGAGGCGCCGCCGCCCGCTCTCAAGACCGGTCTGACCCGGCTGGGCGGTTGGCGCAACGAGGTCGTCTTTGTGCTCACCGGCCTCGGCGTCGAGGCCAAGGCCATGCTCGTGCGGCAGCAGATGGAGCGTGCGCTGTCCCGGCGCCGCCCGGCCGAGGTGAGCTGGACCCTGGCCCGTACGGACCGGGCCGACGCAGCCGTCGAGGAGGAGGCGAGCGCACTGCTGCGCCTGGTGGTCCGCGACCGCGACCCGGAGACGGTCGGAAGAGCGGTGAGCAGCGCGGCGGTCGAACTGGGCCTGGCCAGCTATCCCGGCTTCCACCTGACGGCCCCGCCCGGCAAGGGAGCGCCGTACGGCGTCTTCGAAGCGGTGTACGTGGACTCGGCGGACGTGGCGCACACGGCAGTGCTGCCGGACGGCCGACGGGTCGAGGTGCCACCGCCCCCGGCCACCCGCGAGCTCACCGGCCTCGACGAACCGGCGCTTCCTGAGCCCCTCCCGCCGGGCCCCACCCGCCGTGCGCCGCTCGGCCTCGTCGCCGGCGCCCGCAGCGGGGACAAGGGCGGCAGCGCGAACGTCGGCTTGTGGGCGCGCACCGACGACGCCTGGCGGTGGCTGGCCCACACGATGACGACCGACCGACTGCACGATCTGCTGCCCGAGGCCCGTCCGTTGACGGTCGCCCGTCACGTCCTGCCCAACCTTCGCGCGCTCAACTTCACCGTCGACGGGCTGCTCGGCGAGGGCGTCGCCTCCCAGGCCCGCTTCGACCCCCAGGCCAAAGCGCTGGGCGAGTGGCTGCGCTCACGCCATCTGGACATTCCGGAGGTTCTGCTGTGACCGTGCTCGCGTCCTCCCTCGACCCGACGAGCGCCGACTACGCCGCCCACCGGGAGGCGATGCTCGAGAAGCTCGCCGCCCTCTCGGCCGAGCACGCCAAGGCGACGGCCGGTGGCGGGGAGAAGTACATCGCCCGGCACCGGGGGCGCGGCAAGCTGCTCGCCCGTGAGCGCATCGAGTTGCTGCTCGACCCCGATACGCCCTTCCTCGAGCTGTCGCCGCTCGCCGCCTGGGGCAGCGACTATCAGGTCGGGGCCTCCCTCGTCGCCGGTATCGGCGTCGTCGAAGGTGTGGAGTGCCTGATCACCTCCAGCGACCCGACCGTCCGCGGCGGCGCGAGCAATCCCTGGACCCTGAAAAAGGCGCTCCGCGCGAACGAGATCGCGTACGCCAACCGCCTCCCCGTCGTCAGCCTCGTCGAGTCCGGTGGCGCGGATCTGCCCAGCCAGAAGGAGATCTTCATCCCCGGCGGGGCGCTGTTCAAGGACCTGACCCGGCTCTCGGCGGCCGGTATCCCCACCATCGCCGTCGTCTTCGGCAACTCCACGGCCGGGGGCGCGTACATCCCGGGCATGTCCGATCACGTGATCATGGTCAAGGAGCGGTCCAAGGTCTTCCTCGGTGGGCCCCCGCTCGTGAAGATGGCCACCGGCGAGGAGAGCGACGACGAATCCCTCGGCGGCGCCGAGATGCACGCCCGCACCTCCGGCCTCGCCGACTACTTCGCCGTCGACGAGCGGGACGCCCTCCGCCGAGCCCGCCGGGTGATCGCCCGCCTCAACTGGCGCAAGACCCACCCGGATCCCGCACCTGCCGAACCCCCCACATACGCCGAGGACGAGTTGCTCGGCATCGTCCCCGGCGACCTCAAGACCCCGTTCGACCCCCGCGAGGTCATCGCCCGGATCGTCGATGCCTCGGACTTCGACGAGTTCAAGCCGCTGTACGGGCCGAGCCTGGTGACCGGCTGGGCCACCCTCCACGGCTACCCCATCGGCATCCTCGCCAACGCCCAAGGCGTCCTTTTCAGCGCCGAATCCCAGAAGGCGGCCCAGTTCATCCAGCTGGCCAACCAGCGCGACATCCCGCTCCTCTTCCTCCACAACACCACCGGCTACATGGTCGGCAAGGAGTACGAGCAGGGCGGCATCATCAAGCACGGCGCCATGATGATCAACGCGGTCTCCAACTCCCGCGTCCCCCACCTCTCGGTGCTGATGGGCGCGTCCTACGGCGCCGGCCACTACGGCATGTGCGGCCGGGCGTACGACCCACGCTTCCTCTTCGCCTGGCCCAGCGCCAAGTCGGCGGTCATGGGCCCGCAGCAGCTCGCCGGCGTGCTGTCGATCGTCGCCCGCCAGTCGGCCGCCGCGAAGGGTCAGCCGTACGACGACGAGGCCGACGCCGCCCTGCGCGCCATGGTGGAGCAGCAGATCGAGGCCGAATCGCTCCCGATGTTCCTCTCCGGCCGGCTCTACGACGACGGCGTCATCGACCCGCGCGACACCCGGACCGTCCTCGGGCTGTGCCTGTCGGCGATCCACACCGCACCCGTCGAAGGCGCCCGCGGCTTCGGCGTCTTCAGGATGTGAGGCCCCCGTGATCGAATCCCTTCTGGTCGCCAATCGCGGCGAGATCGCCCGCCGGGTCTTCCGCACCTGCCGTGACCTGGGCATCGCCACCGTCGCCGTGCACTCCGACGCCGACGAGAACGCCCCGCACGTCCGTGCCGCGGACGCCGCCGTACGCCTCCCGGGCAGCGCCCCGGCCGACACGTACCTGCGCGGCGACCTCATCGTGAAGGCCGCCCTCGCGGCGGGAGCGGACGCCGTGCATCCGGGCTACGGCTTCCTCTCCGAGAACGCCGACTTCGCCCGCGCGGTCATCGACGCCGGCCTGACCTGGATCGGCCCGTCTCCCGCCGCCATCGAGGCGATGGCATCCAAGACCCGGGCCAAGCAGCTCATGTCGTCCGCGGGCGTCCCCCTCCTGGCACCTCTCGACCCCGCGGCCGTGACCTCCGACGACCTGCCGCTCCTCGTCAAAGCCGCGGCGGGCGGCGGCGGCCGGGGCATGCGCGTCGTACGGGAACTCGATGCGCTTCCCGCCGAACTGGCGGCAGCGAGCGCCGAGGCGTTGTCGGCGTTCGGCGACGGCGAGGTCTTCGTCGAGCCGTACGTCGAGTACGGGCGCCACGTCGAGGTGCAGATCCTCGCCGACACCCACGGCACGGTGTGGGCACTCGGCACCCGCGACTGCTCCCTCCAGCGCCGCCACCAGAAGGTGATCGAGGAGGCGCCTGCACCGGGTCTCTCCGACGAGCTGCGCCGTAGCCTCCACGACGCGGCTACGGAGGCCGCCCGGGCGATCGGTTACGAAGGAGCGGGCACGGTCGAATTCCTCGTCTCCGAGGACGGCCGCCCGCACTTCCTGGAGATGAACACCCGCCTGCAGGTGGAGCACCCGGTCACGGAGTCGGTCTTCGGACTCGACCTCGTGGCTCTCCAACTCCGCGTCGCCGAAGGCGACCATCTCCCCGCTGAACCGCCCGCACCCGTCGGTCACGCCGTGGAGGCCCGCCTCTACGCGGAGGACCCGGCGCGGGGCTGGCAGCCGCAGACGGGGATGCTGCACCGCTTCGAGGTGCCGGGCGCGGTGGAGGGTGCCGGCCCCGGCCCCTCCCGTGGGGACGCCGGGCTGCGGGTCGACTCGGGTTACGTCGACGGGGACCGGATCGGCGTCCACTACGACCCGATGCTGGCGAAGGTCATCGTCTGGGCCCCGAGCCGCACCGAGGCCGTCCGCACACTGACCCGTGCGCTGGCACGCGCCCGGATCCACGGTCCGGTCACCAACCGCGATCTGCTCGTACGCGTGCTCCGGCACCCGGAGTTCGCGAAGGTCGCCGTCGACACGGGCTGGCTCGAACGGCGCCTCGCCGAGGTCACGAGCCCTGAGACGGCTGCTGATGAGGCGCCCGTGCGCCTTGCGGCGCTGGCGGCGGCGCTGGCCGACGCCGCGGCGCGCACCGCCGACGGACCGGTCGGCTCCCGTCTGGGCGGCTGGCGCAACGTCCCCTCCCAGGCGCAGTCCAAGAGCTACCGCTCCGAGCCCGACGGGACCGAGCACGAGATCCGCTACCGCCTCACCCGGGACGGCCTGGCAGCCGACGACGTCCCCACCACACGCCTGGTGCACTCCACCGCGGACCATGTGGTCCTCGAAGTGGACGGCATCCGCCGGGCCTTCGACGTAGCCCGCTACGGCAGCCGCATCTACGTGGACTCCCCGCTCGGCGCGTACGCCTTCACGGCACTCCCGCGCTTCCCGGACCCCGCCACGCGTACCGAACCCGGCTCACTCCTGGCGCCGATGCCCGGCACGGTGGTCCGGGTCGCTGAGCTCACGGTCGGCGACCGGGTCGGGGCCGGACAGGCCTTGCTCTGGCTGGAGGCGATGAAGATGGAACACCGCGTGTCCGCGCCCACCGCCGGAACACTCACCGCCCTGCATGCCACCCCCGGCCAGCAGGTCGAGGTCGGAGCGCTGCTGGCCGTCGTATCCGAGACGCAGGACGACCCCGCGGCCGGCCACCGGACGCCCCGCCCCGCCCCTGAGGAGGAGCCCCCGTCATGACCCCCGTCATCGAGATCCAGGAGCAAGCCGACCTGCGAGCCGCCGTGGCCGCACTCGGCGCGCGCTACGGCCGGGAGTACTTCGTCGCCGTCACCCGGGAGGGCAGGCACAGCGACGAGCTCTGGGCCGAGGCGGCCAAGCTCGGCTACCTCGGCGTCAACCTCCCCACCGAGTACGGCGGCGGAGGCGGCGGGATAGCCGAACTGTCCATCGTGCTCGAGGAACTGGGCGCCGCGGGCTGCCCGCTGCTCATGCTCGTGGTCTCGCCCGCCATCTGCGGCACGGTCATCGCCCGCTTCGGTACCGACGCCCAGAAGCAGCAGTGGCTTCCCGGCCTCGCCGACGGCTCCCTCACCATGGCCTTCGGCATCACCGAACCCGATGCCGGGTCGAACTCCCACCGCATCACCACCACCGCCCGCCGGGCCGCCACCGCCGGCCCGACCGGTGCCGCGGACTGGCTCCTCACCGGCCGCAAGGTCTTCATCTCCGGTGTGGACATCGCGGACGCCACCCTCATCGTGGGACGTACCGAGGACGCCCGCACCGGCAGGCTCAAGCCCTGCCTGTTCATCGTTCCGCGCGACACCCCCGGCTTCGAGTACCACCCGATCGACATGGAACTCTCCGCGCCGGAGAAGCAGTTCGAGCTCGTCCTCGACGACGTACGCCTCCCCGCCGACGCGCTCGTCGGCGACGAGGACGCGGGGCTGCTCCAGCTCTTTGCCGGGCTCAACCCCGAGCGCATCATGACCGCCGCCTTCGCCCTCGGCTTCGGCCGCCACGCCCTCGCCAAGGCCGTCGACTACGCGCGCACCCGCACGGTGTGGAAGGACCCCATCGGCGCCCACCAGGCCATCGCGCACCCGCTCGCCCAGGCGCACATCGAGCTCGAACTCGCCCGTCTGATGATGCAGAAGGCGGCCCACCTCTACGACGCCGGTGACGACGCGGCCGCGGGGGAGGCGGCCAACATGGCGAAGTACGCGGCCGCCGAAGCCGCCGTCAAGGCCGTCGACCAGGCCGTCCACACCCTCGGCGGCAACGGCCTCACCCGCGAGTACGGCCTCGCCTCCCTCGTCACCGCCTCCCGCGTCGCCCGGATAGCGCCCGTGAGCCGCGAGATGATCCTCAACTTCGTCTCGCACCAGACCCTGGGCCTCCCCAAGTCGTACTAGGACGAGCCATACTGATCCGCTCGGATGGGAGTTCAACGCGCTCATGACGGACGTCGAAGCGACCGAGCCGCTGGTGCGCCGCGCCTCTGGACGCGGCATCACCACCCTCACTCTGGACTCGCCGCACAACCGCAACGCGCTCTCCGCCCGGCTGGTGGCCGAGCTGGACGAAGGGCTGGCGGCGGCGGCGAAGGATCCACAGACGCGGGCCGTGGTGCTCACCCACACCGGCGGCACGTTCTGCGCGGGCGCGGACCTGAGCGAGGCGAGCGCCGGTCCCGGCACGGCTGCGGCGGCGGCATCCGGTCCCCTCGGACTCGCGCGGCTCCTCCGTACGGTCGTCGAGCTGCCGAAGCCGGTCGTCGCCAGGGTGACGGGTCATGTACGGGCGGGCGGGCTCGGCCTCGTGGGCGCCTGCGACATCGCGGTGGCGGGGCCGGGGGCGAGTTTCGCCTTCACCGAGGTGCGGCTCGGGCTGGCCCCCGCCGTGATCTCACTGCCGCTGTTGTCCCGTCTCGACGAGCGGGCGGCCGGGCGCTACTACCTCACCGGAGAGCGGTTCGACGCGGCGGAGGCGGCTCGGATCGGGCTGCTGACCCTCGCCGCCGACGGTGATGTGGACGAGGCCCTCGCCCCGGTCCTCGACGGACTGCGCCGGACGTCTCCACAGGGCCTGGCCGAGTCCAAGCGCCTCACCACGGCGCGCGTGCTCCGTGCCTTCGACCGGGACACCGAGGCGATGGCCGAGCTGTCGGCCCGTCTCTTCGCCTCCGACGAGGCACGCGAGGGCATGACGGCCTTCCTGGAGCGGCGGGACCCGGCATGGACGCGGTGACCGGACGGGCCGCCGTGCGCGACCCCAAACAGGACCGCAGCCGGGCCACTCGGCTGCGGCTGCTCGAGGCCGCCGTGTCCTGCCTGGCCGAACACGGTTGGAGCGGCAGCACGGTCACGGTGGTCGCCGAACGGGCCGGCGTCTCCCGGGGAGCGGCTCAGCACCACTTCCCGACCCGCGAGGACCTCTTCACGGCGGCGGTGGAGCACGTAGCCGAGAAGCGGTCGGGCGCGCTGCGGGCGCTCACGCGCGACCTGCCGCCCCGGGGTACGACGGCACGCACCCGGGTGATCGTCGAGGAGCTGGTGGACCTCTACACCGGACCGCTGTTCCGGGCGGCGCTCCAGCTGTGGGTGGCGGCCTCGAACGAGGAGCAGCTACGGCTGCGGGTGACGGCTCTGGAGGCCAAGGTGGGCCGCGAGACGCACCGGATGGCGGTGGAGCTGCTCGGTGCGGACGAGAGCAGGCCCGGTGTGCGCGAGACGGTGCAGGGCCTGCTGGACATGGCCCGCGGTCTCGGGCTGGCGAACCTGCTCACGGACGACACGGCGCGCCGCGAACGCGTGGTGGAGCAGTGGTCCCGCCTCCTGGACGATGCGCTGAACGCCTGAGCCCGCGTTGTGGGCATTCGTTCCTCCCCCAGCTACCGCTGGGAGGTGCCCCCAGGCGGAACAAATGCCCACACCCGGGCGGGTGTCAGTGGGCGATGTCCGCGTAGCCCTCGATCTGGCGCGGATCGCGGGCCGCAGGACCCACGTACCGGGCCGACGGCCGGACGAGCCGCCCGGTGCGCTTCTGCTCCAGGATGTGCGCGCTCCACCCGGCGGTGCGGGCGCAGGTGAACATCGAGGTGAACATGTGCGCCGGGACCTCCGCGAAGTCCAGCATGATCGCCGCCCAGAACTCCACGTTCGTGGCGAGCACCCGGTCGGGACGGCGGCTGTGCAGCTCCGCCAGCGCAGCCCGCTCCAGCGCCTCGGCGACCTCGAAGCGCGGCGCGCCCAGCTCCTTGGCCGTACGGCGCAGGACGCGCGCCCGCGGGTCCTCGGCGCGGTAGACGCGGTGGCCGAAGCCCATCAGCCGCTCGCCCTTGTCCAGGGCCCGCTTCACGTACGCCTCGGCGTCGCCGGTCCGCTCGATCTCCTCGATCATGCCGAGGACGCGGGAGGGCGCGCCGCCGTGCAGCGGACCGGACATGGCGCCGACCGCGCCGGAGAGCGCGGCGGCCACGTCGGCGCCGGTCGAGGCGATCACCCGCGCGGTGAAGGTCGAGGCGTTCATGCCGTGCTCGGCCGCCGACGTCCAGTACGCGTCCACGGCCTGGACGTGCTTGGGGTCGGGCTCGCCGCGCCAGCGCTTCATGAACCGCTCGACGACGGTCTCGGCCTTGTCGATCTCCTTCTGCGGCACCATCGGCAGGCCCTGGCCGCGCGCGGACTGGGCGACGTACGACAGGGCCATGACGGCGGCGCGGGCGAGGTCGTCGCGGGCCTGGGCCTCGTCGATGTCGAGCAGGGGTTTAAGGCCCCAGACCGGGGCGAGCATCGCGAGCGCGGACTGCACGTCCACGCGGATGTCGCCGGAGTGGACGGGAATGGGGAACGGCTCGGCGGGCGGCAGACCGGGTTTGAAGCTGCCGTCGACCAGCAGGCCCCACACGTTGCCGAACGAGACGTGACCCACCAGGTCCTCGATGTCCACGCCTCGGTAACGGAGCGCGCCGCCTTCCTTGTCGGGTTCGGCGATCTCCGTTTCGAACGCGACGACTCCTTCGAGTCCGGGTACGAAGTCGGACATCAGGCGGCTCCTCATGATGTGGTCGACATGCAGCACATGGTCGGCGCATGTGGCTTATGACCAAACTGTCAGATTCGGTCCAGGTTCGGCAGGTGCCGAAACGGTTACGCGGCCGCCCGGGTGCGGCTCGCGGTCCGTATCGACACCCCGGTGATGCCCCGCTCGGGTGTTGATCACCCTGCCGCGGCAGCAAGCGGGCCCGTGAGGGAGCGGGCGGCCTGTGCGGTGGCGTTGCGCCACGGCCATTGCGGTTTGGTCACCGGTCGTGCAGGTCGGTAAAGGGGGCGGTACAGGCCGGACACGATAGCTCGCGGTATCCGGAGGCCACAGTGGCCCAGCGCCTGATTTTGGCGGCTTCGACAGGTGCGGGGAAGCGTGAGATCCGGCACACTGTGCCGTTCCTCTTCGGGAGGGTTAGAGAGGGCCTGGCCGGGGCAAACTGGCCCGGCGCAACCGCGCCGGAGATCATGCTGCAAGATATGCAGGTGCCCGACATCGACCCGCACGAACCCCCCAATCCGCGACCGACTCCGCGTGCTCTGGACCCGGCGGCCATGCGTGAGCACTACCGGGCGCAGGGCCTGGCGGAGGCGGACCTGGCCCCGGAGCCCATGGCGCAATTCACCCACTGGTTCGAGCAGGCCGTGGCGAGCGGGATGTTCGAACCGAACGCGATGGTGGTCTCGACGGCCGACCCGGTCACGGACCGGCCCAGCTCCCGCACGGTGCTGCTGAAGCAGTTCGACGAGCGCGGCTTCGTCTTCTACACGAACTACGGCTCACGCAAGGGCCGGGAACTCACGTCCAACCCGTCCGTCTCGCTGCTCTTCCCCTGGCACCCGATCGCCCGCCAGGTGATCGTGGGCGGGATCGCGGAGCGTACGGGGCGGGACGAGACGGCCGCGTACTTCCGCACCCGGCCGCACGGGTCGCAGCTGGGCGCCTGGGCGAGCGAGCAGTCCTCGATGATCGCCTCCCGTGCGGAACTCGACCGCCATTACGCGCAACTTGCGGACCGCTATCCGCCGGGCGAGCAGGTCCCGGTGCCACCGGAATGGGGTGGCTATCGCGTCCGCCCGGAGACCGTCGAGTTCTGGCAGGGCCGCGAGAACCGTCTCCACGACCGCCTGCACTATGTGCGTGAAGCAACGGGCGCGTGGCGGATCGAGCGCCTCTGCCCCTGACCTCGCCGGTCGGGCCGCTGCCGCGCGGGCGGCGGAGGCGCCGTGTGCCACCGGTGCTGTGCCCGGCCTGCGAGGCCTGACGCCAGTCATCAGCCTCCGGGCAGGGGGCCTGCGCCCGCCTGTTCCTGG
>NZ_JBQQCD010000016.1:0-179069 GCF_052245555.1 Streptomyces sp. KR80
GCTGTCGGCCGGACTCGACCAGCACGCCGGTCCCGGCGGCACGGTGGTGATCTCGACGATCGGCGGCACCGGCGGTATCGGGAAGACCTACTTGGCCCTGCGCTGGGCCCACGAGAACCTGGAGCGCTTTCCCGACGGGCAGCTCTACGTCAACCTGCGCGGCTTCGACTCCTCCCGCGAGGCGGTGCCGCCTGCCGTGGCCATGCGGGGCTTCCTCGGCGCCCTAGGCGTGCAGCCCTTAGCCGTCCCGGTGGATCCCGACGCCCAGGCCGCGCTGTACCGCAGTCTGGTCGCCGACCAGCGGATGCTGATCGTGCTGGACAACGCCCGTGAGACCGCCCAGGTCACCCCGCTGCTGCCGGGCAGCGGAAGCTGCACCGTCCTGGTCACCAGCCGCCGCCAGCTAACTGGCCTGCGCACCACCCACGCAGCCTGGCCGCTGACCTTGGGCACGCTGCCCGAGACCGAGGCCCGCCCAGCTTCTCATCCGCCACCTCGGCCAGGCCCCCGGATCGCCGCCGAACCCGACGCCGTCGCCGCGATCCTTCAGCACTGCGCCGGACTTCCTCTTGCACTGAGCATCATCGCCGCACGCGCCGCCGCCCACCCCACCTTCCCCCTGGCCCACCTCACCGCGGAACTTACCCAGTCCGCAACCCGGCTCGACGCACTCGACGCCGGGGACCTCGCCGCCGACCTACGCGCCGTGTTCTCCACCTCCTACCAGGCCCTGGAACCCGAAGCAGCACGCGTCTTCGCCCTACTCGGCCTGGCCCCCGATCCGGACATCGCCCTGCCCGCCACGGCCAGCCTGACCAGCTGCACCCCCGCCCACACCCGCACCCTGCTGCGCACCCTGGAGACCGCCCACCTGCTGCGGCAGCACACCCCGGGCCGCTACCAACTGCACGACCTGGTCCGCCTCTACGCCGCCGAACGCGGCCAGCACGACCTGGACGAACCCGACCGCACCACCGCACTGCGCCGCGTACTCGCCTTCTACCTGCACACCACCCACCGAGCCGACCGCCTGGTCGAACCCCACCCCGCCATGCCGGTCGAACTGGACCCGCCCGCCCCTGACTGCCTCCCGAAGCACCTGGCCGACCACAAGGCGGCGCTGGCCTGGTTCACCGCCGAATCCCCCTGCCTGCTGGCCGCCCAGCAACTGGCCGCCGACCACCACTGGCACACCCCCGCCTGGCAACTGCCCTGCACCCTCGACACCTTCCAGCTCTACCACGGTCATCACCGCGACCGGATTCCGATGTGGCGGGCCGCCCTCGCCGCCACCGGGCACCTCACCGACCCCACCCGGCAAGCCCGGGCCCACGCCGGCCTGGGACGGGCCTACGGCAGGGACGGGCCTACGGCAGGGAGGGGCAACAGGCCAAGGGCCACGGCCATGGCCACCTCAGCCAAGCGCTCGCCGTGTTCGAGCAGACCGGCCACCTCCGCGGCCAGGCCCTGGCCCACTGGGGGCTGGTCTGCTCCCGGTTACAGCAGGGCGACGCCGAAAGGGCCCTGCCCCACGCCGAGCACTCCCTGCAGCTCTACCGCCGCCTCGGCGACCCCGCGCTAGAGGCCACGATGCTCAACAACGCGGGCTGGATCCACCCCCAACCCGGCCACTACACCCAGGCCCGCGCCCACTGCACCCAGTCCCGGGACCTGGCCCGGCGACTCAACGACGACCGCTGCGAGGCCGGCGCCCTGGACAGCCTGGGCTACATCGCCCACCACACCGGCCAGCACACCCAGGCCCTGGACCACTACCACCAAGCCCTCACCCTGTTCCGCAAGGCCAACACCCCCCATCACGAAGCCGCCAGCCTCGAAGACCTCGGCGAGACCCACCACGCCCTGGGCCAACCCACCCAGGCCCGCCACGCCTGGCAGCAGACCCTGAAGCTGCACCGCACCCAGCACCGCACCACAGACGCCACACGCATGAAAGAACACCTCGACGCCCCCGCACCAGCGAGGCCTTGACCGAGATCCAGCACGCCACCGACGCCACGACTAAACGACGGATACGCAGAACCAACACCAAGCCCACGGCCACCGCGCACTCCCCCACACCCTCGCAGCCCAACCTGCCCCCAGAACGGCCAAACACCAACCAACAGCCCAGCGACACCAGACACTCCCTTCACCACCGGGCCCCCTTACCCATCGCAACCAACACCCGGCTGATCCTTCCGCTCAGCCCGCTGACCCCGGCAAGGGCAGCCATGCAGCGCCCCGTCACACCAGCGCTGAACCAGCTGCACGCGCCCTGGCTCGCGGCACCGCCCACGTGAGTGGTTCAACCGACAGCGGCGAAAGCGTGCCGTGCCAGTGCGTGGGGAGAGGCATGGACGGTATCGACGAACACCTGTCGACGAGCCAGGCCTGATGGTCCTGGACATCAGCGCCGCCGATGAGGCGACCGCGCTCGCGCGCTCAACCGGTCCGGCGGAGCGACCGGGCGGCTGGGCGGGTCCGGGTGGCGCCACACCACGCAGGGCCGCGGGGTGGGGTGTACCCACGAAGTCACCACCCACGCAGGGACGTTCCGCGTAGACTTCCTGGTCAAGAAGCTCCCCAAGCGCGCCTGGCAGAAGCTGTCCGCCGGGACCGGCGCAAAGGGGCAACGCTTCTACGACTGGGCCCACATCGCACTGCACGACCCCAGGGCTGGCCACCGCTACCTGCTGGTCCGCCGCAGCCGCACCACCCGCGAACTCGCCTACTACCGCTGCTACTCGCCCCAGCCGGTGCCGCTGACGACGCTGGTGCGGGTCGCGGGATCAAGATCGCGCATCGAGGAGACGTTCCAGGCCGGCAAGGGCCTGGCCGGCCTCGACGAACACCAGGTCCGCCGCTACACCTCCTGGACCCGCTGGGTCACCCTGGCCATGCTCGCCCACGCCTTCCTGGCCGTCGTCCGCGCCGACGAACACACCCGCCGCCCCGCCCCGGACACGTTGATCCCATTCACCTGCAACGAGATCGCCCGCCTGTTCATCGCCCTCGTTGACCAACGCATCCACACACGGCCCACCGGCTCGGATGGTCCCACTGACGTCGCCGCCACCAAGCCCGATCCCGAGCCAGCCACCACGCCGTCAAGCCGCCTACTCTGCCTGAGCGCACGCGATCACGTGAGCATGAAGTCCCGGGGCGCGACCCCGCGTCACGGCAACGAGCGTGTGAGCCATACCACTTCACCGCTGTCGTCCGTGGAAACGTGATCCCGCTCGAACCCGAGCTTCTCAAGGACACGGAACGACGGTGTGTTCCATGTGCCGACGGTCGACCAGAGCCGTTTCCGCCCGGTCGCTATAGCGGCATCGAGCACCGCGCTGGCCGCCTCCGTGGCGTAGCCACGCCCATGCGCGCGCTGGAACAACTCATAGGCGATTTCAGGCTCCTCTACGGTGGAGCGGCCGATGATCAACCCGCAATAGCCGATGAAGTCGCCTTCGTCACGGCGCTGGATGGGCAGCAGGGCGATCCCCGTTGTCGCCGTTACAGTGAGCTGCTTCGCGATGAGCGTCCGGGTGTGCTCAACCGTGGGCGTCCCGTTGCCGCGTTGGGAGTGGAGGGCGCGGAGCTCAGCGGCGTCCGACTCGACCCACGGCCGCAGTATCAGCCGCTCGGTCTCAAGGTGGAACGACATCGTCTCGTACATAGACATGCCCCTACTCTGCCCCACGGATCATCACGAACTACAGCTGGAGTATTAGGCCAACGCGCTCTTGCTGCCGACTGTAGGCTGCGGCCTCATGGCTGGACGAGCTCTCGACGCCGGGTTGGCACATGCGAGTCACCTACTCGCCAAGTGTGAGTTCTTGCTCAGGCATTTTGACGGCGAGCGGGAGAATGCCGAGCTGCTGGCCGATGCACGGCGCTGCTGCGATGAGGCCGAGGAAGAGGCGGTTCGCGGCGACGTGGAGACCGCTGCCACAATTGCTATCCTGCGCTCGATGGCCGCGACGCTCTCCCTGCGGCATACCGTGTTGTTCAACGTGAATTGCGACTTCGATGACGACGACGGCACGTTGCTTAACGGGATGGAAGAGCATGACGAGGAATGTGTGAGCCGTCCGCCTGCGGAGCAGGCCGTCCAGGCGGCCCGAGCGGCTCTGAACGCCGACCCCGAAGACCCCCTCGTGCCGTTGTACCTGGGGCATGCGCTCACCTGGTCGGGTGATCGCGACGGTGCCGTCGCGGCATACGAGGAGGCGATGCGCAGGGATCCTCGGGACGGTTGTGCCCAGTCCAGTCTGCAGTACCTTGAGGCGGAGCCCAACAGCCGACCGACGCCGAACGAGATGAGTCGCGGACGTCATGGGTTCGCCCTGCTGCGTGGCTGTTTCTGGATTTCCAATAACGATTCGGACAGCGAGTCTCTGTTGTTTGGGTCTGTCGCTGATGCGCGGGCTCACGTCGACAGGAGGCTCAGCACGTATTTGACAGAGGACGACCTGGAGGATGAGGGTGCGGAGCTGGTCCTACAGGTCCATCGACCCGGGCGGCAGATCATCGAGTACGACCTGAACGCTCAAATGCAACAAGAGTCGGATGAGGAGCCATTGCGCATCGACTGGGCAGGCATTCCGGTACACGAGCCGCTGAAGTCGCCATATCCACCGGGACGCCCACTCCGGATCGGCGGCCATACCTGTTTCTACGGCGGCAGCGAGTAGCCGCGAGATGCAATCTTCCCATGCCGCGTCGGCGGTGTCCGCCGCGTTCGATGACGTGAATCTGTCTGCTTGCGCGTGCTCCCCCGAGGAGAGCGTACGTTCCGCCGATGTACTACTCCTGCTTGGCTTCGTCTGGAGTGTGTTGAGGGCGCTCAAGGCTGTCTCCCTGTCGCCGATGCGCGCAACGGCTCGGGCTTCGATGGCCGCAATCCGGATGCGGGAGTCACCGGCTGGGGCATAGTCCGTGGCTTCTTGTGTGTACGAACGGCCTATCGGGATGCCGGGCCGTGCAGCCGCCTCCAGTATCCGGCGAGGTCGCTCGCGGCGGTGGTGACCACGTCGAGGCTCATGGTGGTGCGGGAGTTCTGGTCGTACCGCTCCCACTTCGGCATGGGGCGGCGGTTGGGATCGCCGGTCCCGATGAAGGAGATCCAGGACGGGTGCATGGTCGCGGCGACCCCGTCGCGGACCCTGGGGTTGAGCCCGTTCAGGAAGGGCGCACCGGACCACTGGTCGAAGTTGTCGAAGACGAATGGCAGCTCCAGGCAGTGCGCGGCGGCGAGCCGGCCCTCGTGCGCAGGCGTCGGGAGGTCGAACTGATAGGCCCAGACCGGACGCCTTCGGGCCGCTCGTCTCTCGGCCAGCGTCAGACTGGGGATGCGGAAGAGCTCGTCGCCGATCAGGTCCATGAGAACGTCCACGGGGCGGGCGCCGGGCCGGGCCTCCTGGTAGGCGGTGTACGCCTCGCTGGCCCGGCCGCCGAAGGTGTCCCGCGCCCTGGCGAGCACCTGGTCCTTGGTCGCTGCGGCGTATTCCTCGCTGAGCCCGAAGGCGAAGTTGGCCTCTTCTCTGGTCCAGCCGATGAGGACCTCGATGTCCGCGCCGGGGCCGCGGAGCAGCAGGTCGGCGGGGTTGCGGTCGAGCGTCACCCCGTCGAGCACCGGCAGGAACGGGGTGGACCAGTATCCCCACCGTGACGTGCGCTCGAACATCTCCACGGTGGCACCAACGAGTTGCTGCCACGGCATGGTCCGCAGTTCCGTGACGTCCTCGGCCCCCAGGATGTCGAGGTACGTGGCCGTCCGCCGCAGAGATTCGGCGCGGGTGGGGACGGACAGTCCGAGCGGAGGGCTCTGCAGGATGGCGCGCCGGAAGAGCGGGCGGCCCTCGGAGGAACCTGCGCCGGCGAGTGCGGCCACCGACCAGGCACCGCCGGACTGACCTGCGACGGTGATGTTGTCCGGGTCTCCACCGAAGGCGGCGATATTGTCGCGCACCCAGCGCAGTGCGGTGAGCTGGTCGGTGAGCGCGAAGTTGCCCCCGGCGCCGTCCTCGTCGAAGTAGAGGTATCCCAGCGGCCCCAGACGGTAGTTGATGGTCACGACGACGAGGTCTCCGTTGCGCGCGAAGGTCTCGCCGGAGTAGTAGGGCAGCGAGCCGGACCCGGAGATGAAGCCGCCGCCGTGAATCCAGACCATCACCGACCGCTTGGACGTGTCGATGCGTGGTGTCCAGACGTTGAGCGTCAGGCAGTCCTCGTCGAACGGGGGTGAGCCGTGATGGCCGAGTACCTCGTCACCCTCCTCCCGGTAGAGCTGAGGCGCGCTCGAGCCGAAGGCGGTCGCATCCCGTGTTCCGGCCCACCCGGGATGCGGCTGCGCCGGCCGCCACCTCAGGGCGCCGACCGGTGGCACGGCGTACGGCACCGCCTTGAACACGGCAACACCGCCCTCCGCCACTCCGCGCAGCCGGCCCACCGCCGGCTCGGCGATGGGCGAGGAGGGGTCATCGCCTGGAGCAGCACTCGCCGCACCCGAGCTCGGGAGACCGGAGAGCAGTATGCCGCCCGCCAGCACTCCACCGGTCCTCAGGACATCCCGTCGTAGTGGATCTCGAGTCATGTCGCATCACTCCCTCGATGAGCACACACCGGCACCCGATATCGCGACTTCTTGACGACAGACAGAAGTACGGCATGCATGCATCCGAGAGTCAAGGGGTTGGTTACACCTGTAACTACTACATCGCGAACTATTGACGAGCGTCACGAAGGCGAGATAGGAACTGCCATCTCCCCTTCTCCCCAGGTCGGTCAGGAGCTCACATGAGACAGCGACTTCGCCCCGTCGGTCTGATTGCGGCAGGTGCGGGCCTACTACTGGCCACGGCATGTGGCGGGTCCAGCCTTCGCAGCGACAGTGACAGCAAGAACGACACATCGGCCAAGATCGGGCTCCTTGTCCCGCGGTCCGGCATCTACAAGGCGCTCGGCGACGACATCAAGAACGGCTTCGAGCTGTACGTCAAGGAGCGCGGCGGCAAGCTCGGGGGCCGCAACGTGGAGATCGTGGTCGCCGACGAGGGGGAGACGGCCGACTCCGGCAAGGCGGCCGCGGAGAAGCTGGTCAAGCAGGACCGGGTCCTGGCAGTGAGCGGCGTGGTGAGCTCAGCCACGATCAACGGAGCCAAGGACCTGTTCGAGACCAGCAAAGTCCCGTTGGTCGGCTCCAACGCCTCGCCGACGACGCTGACCAGGGCCCAGTACATCTGGCGCACCTCGTACGTCAACGATGAACCGGGCAAGGCGCTTGGCAAGCACATTGCGAAGAAGGTCGACGGCCCGGTCTTCCTGATAGCCGCCGGCTACCAGGCAGGCAAGGACGAGATCGAAGGGTTCAAGTCCACGTTCCTCCCTGCGGGCGGCAAGGTCGCAGGGGCGGAGGTCTACACGCCGTTCCCCCAGACCAAGAACTTCCAGCCGTACCTCGCGCAGATCGAGAAGTCCGGCGCGAGGGCGGTCTTCTGCTTCTATGCGGGCGGCGCGGCAGTCGACTTCGTCAAGCAGTACAAGGACTTCGGACTGGCCGGAAAGATTCCCCTCTACGCGCCCGGCTTCCTCACCGAAGGCGGCGTCCTGAAGGGACAGGGTGCCGCGGCCAACGGCATCCTCACCTCACTCAACTACAGCGCCGACCTGGACAACGCGGCCAACAAGGCGTTCGCGCCGGCCTATCGGTCGGCCTACGGATCCGCACCGACCACCTACGCGATGGCGTCGTGGGACGCGGCCCACGTGCTGGACAAGGCAATCAGCGCGGCCGGCGGCACCGTGACCCCGGCGACGGTCAACGCCGCCATCGGCAAGGTGGGCGTCATCGACAGCCCGCGAGGCTCCTGGCGGTTCAACAGCGACGGCACTCCCGTCCAGCCCTGGTATCTGCGTGAGGTGAAGCAGGGGGCCAACACCGTCACCGCGGATCTCGGCCGGCTCGGCGACTGAGATGACCGGATGGTTGTACGGCAACCTCGTCAGCGTCGTCGACGGGATTGCCTTCGGTCTGCTGATGTTCACGCTCGCCGTCGGTCTGTCCCTGGTCTTCGGCATGATGGACGTGCTCAACCTGGCGCACGGCACGCTCTACCTCGCGGGGGCCTACGTCGCCTACGCGCTGTCGGATGGAAGCCTCTGGGGGTTGGGGCTCGCGCTCCTGGCCGCCCTTCTGGTGGGAACGCTGGGCGGCGGGTTGCTGACACTGCTCACCCAGCCGCTGGCCGGGCGAGGCCACTTGGACCAGGCCATGCTGACACTCGGCGTCACGTTCGTCGTGGCCGATCTGCTCGCCGCCGCCTTCGGGAGCGAGGTCCTGCCCACGGACCCACCGGGCCTGCTCAGGGGGTCCGTTGACGTCCTGGGGCACACGTACCCGGTCTACCGGCTCACGTTCATCGGTATCGCCGGCATTCTCGCGATCATCGTGTACTTGATGTTCGAGCGCAGCTCCCTCGGAGCGCTGGTACGGGCCACGGTCGCCGACCGCGACATGGCCCGTGCACTGGGCGTCGACGCGCGCAAGGTGTTCTACGGAGTCTTCGCGTTCGGCGGTGCCCTGGCCACTCTCGGAGGTGTCCTCGGGGCCCCGATTCTCGGCCCGGGACCCGGCGTTGACGAGACCGTGCTCGTACTCTCACTCGTCGTCGTGGTCGTCGGCGGCCTGGGATCGGTGCGCGGCGTGCTCGCCGGGGCCCTTCTCATCGGCCAGGTCCAAACGCTCGGTGTGGCCCTGCTCCCCGAGTACGCCCCCTTCCTGCTGTTCGGCACGATGCTGGCCGTCCTCGTCGTACGGCCGCACGGCCTGGTCTCGTCGGAGGTGCGGACGTGACTCCCGCAGGACTGCCCGGATCCCTGGCCCGGCGGCTGCCCGCGGCAGCCGTTCTCACCGGGATCACGCTGGCCCCGTTCGTCCTCGGCCCCTACGTAGTCGGCACGCTGTCGCGGATTCTGGTACTCGCTCTGCTCGCCATGAGCGTGAACCTGCTCACCGGCCTGACCGGACTGCCGACGCTCGGGCAGTCCGCCTACTTCGGTGTCGGTGCCTATACGGCGGCGATCGTGGCGACGCGGCTCACCGACGTCGGGATCGTTCAGCTCGTCATCGCGGCGTGCCTGTCCGCACTGGTGGCCCTACCGACCGGCTGGCTGGCTGTCCGCGCCCGCGGAGTGGTGTTCCTGATGCTGACGCTGGCCATCGGGGAGATCGCGTACAGCGCCGCGGTCAACTGGAAGACGTTGACCAACGGCACCGACGGAATGTCCGGCATCCCGCCCGTCGTGCCGCTGCCCGGCATGCCCGCGCTGGAACTCGACGGACTGGTCCACTTCTATGTACTTGCAGTCTTCCTGGTGCTCTTTGCGATGGTCTCCCTCCTGATGGCGACACCGTTCGCTCTCGCGCTGCGCGGCATCCGCGACAACGAGAAGCGTATGCAGGCGATCGGTTACCCGACCCGCAAGTACACCCTGACCGTTTACTGCGGCGCCGGAGCGCTGGCCGGCGCCGCCGGGGCGCTGTGGACTTCCGTGCAGCGGTTCGTCTCGCCCGGGGACGCCGGATTCGAGCTCGCCGCGCTGGCGTTGCTGGCCGTCGTCATCGGCGGATCCGGTTCGATGTGGGGCGCCTATGCCGGTGCCGCGTTCGTCTGGCTCACTCGTGACTATCTCGGCAACCTCGACGTTCTCGCCGGCCGCGGACCCCTGCTGCTCGGGCTTCTCTTCGTGGTCGCCGTCTACACCCTGCCCGGGGGTTTGACCGGCACACGGCTGCCGAGGCCGACCAGAAGGAGGGCGGCATGACAGGTCGCGATCTGCTTGAACTGTGCTCGGTGTCACGGGACTTCGGATCATTCAGGGCGGTGGACGACGTCTCCTTCGCTGTCCGGACAGGCTCGAGGCACGCCGTCATCGGCCCGAACGGCGCCGGGAAATCGACCCTGTTCGGGCTGATCTCGGGAACCCTGGTGGCCACCACTGGAGCCGTACTCGTCGACGGACAGGACGTGACCCAGCTGCCGGTCCATCGCAGGGTCGGCCTCGATGTCACCACAACCTTCCAGCACTCCAGCCTGTTCCTGCGCGAGACCGTGCTGGAGAACGTACTGCTCGCCGCCCTGCGGCGAGGGAGGTCCGGGCTCGGCGGCCTGCGCCCCGTGCGCGCCCGGCGGGCCGTCATCGACCGGGCGCACGCCCTACTGGACCAGGTGGGTCTGCCCGCCCGGCACGACGTGCCGGCTGCTGCGCTCTCGCACGGCGAGCGGCGACAGCTCGAGGTCGCCGTCGCGCTGGCCACCGAACCGCGGCTGCTGCTGCTCGACGAGCCCGCCGCGGGTATGTCCCCGGCAGAGACGGCGCGCCTGACCGACCTGATCGCCGAGTTGCCCGGGGAGGTGACCGTGCTGCTCATCGAGCACGATCTCGACATGGTCTTCGAACTCGCGGACATGGTGACCGTCATGCACCTCGGCCGACATCTGACGACCGGCTCCCCGGACGAGATACGCGGCTCCGCCGCGGTTCAGACCGCCTATCTGGGCACCACGGAGGCGTCGTCGTGAAACCGTTCCTCAGCATTCGCGACCTGCGCTCCGGCTACGCCGGCGGTGTCGTCCTGGGCGGTGTCGATCTCGACCTCGACGCCGGCGGTGTCGTTGCCGTCCTCGGCCGCAACGGAGTCGGGAAGACGACCCTCGTCTCGACCGTCATGGGGTTCCTGCGGCCCTACGGAGGCAGCGTCGTGCTCGACGGCCGGGAGATCGCCGGAGCCCGGACCGACGTGATCGCCCGCGCCGGCGTCGGCATCGTTCCACAGGGGCGACGGGTGTTCGCACCGCTGACCGTGTCGGAACACCTGGTGGTCGCCTCCCGGCGCAAGGCGCGGGGACCCTGGACCCGCGCGCGTGTCCTCGACCTGTTGCCGCGGCTCGGGGAACGGCTCGGGCACCGCGGTGACCAGCTCTCGGGCGGGGAGCAGCAGATGCTCGCGATCGCCCGGGCCCTGCTCGGCAATCCGACACTCCTGCTCCTCGACGAGCCGTCCGACGGCCTTGCACCCGCCGTCGTCGCCCAAGTGGGTGAGGTGATCCGGCAGGTGAGCGCGGAGGGCATGTCGATCGTCGTCGTCGAGCAGAATCTGCAACTGGCCCTCTCCGTCGCCCGGGACGTCGCCGTCATGCAGAAGGGCCGCATCGTCCACAGGACGAGCTGCTCCGAGTTCCGGTCCCGCCCTCACGACCGGCGGCGGCTGCTGGGCATCGACTGAACCACCCGTCCCAGCGCCGCGCCCGGGACGCACCTCAGGCACGCTGTGCGGTTACACGTATCAACAGCCGTTCTGCGCAGTCTCTTCCTCGAGGCCGGTTACCTCCCGTACGTGCTGGAGGCTCGGCTCGGCGAGCACGGCATGCAGCCGCTGGAACACCTGGCGCGCCGCGACCGCGTTCCAGTCGTCGGGGAGCAGTTCCGCGGGAAGCCCCGGATCGAGATACGGAAGCCGACGCCACTGGGTGAGCATCGGCACGTAGTGGCGGAAGGCATCGGCGGCGATGTCCGCCTGCGCGTTGCGGTCCGCGATCGGGCGGTACGTGTCCGTGAACGCCGCGTACTGCGCCTGGATCGCCGGGAAGTCCCACCAGGAGCTGACGCAGGTGCGCAGATCACTGAATGCGGCGTAGTCCGAGGTGAACAGGTGCACGTACTCGCTCAGCCCGAGGCGGACCAGCGTGCTGCGGGCGTCGTCCAGGAGCCTGGCGGGCGCCAGCCATACGCCAGGGGCGATGTTGCCGAATCCCAACCAGGTCAAACGCGTTCGCAGCTGATAGCGGTGGGATCGCTCGGACTCGGGCACGGAGAACACGGCCATGACCCAGCCGTCGCTGAGGTCAGCCGGTTCCAGGCTGCCGAAGATGCGCCGGTCTCCCTCGTCGAAGACGGAGTGCATGGCCAGGCTGAGCCGGTATCCGGTGGCACCCCGGCGCTCGGGCTCCAGGACGCCCCGCTTCTTCAGCCGGGAGATCGCCGAGCGCACCGCCTGGCTCTCCACGTCCAGTTCGGACATCAGCACGATCAGGTCGGCGATGGAGATCCATCCGCCGAGGCGGCGCAGGAATGCTCCGTAGACCGTGTTGATCAGCGAGCTGGGTCTGATGGAGCTGTCCGACATGATCGCCTTCCGTTGGGTGCGGGTGGCGATCCTACCGACCCGGGCAACGCCGCCCTGGTGGGCAGGGCTGCGTTCTGGCGGTCAGCCGGCGGTTACCGCCCCTGTGCCACTGGAGTCTCGGCGTATGCACCGGACAGCAGGTGGCCCGCCCCGGGGGCTGTCGCGGGCAGGCCGAGGGCCCGCAGCATCTGGTGGGCGGTGCAGACCGCCGCGGAGACGACGGGCTTGGCGAGGACCTGTTCGGCCTCCTCGATGGCTCCCAGGGAAGGCATCTGGACACAGGCGGACAGCACGACGGCGTCGGCGTCGGCGTGGTCCAGGGCGCGGGCGAGTCCGGGCAGGCGGGCCGGGTCGTGCGCGGCGACGTCGAGGTTGTCGGAGATCTCCAGGGCTGCGTAGTCGAGCACGTCGATTCCTTCCTGGGTGAGGTACTCCACGACGGTCCTTGTGAGCGGGCGCATGTAGGGCGCGATCAGCGCGATCTTTCCAGCGCCGAGGGTGTGCAGTCCGTGGACCAGGGCTCCGGCGCTGGTGACGACCGGGGCGGGGGCGCCGTTCTCCGCCGTGCACGCGTGCAGGCGTTCCTCCGAGGTCCGGTGGTAGCCCGGGCCCATGCTCATGATGGCCACCAGGCACGCGTAGCCGAGCACATCGACGTGGGCGTCGGAGAGCTCGACGGCGCACCGGTCGGAGTCGGCGTCCATCGCCTTCAGCTGCTCGGGGGTGACATGCGTCATGCGCATCCGACTGGAGTGGAAGGTGAAGCGCTCCGGCGCGATGGCGTGCCGTGCGCGCAGGATGGCAGGTACTTCGGTTTCCATGGTGACGTTGGAACTCGGCACGATCTGGCCGATCCGGTAGGTGCGGTGGGACACGGGGCGCTCCTGATGGGGCTGCGACATGGGTGTTCGGCTCGCTGCCGGCCGACACTCGGGGTCAGCGGGCGTCGATGACGGGGTTGGTCAGAGTGCCGATGCCCTCGACGGTGGCTTCGACGGTGTCGCCGGGGGTGAGGAACTCCGGGGGGACCATGCCGGCGCCGACACCCGAGGGAGAGCCGGTGGCGATGACGTCGCCGGGCTCGAGGGTCACACCCGAAGTTATGTCCGCGATGAGGCGGGCGATGGGGAAGAGCATGTGCCGGGTGTTCGACTTCTGCTTGGTCACGCCGTTGACGCGCAGCGAGAGATCCAGGGCCATCGGGTTCGGCACATCGTCCGCTGTAACCACCGCCGGGCCGAAAGGGGCGTACGAGTCCTGGCCCTTGGAGAAGAACCACTGGCCGGAGCGGCGCTGGTCGCGGGCGCTGATGTCGTTGACGATGCTGTAGCCGAAGACGTGGTCGAAGGCTTCGTGCTCGCTGACGCGCCACGCGGTTCGGCCGATGACGACGGCGAGTTCGCACTCCCAGTCGAGCTGGGTCGTCAGATCAGCGTTGTGCAGGATCGGCTGTCCGGGCCCCGTCACCGCGGTCGCGGGCTTGCTGAAGAGCACCGGGCGCGGGGGAAGTTCCTTGTCGGTGTCCAGACTGCGGCTGGACTCCTCGACGTGTTCGACGTAGTTCAGGCCGACGCCGATGATCTTGCCCGGGCGCAGCGGGACGCGCAGCGAGACCTCGCCGGTCCGGTGGACGGCTTCCGCCGGCCATCCGGCGGGGCCGCCGGCCAGCAGGCGCCGTGCGGTGCCCAGGGCGGCGTCGCCCGCCTGGACAAAGGACAGGAGATCCTGCGGCAGTTCCACGTCGTGATGGTCGGCCAGGGCGGCCAGGTCGATGACGCGGTCGTCGAGCTGGGCGCCCAGGCGGGCGGAGGTGCCGTCGAGGGTGTAGGTCACCAGTCGCATCGGAGCTCCTTGCGGTACCGGACGAGGGCGGTCGGGACATGGAGGGGGCGGCGGTGAATCCCGGTTCACCGCCGGCCCTGCCGGGGACGGAGCGGCGCGGAGAGGCCCGTCCCCGATGGCGACGCCGGTCCACGTCCGGTGTCAGGGCCGGCGCGTGGCGACAGCGGCGCTGTCTACGCGGTGGGCTGGTGCCCGCCGTTGTCGGTGTAGGCCTCTTCCCGGTAGAAGCCGAGCGAGCGCATCACGGGGAAGTCGTTGAAGGAGAAGAGGCAGGCGTCCTCGGACTGATCGAGGTTGTGGTGCTCGTGCCACGCCCAGGACGGGACGCAGAAGATGTCGCCCTGCTGCCATGCGAAACGCTGTCCGGCGATCACCGAGACGCCGTGGCCCTTGGCTGCGGTGTAGATGACCGAGCCGGTGTGGCGGTGGGCCCGGGTGGCCTGTCCGGGGCGCAGGAGCTGCATGTGCGCGCCCATCGTGGGCATGACGGAGCCGCCGGTGACCGGGTTGGTGTATTCCGCGATCACGCCGTCGTACGGAGAGTCTTCCGCGGCCTTGGCCAGGCGGCGCAGGGACTCGTAGGTGGATGCCCAGGGGTAGGCGAGCAGCGGCGAGTAGGGCCTGGTCCACTTCTCCGCGCCGTACGGCAGCAGGTTCGCGCCGTAGGTGAGAACGGAGGAGTTGATGACCTCGCCCGGTGTCTGGTGCAGGTCGGGGTGAACCTCGTAGAACCCCGCATCGTGGGCGTTTACCAGGGGGATGTCCAGGCCGTCCTGCCAGATGACGGGGGCGTCCTCGGAGTCGTTGCCGTGTTCGTGCCAGGTGCCGTTGGGGGTGATGGCGAAGTCGCGGGGGCCGACCTCGAGTTTCTGTCCGTCGACGATGGTCCAGGCGCCGGTTCCCTCGTGGACGAAGCGCAGGGCGGCGGCCTGGTGACGGTGTGCGGTCATGGCTTCGCCGGGCCCCATGATCTGCAGGCCGGTGTAGAGGAGTCCGGCGGCGGCGCTGACGTCCTTGCGGCCGGGATTGACGAGCATGACCACGCGCCGTCCGGCATCGTCGGCCTTGACCAGGTCGAGCGCCTTGCGGACCAGCGGCCGCAGCTCGCTGTAGCGCCACAGGACCGGCACGGACGTCGGCTGCGGATACCAGGGTTCGATGTCATTGGCGACGGTCCACAGTGCACCGGCCTCGAGTTCGGCGAGTTCGCTGTAGTACGCGGCGAGTTCGGGGGTGTCGGACACCCGGGCCCGGCCCAGCATGGTGTCGTCGTACTCGGTCGTCATACGTCCTCCTTCGTGCTGCCGGTGCTGTCGGTCGAGAGGGGTGCAGTGGCGTGGGTCGGGGCGCCCGGCGCGGGGTCGGCCGTGAAGGTCACCGGGCTGAGCGGAGTGTTGTCGACATGGAGCCGGAAGACGTCGAAGCGGTTGTAGTGGCCGACGATGTCGTGCATCTGCTTGGGCTGGATGCACGCTGCCAGGTCGATCTCGGCGTAGACGATGCCCTCGTCGTCGACCAGCGGTTCGGTGAGGGGACGGCCGTCGGGTCCGAAGATCCCGGACAGTGCGCTGCGTGGGCGGGCGAGCATGCGGCGTACGTCCTCGTCGTCGCCGGCGACGGTGTCCACGATCTCCGGCGAGATCGTGGAACAGGCCACGACGGAGAAGACCTTTCCCTCGAAGCTGTGGGCGGCGGTGCGGACCGCGATGGCGTCCGCCATGTCGTAGTCCTCGGGGGCGACCGGCAGCGCGATGTAGCTGGAGGCATGGACGAGTTCGCCCTGTGCCAGCAGGGTGAAGCGGGCCAGGGTGTTGGTGTTCTCTCCGCAGGCCAGGGCGCCGAGCGGCCCGATCGGCGTGTGATGGACCTTCAGGGAACTGCCGTCGCCGCCGGTCCAGGTGAGCTTCTCGGCCCAGGTCGGCACCAGTTTGCGGTGGACTCCGAGGAGTTTCCCGTCCGGACCGATGGTGAGCAGGGTGTTGTAGAGGACGCCGAGGCTGTGCGGCGCGCGTTCGTTCACGCCGATGACGACGACGACGCCGTGTCGGCGGGCCGCGGCGCGCAGGGCGTCCACGTGCGGTCCGGGGATGTCGATGGACGACCGGTGCAGGCGCTCGAACCACGGCGAGCCCTGGACCGGGTTCATCGTCCAGTTCCAGTACGGGTATCCGGGGACGAACACCTCCGGAAGGACCACGAGTGACGCCCCGTTGCCGGCCGCCTCCTGGATGAGCGCGATGGCCTTCTCGACGGACGCCGCGGCGTCCAGGTAGACGGGTGCCGCTTGGACGGCGGCGGCGGTGAAACGCGGCAGATTCTCCATGAGGTTCCTCCTCGGGCCGGAGCAGGCAGGTCCTGTCAGCGGGCAGCCGTCACCGCGGGGACGGCCCCTTCGGTGGGCGGAAGCCAGCGCTGCTGCACGGGAGCGGGGGGCCGGCGCAGGAGGTGGAGGCGGGGCGGGACGCGGTCGGTGCGGGAGCCGGGCGGCCTGCCGCTGCCTGCCTTCCAAGAGGGAGGCCACGGCGCTCCGGGCCCGGTGTAGTTCTGCGCTGCCGCGGCGTGGAGGGTCCACAAGGGGTCGTGGAGCTGTGCTCGTCCGACGGCGCACAGATCGGCCCGGCCGGCCAGGATGATCGAGTTGACGTCGTCGTACGTAGAGATGGCGCCCACCGCGATGGTGGCAATGCCTGTGGCGTTGCGGACCAGGTCGGCATACGGGGTCTGGTAGCTGCGGCCGTGCCGGGGCCGCTCATGCGCGACGACCTCACCGGTGGAGACGTCGACAGCGTCGGCGCCGGCGTCCGCCAGTGTCCGGCAGATCTCGACGACATCGGCTTCGCTGGTGCCGCCCTCGGCCCAGTCGGCGGCCGAGATGCGAACGATGAGGGCCTTGCCGGCCGGCCAGACCTCCCGGACCGCCCGCAGCACTGCCAGCGGGAACCGCATCCGGTCCGCGAGGCTGCCGCCGTAGGAGTCGGTGCGCACATTGGTCAGCGGCGACAGGAAGCCGGACATCAAGTGGCCGTGGCCGTACTGCAGTTCCAGTGCGTCGAATCCGGCACGGTGGGCCCGGCAGGCTGCGGTGACGAAGTCCTTCGCGATGGCGTCCATGTCCTCCCGGGTGGCTTCCACCGGTGTCGCGCTCGCGGCGTCCCAGGCGAGGGCGGAGGCGGCGACCAGCGGCCATCCGCTCTCGCCGAGCGGGACGGATCGACCGTCCGCGCGCGGTGCGCTGGTGGCGGCGCGGCGCCCGGCGTGGGTGAGCTGGACGCCCAGGCAGGCGTCCGACTGCCGGTGCACGAAGTCGGTGATCCGCCGCCAGGCGGCCTCCTGCTCGTCGGTGTACAGGCCGGGGCACCCGGGAGTGGCGCGCGCATCGGGGCTGATGGCCGTCATACCGGTGAAGACCAGTCCGGAACCGCCGAGGGCCTGGGTGCTCAGGTGGACGAGTTCGAAGTCTCCGGGAACACCGTCGCATGCTGCGTACAGCGCGGTGGGCGGCACCACGACGCGGTTGCGCAGGTGCAGGCCGCCGAGCCGGAAGGGCCGGAACATCGGTGGTGCGGCGGCACCGCCGGGCCGGGCGGTGGACGTGTCCGCCGCGTGCCAGGCATCCACCGCGTCGGTGAACTCCTTGTCGCGCACCCGCAGGTTGTCGTACGTGACACGGCGGCTGCGGGTGAGCAGGTTGAACGCGAACTGGAGGGGTTCCTGTCCGGTGTAGCGCCCGACGTTCTCGAACCATTCAAGGCTGGCCTGGGCTGCCCGCTGGGTGGATTCGACGACCGGCTTGCGTTCGGCTTCGTACGCGGCGAGCGCGTCGGGGACGTCGGCGTGCTCGTGGAGGCACGCGGCCAGGGCGAGTGCGTCCTCCATGGCGAGCTTTGTGCCGGAGCCGATGGAGAAGTGGGCGGTATGGGCGGCGTCGCCGAGCAGCACCACGTTGTCGTGGCGCCAGGTCCGGTTGCGCACGGTGGTGAAACGGATCCATTTTGAGCTGTTGGGGATGAGGCGGTGGCCGTCGAGATGGTCGGCGAGTATCTCCTCGCACAGCCGGATGCTGTCCTCGTCGCTGGTCCCGGGCGGGTGGTCCCGGGCGGCGAACGCGTCGAAGCCCGCGCGCCGCCACGAACCCTCGTCGATCTCGACGATGAACGTGCTGCGCGTGTCGTCGAACGGGTAGGCGTGAACCTGGATTGTTCCGAAGTCCCGCTCGGCGACGATGAAGGTGAAGGCTTCGAAGACCTTGTCCGTGGCGAGCCACATGTAGCGGCTGTGCCGTTCGTCGAGGTCCGGCACGAACGTTTCGGCATACGCACTCCTGGTCACCGACCGCACCCCGTCGCCTGCCACCACCAGGTCATACTCGGAGGCGAGTTGCTCGACCGGCGGCGCTTGCGTGCGGTAGCGGACGTCCACGTCCAGCGCGGCGCAGCGCTCTTGCAGGATCTGCAGCAGACGCTTGCGCCCGAGGGCCGCGAAGCCGTGGCCGCCGGACGTGAGGACCTGGCCCTTGTAGCAGACGTCGATGTCGCTCCAGCGGGCGAACTCCGCCGACATGGCGCCGAAGATCTCCGGGTCGGCCTGGGCGATGCCGTCGAGCGTCTCGTCGGAGAACACCACGCCGAATCCGAAGGTGTCGTCGGCGGCGTTGCGCTCCCAGACGGTGACGTCCCATCGCGGGGAGAGCTGTTTGGCCAAGGCCGCGAAGTACAGCCCTCCAGGCCCTCCTCCGATGACTGCTACGCGCACGGCGTCCTCCTTCTCGGTTCCGACTCAGCTTATGCTGTATATCTAACGATCGTCAATGAAACGGCATACACATGCAGCGCGATCGCCGATGCGCGCGGTCAGGCGAAGAGTTCGGGTGACTGCGGGCCCGCCTTGGTCAGAACCTCCCGCACCTCGTCGGGCCAGGGCGTGGAGCCAATAGCCCGGGCTGCCGAGTGGGCGATCGTCATACGGCCGGTGGCCGCGGCCTCGTCACCCTGACCGCGGACGGTGAAGGCGTACTGGAGGGAGGAGGTCCCGACCCCGGTGACACACAGTTCGGTGCGGACGATCTCCCCGAACCACAGCCGCGCGCGATAGTCGGCCTCGAAGTGGACACGTGGGGTGCTCCCGAAGAGATGGGCCAGCCCCAGGCGCCGCAGCAGCACGGCCTCGGCCGCTTCGACCCAGCGCACCACTGTGGAGTGGTGGTAGTGCCCTGCGGCATCGGTGTCGGGCCACTCGACTCTCCGCTCGATGACGACACTGGGCAGGTTCGGTTCATAGAGCTCGGCGCGTCCGGCGGCGCAGCCGCCGTCCGTGGCGGCTGCCTGCTCCACCGCACTCCGGGCCAGTCTGCGCAGTTCGCTGCGCTGGAGCTTGCCGTTGGCGGTGCGCGGCAGTTCGGCGACGAACTCCACGGCGCGTGGGTACTTGTAGGGCGCGATGGTCTGCTTGACGTGGTCCTGGAGTTCCTTGACGGTCACCTCGTCGGCCGCGACGCCGGGGCGCAGCACGACATACGCCTTGACGAGCATCCCGCGCCCGGCGTCCGGTGCACCGACGACGCCGCACTCCTCGACGTAGGGGTGGGCGGCCAGCGCCTTCTCCACCTCGGGACCGGCGATGTTGTACCCGGATGAGACGATCATGTCGTCGCTCCGGGCCACATACCAGAAGTAGCCGTCCTGGTCGCGTATGTAGGTGTCGCCGGTGATGTTCCAGCCGTTCTTCACGTACGCCGTCTGGCGCGAATCCGCCAGATATCGGCAGCCTGTGGGGCCTGTGACGGCGAGCAGACCGGGCTCCCCGTCCGGTACGGGCTCGCCCGCCTCGTTCACGACGATCGCCCGGTAGCCGGGAACGGGCTTGCCCGTGGATCCGGGGCGTATGTCGTCGTCGGCGGCGGAGATGAACACATGGAGCATTTCCGTGGCGCCGATGCCGTCGATGATGCGCAGCCCGGTGGCGGCGTGGAACTCCTCCCACACGTTCGCGGGCAGCGCCTCACCGGCGGATACGCACCGCCGCAGGCCCGCCAGGCGGTCCACCACTCCCGCGGCCATGATCGCCCGGTAGGCGGTGGGGGCGGTGAACAGCACGGTGACGCCGTACTCCGCGACCAGATCGGCCAGTTGGTCCGGCCGGGCCTGCTCGATCAGCAGTGTCGAGGCCCCGGCGTGCAGGGGGAAGACCACCAGACCGCCGAGTCCGAACGTGAAGGCGAGCGGCGGCGTACCGGTGAACACATCGTCCCGGCGGGGCTTCAGGACGTGCCGGGAGAAGGTGTCGGCGTTGGCGAGCACGTCCCGGTGGAAGTGCATGGTCGCCTTCGGACGCCCCGTCGTACCGGATGTGAACGCGATCAGGGCGACATCGTCAGCGGCAGTGGCGACATTGGAGAACGTGCCGTCCTTTGACGCGCAGCGCCGCGTCAAGTCCTGTGCACCGGGGCCGCCGTAGGCGAGCACGGCAAGGCCGGGAGTCTCGGCGGCTGCGAGTTCGCCGAGATAGCGGTGGTCGCACACGGCGACGGCCGGGAGGCTGATGCCGTGAAGTTGCGTGAGTTCGGCGGCGCGCAGCAGCGGCATCGTGGTGACGGCCACACCTCCGGCCTTGAGCACCCCGAACCAGATGGCGACCAGCCAGGGGTTGTTGGGGCCCCGCAGGAGGACCCGGTTTCCGGGCTGGAGGCCGAAGTCCTCGGTGAGCACCTGAGCCACCTGATTGGCGCGGTGCAGCAGCTCGCCGTAGGACCACTGGTCGGTGGGGGTCAGCAGACAGGGGCGGTCCGGACCCCAGCGTTCGACGGCGTCGTCGAGCAGATGCTGGGCGCAGTTGAGCCAGTCCGGATAGTCCAACTCCGGTAGGTCGAAGTGGAGTTCGGGCCAGAGTGGGAAGGGCGGGAGCCCGTCACGGCAGAACGTGTCCACATGTGCGGACGGGGAGAGCTCCATGGGTGCACCTCAATCTCTTGGGCAGCGGGGAGAGCGAGGCAAGTATCTCGTTATAATGTCGGCCGTCAACATTCCGCCATAAAGACTTCTCTTGTGGGCGCCGCACGCAGGGACGACATGGAGACCGCTCAGACGGCGGGGATGCGGACCCTGACGGCCTTCCCCGGGTCGCACGGGAACGCGGTCAGCTCGCCACACAGCTCGGCAACCATCAGGCCGACGATCAGAAGCCCGCGACCGCTTTCCGCCTCCCGGTCGACCGCCGCACCGGCGCGGGGCAGGGAAGGATCACCGTCGGCGACCTCGAGCTGCAGCCACCCCCCACCGAGAGTGACAGTGGCGCGCAGCCGGCCGGTGACGGTGCCGGCATGCTGCACGGCATTGGCGACCAGTTCGGTGACGGCCAGCAGCAGCGCATCCATGAGGTCGGGAGCGACCCCCCAACCCCGCAGGACGGTGCGGACGCGCGCCCGGACCATCGGGACGGTGGCGAGAGTCGGCCTCAGCGCCCATTGAACAACGGAACGACCGCGAGCCGGGACGGACGGCGAGGACATCCGGGCGCGAGGGGAGGGAGCGGGCTGAACAGGGAAGCGGCTGGCGGTGAGCATGATGGGCTCCCGGCGGGGCAAGGCGACGACGCCGAGGCTCGCTCGTGTAACCAGTCAGGGAGACCAGCTGCGCGGGTGCCTGTTTCAGCGCAGATCGTGTCGCGCGATCGGTTGTTACACGTGTAACATCCTAGGCGCCTCCCCAGTCCAGCGCAAGGCATTTCGGACATACGTTGCGAGATTCCGGACCGCCCGGAGGCCGGGCCGGGCGCCCGTCAGTCGCCCTCCCCGCACCGCGGCCCATCACTGGATCCACGCCGAACTGAAAGAGGCGCACATGACGCAATCCCTTCCGACCGAACTCGACCTGGGGTGGCCTCCGCCGCCTTTCCTCGCTCCCCAGCCTCCTCTGGTCGGCGAGGACGGTGTGCGCCACTTCGAGGGGATCACGTACGCGACCACCCCCGGATACCGCCCTCGCCTGCTCGACGTCCACGTACCGGCCACCGATGAGCCGGTGCCGGCCGTCGTCTGGATCCATGGCGGGGGCTGGCTGGAAGGCGACCGGCGCTACCCGCCCCCGACCGTTCCCGTCGATCTGCTGCACGGCTCCGTCCTGCAGGCCGGACTCGCCCTGGTCTGCATCGACTACCGGCACAGCCTCGAGGCGCCGTTCCCCGCGCAGTTGCACGACGTGAAGGCTGCGCTCCGCTACCTGCGGCGCTTCGCCGACGGTCTCGGCATCGACGCCGACCGGATCGGCGTCTGGGGAGAGTCGGCCGGCGGCCATCTGGCCGCACTCGCGGGACTCGTCAGCCCCGACGGCCCGGATGGCACGGCTCTGGAGGGCGCCACGGGAGTACGCGACGAGGACAGCGCCGTCCGAGCGGTCGTCGACTGGTACGGGGTGTCCGAGCTGGTCTCACTGCTCTCACATCCTCTGCCCCCGTCCCCGGCCGACGTGGAGTACCCCAATCCGTTCACCGCCCTGCTGGGCGGCACCGCCGACCAGTTGCCGGAACTAGCCCGGGCCGCAAGCCCCGTCACCTACGCGGGCGCCGCTGCCCCGCCCTCCTTCCTGCTGGTTCACGGAACGGCGGACGAGCTGGTCCCGTACAGCCAGAGCGAGGTCCTCGCCGAGGCACTCGAGCGGGCCGGCGGCGACGTCACCTTGCAGCCCGTGGACGGGGCCGACCACATCTTCCTCGGCGCCGCGGACGTGACACCGATCGTGGCCGCGAGCGTAGCCTTCCTGGCGCGCCACCTGGGCGTCTGACCAGCGCTCCCGCTGATCCCCGGCACGGTGGCGCCGGTTCGCGGCGCCCCGTGCTCCCCACGGGACTCACGCGGCGAGTCCCCCCTGCTCATCACACCGGCCGGCAATACGCCACGGTCGGGAGAGGTCCTCATGACCGGCATTCCCGCTGCTGCCTCCGATACTCCGGCGTCTCCCCGGCACCGCCGTCCCACCTCCGCTCCCCCGCCACCGGGAACCCTCTCCCTCGGACTGGCCTTCATCCTGGTCACCGCTGCGCTGACCTTCGTCGTGCATGCCCGTCCCGAGCGCCCGCTCTTCCAGCAGCTGGACGAGCAGTGGCTGCGCTGGACGGGAGCCCCGCACGACGGACTCCAGGCAGCCGTGGCCGCCGCACTCGACTGGTTCGGCGGACCGCCGGGAGTGGTGGTCCCCATCACCCTGCTGATCTTCCTCATCGTGCGGAAGCGCTGGTGGTCACTGCTCTATCCTCACCGCCTACCTGATGGGGAGCATGCTCGTCGTCCAGACCCTCAAGCATCTGGTGGACCGGCCTCGCCCCGGCAATCCGCTGGTCCGGGTGGATCACGGCTCCTTCCCCTCCGGACACGTGGCCGGAACGGCGTTCCTGGTGGTCGTCGTCGGAGCTCTGATCGTTCCCGCGGTCGCCAGACGGGCGTGGTGGCTCGGCAGCACGCTGCTCACGCTGGCGATGATGTGGAGCCGTACCTGGCTCCATGCGCACTGGCTCAGCGACACCCTGGCCGGCGCCACGACCGGCGCCGGTGCCGCGCTCCTGCTGTGGTGGCTCTTCGCACCCCTGCTGGCCCGGGAAGGCATCCCGCCGGCGGCTCCGCTCGTCGAACCCACGCCGCCGGTGCGACACCAGGGGCACCCACAGGCAGTTGACCGGGCAGCCGCACGACACGCTCGGTTCCGGGAGAGTCGTCCCTCCCGGAACCGAGACACGTCCCGGCGACCGTGATCCGGCCCGGAACGACCGCTCAAGAGGACTGACGGTGGACGAGTACGGGTTCCATGCCGGGCACCGCGGGCGCTTCGCCGCGCTCGATCAACTCATGGAGGGTGTCGGCGATCCGCGCGGCCCCGGGCAGTTCCAGGCGGACCGTCGTGAGCGGGGGCCGCTGCAGCCCGGACAGCACGAGGTCGTCGGAGCCGACGATGGCCACGTCGTCCGGGACCGAAACACCCTCGTCCTGAAGCGCATGCAGCAGCAGCGCCGCGTATTCGTCGTTGTAGGCGAAGACCGCGTCCAGGCCCAGTTCCGGCCAGCGCCGGGCGAGGGCGACGGCGGACTCCCGGGTGTACGCCATCTCCACCTCGGTGACGGTCGCCATGCTGCGGGCCGCGACACCCTGTGCGCCGGCCAGGCGCGGCCGGGCGAAGGCATCGAGGCCACGCTCCTGCGGCATGACCACGCCGATGCGGCGGCGCCCACGGGAGACGAGGTGTTCTGTGGCGACCGCGCCGATACGCGAGTGGTCGAGTGCGATGGTGTGGACGCCCTCAACCGGACGGGCGGCGAAGGCGAGGATGCCGCGGACCCCCGCACGCCGCAGCACATCGCCCGCCGATGCGGTGAAGCGGTCACCGTCCAGGGCCAACACCGCCGCGGGCCGGAGCTCGGCCCAGGCCCGGGCGGCGGTGATGGAGTCGGGGAACCGGCCGGCGTGCAGCACGGTGGTGTATCCGTGGCGCTCGAGTTCGCTGTGCAGGTCGTCCAACCAGTCGCTGACCAGGCGGCCGATCGCCGAGACGGATGTGGGCATCAGCACCAGGTTGCTGCGGCCGGCGCGCAGGGACCGGGCGGCGGCGTGCGGGACGTACCCCAACTGCTTGGCCGCGGCCAGCACGCGCGCACGCGTGCTCTCACTGACCCGGTGCGCCTGGGTGTCGTTGAGCACGAAGGACACGGTCGCCCGGGAAACTCCTGCCAGGCGCGCCACGTCCGCGCTGGTGACCGACGCAGGGGCGGCTGATTCTTTGGCCATGGCGTACTTACTCGTTCCTCCGGTCGGGCGACTCCCTTCCCACGTTACACGCGTTACCGATGAGCAGCGCGAGTGATCCGTCCGCTCCGGGGCGGGAGACACCATCAGAAGGAGCACGATGCACCCGAGCAACCATGGCGACTCCGCGTCCGAGTGCCCCGCTTCCATGGGCCTGCCCCCGCTCCACGGTCACCGTGTCTCCACGGTCACCGTGTCTCCGCGTGCCCCACGACCGGACGCGGTGGCGCCGCCGAAGCCCTCAAGAGAGCACTGACCCGCAGACCGTTCCCTCAGCGGTGGGTGACCGATGTCAGTCGCAGGCCGTGACCGTAGGAGAAGAGGGCGTCGCCCGAGTCGTTGGGCACGTCCTCATGACCTGCGGCGATGCTCTCCATCGAGCGGGGCAGTTCGAAAGGCAGGCGCCCTTCGGCCTCCACCCGGCCGAAGAGCACGTCGAGCAGCGCGGTGTCGGAGGCACCGTAGTTGGCCACGAGGGCTGCCGCGTGCTCAGCGATCTCCGGTATCACCGCGGGACGGTCGAGGAAGATGTCCACCACGGTGGGGACGACCGCGGCGATCTCGAGCAGGGGGCGCAGTTCATCTTCGGTGAAGTCGAGCCTGCCGGCCCGGAAGAAGGTCTCGAAGCCCTCCGTCCGCTCGTCGTACGGCGTGGCGATGCGCACCACCGCGACGTCGGCCACCTCTGGAGAGGCCACCACCGTTGCGTACTGTGCGGCGACATCGGGATCGACGCCCTGGATGTAGATCCGGATGCCGGACGCGAGAGGCAGTACGGGTGCCGGCGCGCCGTGAGGGCGGTCCTTGAGAATGGTGATTGAGCGACTCTGGGCGGCGAGGCCGGCTGCGGTGAACTCGCGGTTGCCGCAGATCTGCGCCGCGGCAACCGGGTCCACGTAGGGGTTGTCGAACAGCCCGAGACGGAACTTCTCCCGCAGTAGGCGGGCGACCGAAGTGTCCAACCGCTCGGTCGTCACCCTGCCCGTGCGGACGAGTTCCACGATGAGCTCCGGGGCCGCCTCCCCGCCGAGCTGGTCGGCTCCCGCTGCGATGATGCATTCCACGCGGGTGAGCCGGTCCATATGCTCCACGCCCCAGGCGCGTGCGGGGAAGGGCGAGCCGAAGATCTGCGTGTCGGTGACCAGGCCCCAGTCGGTGCAGACGATGCCGTCGAAGCCGTACCTCTCCCGCAGCAGGCCGGTGACAATGCCCTTGTTGAATCCGAAGCCGACCTCTTCGTAGGGAGTGCCGACGGGGATGGCGTAGTAGGGCATGACTTGCGTTGTCCCCGCCGCGAAGGCGGCTTCGAAGGGGATCAGGTGGTAGTCGAAGTTGCCGCCGGGGTAGACCTGTTCGCGGCCGTAGGGGAAGTGGGCGTCCTCACCGTCCATCTGCGGGCCAGCGCCGGGAAAGTGCTTGGTCATCGTCGCGACGCTGTCGGCCCCGAGGGTCTCGCCCTGGAGACCGCGGACGTACGCGCCGACCATGCGGGCGGCCACCTCGGCGTCGGAGCCGAACGTGCCCAGCACGCGGGGCCAGCGGGGCTCGGTGGCCAGGTCGGCCATGGGATGAAGGGCCAGGCGGATACCGACGGCGAGGTACTCGCGGCGGACGATGTCGGCGTACCGGCGCACGAGTTCCTCCTCGCCGATGGCGGCCAGGCCCGGCGGTTCGGGCCAGAGCGAGAAGCCCTCGGTGTGGGCGCTCGCGGCCGGGTTGTCCACGAAGCCGTGACGGGGGTCGGTCGAGACGGTCACCGGAATGCCCAGGCGCGAGGTCGCGGCCAGGTCCTGCAGGCGGTTGTTCCACTCGGCCATGCGGCGCGGGGCCGCGACTCCGAAGAGGTTGAAGTGGTTCATGAGCTTACCCGTCACCATGGCGGAGGTGGAGGCCCGCATCGGGTCGTCGTCCGGGGCTCCCGGCTCCGGCTCCACCAGGGAACCGTCGGCGTTGATGGAGATCATGGTGTGGAAGAGCAGGCCGGCCTTCTCTTCCAGCGTCATGCGCCGCAGGAGATCGGCGACGCGCTCGTCCACCGGCAGGCGGGGGTTCTCGTAGGGCTCCATGACGCCGTTGCCGTTCAGGTCACGGAAGGCTGTGCCGTCGGGGGCGGTGAGCGTGCGCGGCCGGGCCGCCGGGGTCTGGGTCATGTGTTCGTTCCGTTTCGTGGCGCGGGCCGGCTCCCGCCAGCGGCGGGAGCCGGGAAGGTCCGTGTGACGGGCCGACCGTGAGGCCGGTCTACGGAGGGCCTGCTGCGTACCGGCCCCGGGCGCTGCGGCGTCCGGGACCGGCGCGACCGCTGCCCCCACAACAGCGGCCTCACCCCATAATTACACGTGTAACACTACCGAGGAGGGGCCGAATGGAGGAATCGCCGCGGGGCTATGCCTTCCGGGACACGCGGTGGTGCAGTCGGCGCGCGTGACCGGTGATGAACACGAACAGCCCGGACCTCCACCGCCCGTAGACACAGGGGCAGCCCGTCAGGGCGAGGGGGACGATCACCCCCAAGGGTCCTCCCAGTCTGTCGAGCACATGGGCCAGGCCGGTCACCGCGTCCTCGCGCGATCCGTCCATCCATCCCATCCAGCGGCGATCGAGCCCTGAAAGGACGGCTGTCCGCCACCTTGGATCGCGATGCCCATCGCCACGGCGGTCAGCAGGAGTAAGGATCCGGCAGCAAGCGCTCGCGCGGCGAAGCGGCCGGGACGGGGTGACGAGGGGGCGCGTAGGGCCGCGGCGGCAGGCCGGCGACGGGTCTTTCGTTGAACACGGTGGGCCTTTCAGTGAGTCCCGGAGCGGGAGGACTCAGAGAGCGAGGGCGAGAAAGGAGCGCCCGTCGAGGACCTGCGCATGCCGACACGGGCGCTGAGCTCCGGCGCTGCCCGGCCGCGCCGGCCGCAAGCCCGGGGCGCCGGTGTGGTCCCGCGGGGCGGCGTGCGGCGGGATGTGTCGCCGCAGGCGCAGCTTTCACGCCAAGCACGGCGCATTCTCAACCGTCGACACAAGAGCAACACACCCGGGGTCTGCAATTTGGTTACACGTGCCGCTAGCGGGCGCACCCGAGGCCATCCGGATCGACTCTCAGCATTCTTGCGTTCTCTCTAGCGCAGAGCCGCGATGGGTGCTACACAAGTGCCGCATCCGGCTTTAACACGTGTAACGAACTCAGCGGATGCACCTCTTGCCTCGCCGCATCGGGTCAATGCCGCGGCCCTTTCACCACCGCCCAGCCCGCTCCGTCCCGAGGAGTCGACATGCCCGTCCCCACCCACCGTCGTGCGGCCGGCGCGCACCACCACGGACTCCGGTGGTCGCCGTGACCACCGAGGAACTGACCGAGCCGAAGGTGCCTACGCCGGCGAACACACCCCGGCAGCGCGGACTCATGCTGCTGCTCCTGGTGGCCAACTCCTCCATGCTGGCCGTCTACATGGGTGTCGGCGCGGTTCTGCTGCCCACGCAGATCGCCTCGATCGACCCTGCGAACAAAGTCGCCGTTCTGGGCGTGGTGGGAGGCGTGAGCTCGGTCTTCGCTACCGCGTTCAATCCGATCGCCGGCGCCCTGTCGGACCGGACCGGGCGGCGTAACCCCTGGATCCTGGGCGGGGCACTCGCTTCATTCGCCGGGCTGGCGTTCCTCAGCAGCGTGCACACGGCACTGCTGGTCGGCATCGGATGGTGCCTGGTGCAGGCGACGATGAACGTCTACCAGGCGGCGGTCACCGCCGTCGTACCCGACCGGATCCCGGCGGCCCGCCGGGGTACGGCTTCCGCCCTGGTCGGGCTGGCGCTGCCCATCGGCGGCACGGCCGGAGTGGTGATCGCCTCGCAGACGGCGGGCCATCTGCGCACCGGCTACCTGGTGTTCGGAGCCATCGTGGCCTGTGCGGCCGTCCTCCTCACCACCTTCTTCCGCGATGCCCCCGGGCGCGAGCCCGCTCCGTCCGTGCCTCGGCGCGAGCGGCTCGCCGCTTTTCTGTCCGCCTTGGCCCACCACGATTTCCGGTGGGCTTTCATCGGCCGGGCCCTGATGGTGCTCGGTTACTTCGCCGTCGTGGGCTACCAGTTGTACATCCTGGGCGACCACATCGCACTGCCGGCCGGTCTGGCGCCGGCTGCGGCGATGGCGATCCTCACGCCGGTGCAGATGGCCACGATGGCCCTGTCGACCGTGGTCGGCGGCGTGCTCTCCGACCGCTGGAACCGGCGCAAGATCTTCGTCGGCCTCTCGGCTGCCCTCGCCGGCATCGTCATGGCGGTTCCCGTGGTCAGCCCGACCTGGGCCGGGATGCTCGTGTTCAGTGCGCTCAACGGCCTGGCCTTCGGCTGCTTCATGGCGGTCGACACCGCACTGGTCACCCTCGTCCTGCCCAAAGCGGAGGACGCCGCCCGCGACATGGGCGTACTCAACATCGCCAACGCCGGGCCGCAGATCATCGCCCCTTTTGTTGCCTCCGCCGTCGTGACCGCCCTCGGCGGCTACAGCCCACTGTTCCTCGTCGGCGGCGCCCTGTCGCTGCTGGGGGCGGTGGCGATCCTCCCGATCCGCAGCGTGCGCTGACCCAATTCCCGTGCCTGCGTCCTAGAGGCCGGGCCCGATCAGAGCTCCGGCGGGCGCGTGTCGAGGGTCATGTGCCCGCCGGTTCCTTCCCTTCCTCCCTCCTCACTCGAAGGAGCACATCGTGAGACGCACGCGAGTCCTGCCCTTGGCCGCCCTGCTGCTGTGCACTCCGGCCCTTGCCGGGGCGGTACCCGCAACCGCCTCTCCACAGGCCAGGCCCGCCGGCCCACTACGGATACTGCTGACCAACGACGACGGATACGACGCTCCCGGCATCCGCACCATGTTCCAGCGCCTGACCGCCGCCGGACACGACGTCACCATCGTCGCCCCGCTGACCAACCAGAGCGGCACGGGAACGAAGATGATGAGCGCCACCACGGTGACGGTCAAGCACCCCGAGCCCTTGGTATGGGCCGTTGGCGGCACTCCAGGCGACTCGGTGCTCTTCGGCCTCTCCGAGGTGTTCGCCGACAAGGCGCCCGACCTGGTGATCTCCGGCACCAACTTCGGACCGAACGCCGCCGTTCTGGCGACCCACTCCGGGACGGTCGGCGGCGCCGTGGCCGCGCTGGAGCAGGGCGTGCCTGCGATCGCGGTCAGTACGGGCGGACTCTCTGCGCCGGTGCTCGAACCCACTCTCAACGCCATGCGCTCCACCAGCGACTTCATGGTCAAGCTCATCGAACGACTGGAGTCCCGCGCGAAGTCCGGGCGGCTGCTGCCCGAGGGCGTCGGCCTGAATGTCAACCACCCGGTGGTCGGTACGGACGGTACCGGCACCCCCCGCGGCTCCTCGGTCACGACCCAGGACCCACAGCCAATCCTCCAGGCCGACTTCACCGATTCGGGCGACGGCACCTGGAAGGTGAACGTGAACGTCGCCTTGCAGCCCGCCGAGAAGGGCGGGGACGTGGAAGCGCTGAGCGCCGACAACGTCTCCATCACCCCGATCGCTCCCAACTGGAACGCCGGCCAAGCCGACTTCAGCAGGACCGCCGCCCTTCTCACCGGCCTGCGGCCCTAGCGGATCCGACACAGCTGCTGCCCGTCCTCGCAGCTCTGGCAGCGAGTTCGGAAGGCCCGAGGCCATCTGTCCTGCATATGGCAATGGACACCATCCGCGGGAGGAGAAGTGAAGAGAGTGCGCTTGGTACGGCCGTCAACAGGACTCACCCTCATGCTCTGTCTGGCAGCACTGTTCGCACAGATACTGCCTGCCACGGCGGCACCCGCCGCCTCCAGCTCCCCGCGCCCGATCGTCGCCATCGACGACGGCCGGCTGGCAGGAAGAATCCACGACGGGGCCGAGAGGTTCCTGGGCATTCCCTACGCAGCCCCGCCCGTGGGAAACCTGCGATTCCGCCCACCGCAACGGCCTCAACGGTGGAGCGGCGTGCGGGACGCGACCGAGCAAGCCCCTGCTTGCCTGCAGTTCTCGCCCCACGGTCTGCGTGATCCGGAGGCCGTCAGTGAAGACTGCCTTTACCTCGACGTCTACCGCCCGCGGAAAGCCCGGCCCGGCGACCGCCTGCCCGTGCTCTTCTGGATGCACGGTGGCGCCTACAGCCAAGGCACAGGAACCCAGTTCGGCGGCCGGACCATGGCCGACCTCACACATACCGTGGTAGTCAGCATCAACTACCGGCTCGGGCAGTTCGGATACCTCGCCCTGCCCGAGCTCACGCGGGAGAACGCTCTCGGTTCCGGTTCGTACGGGCTCATGGACCAGATCGCAGCACTGAAGTGGACCCGCGAGAACATCGCGGCGTTCGGCGGCAACCCCGGCAACATCACCATCTCGGGACAGTCGGCCGGAGCCGGCTCGGTCTGCGCGATGCTCGCCTCGCCGCAGGCAGCCGGACTCTTCACCCGCGCGATCCTGCAGAGCGGACCGTGCACCCTGATCGAGGCTCCCGGCCCCGATCGGGCCGCCGACCAAAGCCGGGCCTACGCGACCGCTGCCGGCTGCCCCGGCCCCGCGACGAGCGCCGCCTGTCTGCGCGCGGCTTCGGCAGCCGATCTCATTGCCGCCGCCCGGGCCCACCCGACTTCCGGACCCGCGTTCGGTGACCGGCTGGTGCCCGAACAGCCGTCGGAGGCCATCGCCGCCGGCACGTGGAACAAGGTGCCGGTCCTGATCGGCAGTACCCGTGCCGAGAGCCGGTTCTTCGTCGCGCTGACTCAGCCGTATCTGACTGCGCAGGAGTACACGGACCAGATCAGCGTGACGTACGGACCGGCGGCGCCCCAGGTGCTGGCCCGCTATCGCCTGTCCGACTACGCCTCCCCGTACCTCGCGATGTCCGCGGTCCTCACCGACTCCACCTTCGCCTGCCACACGTACGAGTCCGCGCAGTCCTTCGCCGCACAGGTGCCCACGTACGTGTACGAGTTCGACGATCCGAACTCACCGACTCTGTACGGAGCCCAGGTCCCGGGGCTCGACATGGCCAACGGCCACAGCGCCGAACTCGCCTACCTGCACGACTTCACCATGGGCGACCGGCCGCTCACCAGTGTCCAGGTGGCACTCGCGGACAGCATGAAACGCCACTGGGCGGCATTCGCCCGCGCCGGGGACCCGAATGTCTCCGACCAGGCCCACTGGCCCCCGGCCGGGCCCCGGCACACCGTCCTCACCCTCAACCCTCAGGAGAGCCATGCGTCGACACGGTTCGCAGCAGACCATCAGTGCACTTTCTGGTCCGGTCTGACCTACCGAGTCCCTTGGCCGAGTCGCCCACCGCGCGGGAGAGCTGCTGGGTGAGGGTTCCGGAGGCACCGAGTTCCCCCACCTCTTCACCCGGCTGATCCAGGGCTGCGCGGCTCTCGTGCTCTTCCTCGATGAGCGCCAGATTGTCCGCCCCAATGAAGGCACCACCCTGGACGAACTGCAGCGTCTGGCCAACACGCGCAAATACACCTTCGCCCACATCGACCTGTCCACCCAGTTCCGGTGCAGCGGCTCCAGGGCCTACCTGAACTGGGTTGACGCCCTGCTCACCGAAGACGCCGACGCGCCCATCTGGCAAGGCACCGACTACGACCTGGCCGTCGCCGACAACCCAGCCGAACTCGAAGACTGGATCACCACCCACAGCCGCCTGGGTAGAAGCGCACGAATCACAGCGGCTTCTGCTGGCCGTGGGAATCCCCCACCCCGCCCCTACTGCCGGAGGTCTCCATCACCTGGACGGACGCCGCAGGAAGCCATCTGTGGGAGCGGCCATGGAACTCCGGAGCCAACGGAGTCCTCGCGGGGGAGGACACGCCTGGACGCGCCTTCTGGGCCACCGACCACGGCGGCCATCAACAAGTCGGCTGCGTCTACACCGCCCAGGGCATGGAATACGACTACAGCGCCGCACTCAGGAGCACCTGCGAGCACTCCTGGTCAGGACTCCGCCCAACAGCAGCCCGACACCGACCACGCGTGCCCGCCGGGGAGCCACTGAAGCCCGGGACCCTGCTCTTCTGCGGCACCCCCAGCGGCGGCAAAAGTGGATCAAGATCGCCCTGTGGTCAGCCACCCGGAAGGGATAGAAATGGGTTATGTGCGGACTTTCGGGTCAGGCCTGGCGTAAGTTGCTCCACTCGTCCGGGAGCATCCGCGTGCGCAGCCTCGCCGGCGAGGTGTTCCTCCTGCAGCTGGCAGTCGTAGTGCTGCTCGTGGCCGCCGCGCTGGTGGCTCTCGTGGTGCAGGCTCGGCGCGACAGCACCGCCGATGCCCAGCACCGCACGCTTGCCGCGGCCCAGACATTCGCAAACGCTCCCGGTGTTCTGACGGCGCTAGACAGGCCCGACCCGACCGCGGTGCTGCAGCCACGCGCAGAGGCGGCCCGGAAGGCCTCCGGCGTCGACGCCATCATCGTGTACCGGCTGGACGGGGTCACCCTCACGCACAGCGACCCGAGTCAGATCGGGAAGCACGTCATCGGTCCCTTCGCGGAGGCAGCGGGCGGGAAGGCGTTCACCAGGACCTTTGAAGGAGCCCTGGGTCTCTCCGTGATCTCGGTGGTCCCCGTCAAGGATGCCGACGGCTCGGTCGTCGCCATCGTCTCCTCCCCTGTCAGGGTTGCGAAGGTGCAGGACGTGGTCGACCAGCAGATGCCGGTTCTGTTCGGGAGCGCGGCCGGTGCTCTCGCCCTTGCCGCAGGTGGCGCGGGCCTGGTGAGCCGTCGGTTGCGGCGGCAGACCCACGGCCTGGGCCCGGCCGAGATGACCCGGATGTACGAGCACCACGACGCGGTCCTGCATGCAGTGCGGGAGGGAGTGCTGATCATCGGGGGTGACGGCCGAGTGCTGCTGGCCAATGACGAGGCCCGGCGGCTGCTGGACCTGCCGGCAGACGCGAACCGGCGCCATGTCACCGGTCTGGGGCTGAAGGCGGACGTTGCTGAGCTGCTGACCTCCGATCGCACGGCCACCGACGAGGTGCACCTGGCGGCAGACCGGCTGCTGGCGGTGAACAAGCGGCCTACCGCCCCGTACGGGCCGACCAGCAGCGTGGTCACGCTGCGTGACACAACGGAGCTGCGGGCGCTCTCCAGCAGGGCTGAGACGGCCCGCGAGCGGCTGCAGCTGATCTACGACGCCGGGGTGCGGATCGGGACCACCCTTGATGTCACACGCACAACGGAGGAACTGGCCGAGGCGGCGGTTCCCCGGTTCGCCGATGTCGTCACCGTCGAGCTCCTAGACCCGGTCCTGCGCGGCGAGGAGCCGCCGGAGGCGAGCACCGAGATGCGCCGCACCGCCGCCGTCGGCCGGGAGGGGGACGCCTCCCTCTACCCGGTCGGGCAGCTCATCCGGTTCGTCCCCACCCACCCCAACGCCGTGGGCGTGGCCAGCGGCCGATCAGTCCTCGAAACCGCCCTGGCAGCCTCCGACGGCTGGCGGGCCCAGGATCCCGAACGTGCCCGGCGAGTCCTGGACCGCGGGATCCACTCCCTGATCGCAGTCCCGCTGCAGGCCCGGGGAGTGGTGCTGGGGGTGGCGAACTTCTGGCGGGCGAATGCTTCCCCACCGTTCGAAGAGGACGATGTGTCCTTTGCCGAGGAGCTGGCCGCCCGGGCGGCGGTGTGCATCGACAACGCCCGCCGCTACACCCGCGAACACACGCTGGCCGTAACCCTCCAGCGCAGCCTGCTGCCCCGCGAGCTGCCTGAGCAGACCGCCCTTGAGGTGGCTTACCGCTACCTGCCAGCCCGGGCCGGGGTGAGCGGTGACTGGTTCGACGTCATCCCGCTGTCCGGCACCCGGGTGGCCCTGGTGGTCGGCGACGTCGTCGGCCACGGCCTGCACGCCGCGGCCACCATGGGCCGGCTGCGCACCGCCGTACACAACTTCTCTGCCCTGGATCTGCCGCCCGACGAGTTGCTGGACCGTCTGGATGAGCTCGTGGCGCACATCGACGCCGGTGAGGCAGCGGCCGCGGAAGACGGGGTGGGGATCACCGGGGCCACCTGCCTGTACGCCATCTACGATCCCTCATCCGGGCAGCTGGCCGCCGCGACCGCCGGCCACCTGGGGCCGACGGTGGTCCGCCCCGATGGGACCGTGGCCTTCCCCCAGGTGCCGATCTCCCCGCCTCTGGGTCTGAACGTTGGCCTGCCCTTCGAGAGCGCCGAGCTGACCCTGCCCGAGGGCTCCCGGCTGGTGCTCTACACTAACGGGCTGGTCGAGGACCGCGACCGCGACATCGACGACGGCCTCGCGCTGCTCCGGGACGCCCTCGCCGGACCTGACCGCACCCCGGAGACGACCTGCGCCGCGGTGATCGAGGCCATGCTGCCCACCCGCCCCACCGATGACATCGCGCTGCTGGTGGCCCGCACACGCCGGCTCGACCCCGCGCACATCGCCGAGTGGGACGTGCCCCATGACCCGGCGGCGGTGGCCTCGGTCCGCACTGCCTGCGTACGTCGACTGGCGGACTGGGGACTGGAGCAGATCGCCTTCAGCACCGAGCTCATCCTCAGTGAGCTGATCACGAACGCCATCCGCTACGGCGCCGAGCCCATCACCGTCCGGCTGCTGCGCGACCACACCCTGATCTGCGAAGTCTGCGACGGCAGCAGCACATCGCCCCGTCTGCGCCGGGCCAAGGCCACGGACGAGGGCGGGCGCGGGCTGTTCCTGGTCGCCCAGTTCGCCGAGCGCTGGGGCACCCGCTACACCCCCACCGGCAAGGTCATCTGGGCCGAACAGGCGCTCCACGACGGCGCCACCCCGGCGGCGGAAGGACTCGACGAGATCCTCTCAGGCCAATGAGTACGCTGGCCTCGATGACCACGGCATCGACACGGCAGACCAAGGACTCACACCTCTTCCTGGAGCCCTCGTGAGCGCACCGTGTGTCCGGGCAGCCGCCGTCTCCGGCTGCCTGGCCCTCATGGCAATGGCCCTGGGCGCCTGCGGCGACACCCCGACCGCCACCCTCAAGAAGCCGCCGGTGGCCACCTCCGCCGAGGAGGTGGGCGGCATGGACGCACTGACCGCCGCGGCGAAGGACGAGGGCGCCCTGAACGCGATCGCGCTTCCGCGTGACTGGGCCAGCTACGGCGCCCTGATCGACGGGTTCGAGAAGAAGTACGGGATCGAGGTCACCATCGCCATTCCGCAGGGCTCCAGTCAGGACGAGATCGACGCCGTGAAGAAGAACGGGGACCGGGCGAGCGCCCCCGACGTGCTCGACATGGGGGATACGTTCGCGCAGGCGGCAGTCCGGCAGAACCTACTCGCGCCGTACAAGGTCGCCGCGTACGACAAGATCCCGGGCAATCAGAAGGACCCCGGGGCCCGCTGGTACAACAACTACGGCGGCTACATCTCCATCGGTTGCAACGCCGGGCGCGTCAGCACCTGTCCCCGGACCTTCGCCGATCTGCTGAAGCCCGAGCACAAAGGCAAGGTCGCACTCAATGGCGACCCCACCCGGGCCGGTGCCGCCTTCGCCGGCGTGTACGCGGCCGCCTTGGCGAACAAGGGGTCGTTCGACGACATCCGGCCCGGCCTCGACTTCTTCGCCGAGCTCAGGAAGAAAGGCAACTTCATTCCCGTCGAGTCCACCCCGGCTTCGGTCGAGAACGGCCAGACGCCCATCAGCATCGACTGGGACTTCGTCAACCTCGGCTACGCCGACCAGTTCCGCGGCAAGGGCTTGAACTGGCAGGTCGCGATCCCCTTCGACGGCAGCTTCGCACAGTACTACGCGCTGTCGATCAACAAGAACGCCCCGCACCCGGCTGCCGCGCGCCTGTGGCAGGAATACCTCTTCAGCGCCGAGGGCCAGAACCTCCGGCTCGACGGCTACGCCCGCCCGGTGCTGATCGACGCCATGGAGGAGGACGGCACCCTCGACAAGGTCGCCGCCGCAAGGCTGCCGACGGTCGAGGGCACGCCGGAATTCCCGACGGAAGCGCAGACGGAGAAGGCGCAGGAAACGGTCGCCCGGGGCTGGGCCAAAGCGGTCTCGGGCTGACACGCCAGCTCGCCGAAGGGCACGATCGGCAGATCAAAGGTCGAAGCCGAGGATCGCGTTCACATCGGCCTGGTTGTTGCGGATATTCGACACGATCCGGTTCGACGTGCCCGGGTCGTTGAGGTACTTCTGGTCCTCGAAGAACTGGAGCTGGATCTCCCGGGTGGTCCACCGCTCGTGGTTCTGCTTGTTGCTGGGCTCGGTGAACAGGGTCACCGTCATGTTGCCCAGGCGCTTGGCCACACCCTCTCACGGCGTGACGCCGGGTTGCGTCCTGCTCGAGGCCCCGCTGTGGCTGCTGCTGAACCGGTCGGCCAGCCGCCCGAGGACGGGGCTGGCCATGCCCTGCGAGACCAGCATCGCGGCCGCCACCGTCCCGGCGTCGCCCAGCGACCCGGTGACCGACGAGACCAGTAGGATGCAACTGATGGGCCCATGCCGATCGGGAACCGGCCCGCCACCCCCCAGAACGCCAGCGTCGCGGCGCCAGGTGTCCGCAGCAGCCGAAGATAGGACCCGAACCCGCTCTTCGAGCCCGGTGTACTCCCGGACAAAGTCACCCCGTTGAACGGGCGTCAGACCACCGAGGTCGGCAGGCCACCTGACCGGAGCCGGGGTCTCCGGGGCGGTCAGTTGGCCTGCCGCCGTGTTGATTGCTGCGCCGAACCGGTCGGCGGTCGCGTCAGCCGCGCAGCCGGGCCAGCCAGGCCTCGACCTCGTCCGCCTGCCGCGGCAGGGCGGCCGAGAGGTTCTCGTTACCGTCCTCGGTGACCATGAAGTCGTCCTCGATCCGCACGCCGATGCCGCGGTACTCCTCGGGCACCGTCAGGTCGTCCTCCTGGAAGTAGATCCCCGGCTCGACGGTGAGCACCATGCCGGGCTTCAGCGTGCCGTCGACGTGGTCCTCGCGGCGGGACTGCGCGCAGTCGTGGACATCGATGCCCAGCATGTGGCCGGTGCCGGCCAGGGTGAAGCGGCGGTGCAGGCCGAGTTCGAAGACCTTGTCCGCCGACAGGTCGCCGAACAGGCCCCAGGCGGCCAGGTGCTCGGCCAACACCCGCTGGGCGGCGTTGTGGAAGTCACGGAACGCGGCGCCGGGCTTGACCGCGGCGATGCCGGCCTCCTGCGCGGCGTACACCGCGTCGTAGACCTTGCGCTGCAGAGGCGTGAAGCGGCCGTCGACGGGCACCGTGCGGGTGATGTCGGCGGTGTAGAGGTTGTTGGTCTCCACACCGGCGTCGAGCAGCAGCAACTCACCGGGACGGGCGTGGCCGTCGTTGCGGACCCAGTGCATGATCGTGGCGTGCGGCCCGGCGGCGCAGATCGTGCTGTAGCCGACGGCATTGCCCTCGACCCGCGCGCGCACGAAGAACGTGCCCTCGATGATGCGCTCGGGAGTGGCGTCGTCCTTGCCGAGGACGTGCATGACGTCCTCGAAGCCGCGGGCGGTGGCCTCGCAGGCGAAGCGCAGCTCGGCGATCTCGAAATCGTCCTTGACCAGGCGCATCCCGGAGAGGAAGGTGCGGAACTCCTCGTCGCGCTCGGCGGTCACCTTGTCGCGCAGGGCGGCCTGGATGCCGGCGTCGTGGCCACGCAGCAGGCGAACCGGGCCGGTGGCCTCGCTGAGCTCGTCGGCCACCATGCCGACGTCCCGGCAGGGCAGGCCGAGGAGCCGCTCGTTCTCGGTGAGGCTGTTGCGGCGGCCATCCCACAGCTCGCCGTGGCCGTCCAGCCAGAACTCGCCGTTCTCGCGGTTGGACCGGGACCGCAGGTAGATCGTGGCCTCGTGACCGCTGTCCTCGGTGGGCTCCAGGACCAGCACGCCGTCCTCGGACTGGTCGCCGGTGAGGTAGGCGTAGTCGGATGAGGGGCGGAAGGGGTAGTCCGTGTCGTTGGCGCGGCCCTTCGGGTTGCCGGCGGGGATGACGAGGCGCTCTCCGGGGAAGCGAGCGGAGAGGTCGGCCCGGCGGCGGGCGGTGTGCGCGGCCTGCGGGATCGGCTCGAGGTCGCGCCGCTCGGTGTCGGCCCAGCCCTGCCTCATATTCTCGGCGAGCTCGTCGCTCACAACCCGGGTCAGGCCGTTCTTCCGCTGCTTGATGGCGTCGGCCGGGTCGGTCACTACCGCCTCCTGGGTGATCGGTTGTGGTCGAGGCTGCTGAGGGTGGGCAGCCGAAATGCGGGTGGAGTGGTGTGGGGATGCCGAGACAGATTGTTTGCGCTGAGGGCGCAGGTCACAGCCGCCAGGATCGAGGCTCGCAGCAGGCCCATCGTCAACGACTGGGCACCGACGCGTTTGTGGCTACGCTGGGCTGGCCACAGCCTGTTCCTCCGCGCTCAGCTGCGCGGCCGTCACGGGAGCCTGCGTCGAACGGGAGGTGCTCGAACCACGACTGGTCGGCGTACACCCGGTGAGGCAGAGTTTCGGCCTGCTCGCGGGGAAGGCGGGTCGCGGCGTAGAGGGCTGGATCAGTAGGTCAGATGTTCTTCGCAATACGGAATCCCCGTTTGAAGGCGTCAGGGGCGGGTCGAGGGCCCGCCAACGCGCGTGTGACGTGTGACGTTGCACTGCTGATCAGCGTCCTGGATCAGGGGCGTCGTCGGCAGCTCTCACTTGGCCATAACCCGGCGTTATGCCGCCAGGGGGACGCGCGGACACGCCTCCACACGGGCACGCCACACCTACCGGAGTCAGCGGCCGCGCTCAGCCTCCTCCGGGGGCGCTGCTCCTCCTGGCCCCCCAATGCCACTTAACCCGGGCGACCCCGAAGGCGCCGCCCCTCGCGGTGAGGGGCGGCGCCTCCCCCCGTTTCTCCCCGAGCCGGCGACGCGGTCCACGACCGAGGAGGGTCGCGTGCAGGGGTGTCACAGCCCGAGTTCGAACCAGACGACCTTGCCCACCCGCGAGTCACGGCTGCCCCATGCTCGGGCGAGCTCCTGGACCAGCAGCAGGCCGCGGCCGCTCTCGTCCTCCTCCCGGGCTCCGCGCACGACCGGCGGATCAGGGCTGGTGTCCTCGACCTCGCAGTGCAGTGTGTCGCCTCGGAAGGACAGGGACAGCCGGACCGGGCCGGCCGCGTAACGCAGCGCGTTGGTGACCAGCTCGCTGACGAGGAGCTGGGCGGTGCCCTCGTGGTCGGTCAGCCCCAGGGAGGCGAGCCGGGAGCGGGTGAGGGCCCTTGCCTGCCGCACCGACGATGCGGCAGGCGGCAGGATCGTGCCCACGGGGGTGGTGTCCGTGAGGGGGCACGCGAGGATGGCCTGGTACATGGGATGTCCCGCGTCGAATGGGCAATGACAGGTTCACCATGCGCGGGGGCGGCACCCGGGGCGATGGGGGAAATACGTATGCGGGTACGTATTTGCGCGAGCGCCTAGGCTGAGGGGTGAGCAGCCCGGCAGGCCGTGTTCCGCGCAGTAAACTGCCATCGACTTGTCGGCACTCTGTTGTGGATCAGCAGTCTGTCGCGGATGCAGGAATGTGAAAGCCGCAACCAGCGCCCCGGACGACGTCGGCGCTCTGCCGCCCGACGTCACCAGCTTCGTCGGCCGTCGACGCGAGATCGCCGAGGCGAAAAGGCTGCTGTCCGGCTCCCGCCTGCTGACGCTCACCGGTCCCGGCGGGGTCGGCAAGACCCGTCTGGCCATCCGAATCGCCGACACCGTGCGCCGGGCCTTCCACGACGGAGTGCGATTCATCGAATTCGCGGAGTTGCGGGACCCCGCCCTGCTTGCGGAGACGGCCGAGGAGAACCTCGGACTGCGCCAGTCCCCGCGCCCGGCGCTCGACACGGTCGTCGACTACCTGCGGCCGCGCGAGCTGCTCCTCGTGCTCGACAACTGTGAGCATCTCATCGAGGACTGTGCGCTGTTCGTCGCTGCTCTCATCCGGTCCTGTCCCCGGCTGCGCATCCTGGTGACGAGCCGGCAGTCGCTCGGCGTCTACGGCGAGACGGTCCTCGTCGTCCCCCCGCTCCCGGTACCCGACCCCGAACAGGTGCTTTCGCCCGACGCGCTGATGCAGTACGACTCGGTGCGGATGTTCGTTGACCGCGCGAGCGCCGTCCTGCCGAAATTCGACCTGCACAGCCAGAACTGCGCGACGCTGGCACGCCTCTGCCACCGCCTCGATGGCATCCCGCTGGCGATCGAGCTGGCCGCGGTGTGGCTGCGTGCGCTGTCGCTTGACCAGATCGATCAGCGGCTGTCCCGGCGTTACCGGCTGCTCACGGGCGGCCCGCGGTGCGCGCCCTCACGGCAGCGAACCCTGCGCGCGCTGATCGACTGGAGCCACGATCTGTGCTCGGAGCCCGAGCAGCGGTTCTGGTCCCGCCTGTCGGTGTTCTCCGGCAGCTTCGATCTGGCAGCGGTCGAGCACGTGGGCGGCGATGACGAGGTGGTCCCCGAGGAGATCTCCGACGTCGTCCGCTCCCTCGTGGACAAGTCCATCCTGCTCCGGGAAGAGCACGACGGGAACGTGCGCTACCGGATGCTGGAGACGATGCGGGAGTACGGCCAGGAGCGGCTGGTGGCGTCCGGCGAGTACACGGCGGTCCGGCGCCGCCACCGCGACTGGTGCGCGGCGATGGTCGAGCGGTTCGAGGTGGAGTGGTTCGGGCCGGACCAGGAGGCGTGGATCGGCCGGCTCCGGCGCGAGCACTCCAATCTGCGGGTCGCGCTGGACTTCTGCGTCACGCAGCCGGGCGAGGCGGTCGAGGGCTTGCGCATGGCGACCCGGCTGGACGACTACTGGGGCATCCGTGGCTTCCACACCGAGGTGCGTCACTGGCTGGCCCAGATGCTCATGGCGGCACCCGAGCCCACCCGCGAGCGCGCCTCCGCACTGCGCATGAGCGGCTGGTTCGCTCTGCTGCAGGGCGATATCGACGCCGGGGTGGCGCTGCTGGCCGAGGCCACCGGGCTGGCGGAGCGGCTCGGCGACCCGGCGGAGATCGCCTACGTGACGCTCATCCAGGGCATGGCGACGCTCTTCTCCGGCGACACGGAGACGGCGGCGCTGCTGTTCGACGGCGCGCTGTCCCTGTTCCAGACTGTCCACGACCCTCGCTGTGAGACGTGGGCGGCGTTCATCTTCGGCCTCACCCTGGGGCTGAAAGGCGAACGCGAGCGGGGCCTGGCCCTGCTCGACGCATGCCTCGACTGGACAGCGCGGCGGGGTGAGGTCTTCTGGCGCTCCTACGCGCTGTGGGGTGTCTGCCACATCGAGGTGCTCCACGGCTCACTGGAACGCGCCGAGGAGACAGGGAAACAAGCGCTGGGCATCAACGGCCGGATAGGGAGCAAACTGGGGATGGCCTTCGTCATCGACACCCTCGCCTGGGTGGCCGAACGGCAGGGAGACCACACCCGGGCGGCCACGCTCTTCGGCGCCGCCGCATCCGTATGGCACGAGATCGGTGCGTCCCCAGACAACTACGCCACCTTCGCAGCGCCGCACCACGAGCACATCGCCCACGCCCGGGCCGCGCTCGGCGACGACCGTTACGAGGCGGCGTTCCGGCGTGGCCGCCTGCTCTCGGGGGAACGGGCGACCGACTACGCACTCGGCACCTCGCCGCCGGTGCGGGCGAAGCCCCGGGAGGAGGGCGGGGAGACTCGGCTGACCAAGCGGGAAGAGGAGATCGCGGGCCTGGTGGCCGAGGGAATGGCCAACAAGGAGATCGCGGCGAGGCTGGTCATCGCCCCGCGTACCGCCGAGGCACATGTCCAGCACATTCTGGCGAAGCTCGGCTTCACCTCCCGTGCGCAGGTCGCCGCCTGGGTCGCCGCACGGAAGTCGGCCCCCGGCGGCGACAGCACATGACCGGGGTGTTCTTCACATGTGGAGTCCGCGGTTTCATGAGCACTCGCGAGCCTCCGACCGCGGCATAGGCGGCGGTGAGCCGCACGGACAACGGAGCCCGTCGGCCGATCATGAGCATTCCGGCTCGGTGGTGGGCGCAGACTTCGCGGTCGGTTGTCCCGCAGAAGCCGCAGGTCGCGAGATCCACGCTCACCGAACCGCAGATGTGCCAATTCGCTGCTAACGAACTGCCTCAGTTGCCGGTAGGTCTCCGTTACGTCTGCACGAGGTCGCCGTTGCTCCAGGCGTAGACCTGGTCGCCCTTGACCACCACCCGGAACTGGTACTGCTCGGAGCAGTCCGGTCGCCCGGCACCGTCCCCCACGTCCTCCGGCCACCAGCCCGCAATGAGCGTCGGCCCGTCGTAAAAGGCGCCCTCAGAGCAGCCTGCCTCACCGCTCAGCTTCAGTGCAGTGTCGCCGAGGGTGAAACGTATGAGCTTGGCATTGCCGGTGGTCTGCGCCTTGACCTTCACATCCGTGGCGTCCTGGGGCACCCAGTCGGGGAGGACGAAGATCCCTTCACCATCGCCGGGCTCCGGGGCGTCGCTCGCGGTCGGGAAGGTCTTGATTCGTTCGTGAAGGACGTGGTCGTTGAATGCGTCCGGGAAGTTGTCATTGTGCCTTTTCAACACCGGCGTCACGACCGAACCGACAGCCCAAAGGCCGACACAGACGGCGATGATGATCAGGATCTTCCTCTTCATGGGCGCAATTCCAAGCTAGGTGGGGCTCGACTACCAGGCCTCGCTGGGAGAGACCCGGAAGGATCAGCTTATGGCTTGTCTATAAGTCCGATGTGCAGCACTTCCCGTACCGACCGGACGGTCCTTGCTGCCCCTTGGGGATGGACGCGGAGAGTAGGCGGTTCCCGGCCCTAGGTGCCCGCATCAGTCCGCTCTCAGGGCCAGTGTTCAAAGGCACTCACTCAGCCGCCGTGAAGCCGAATCGGCGATGGACGCCCTGACCCGCAGCGGCATCGGGATCCGGTGCACGACAGGTTCTAGCTGGTCCGTGACGAGTAGTTCGACTTGGGGAGGCTGTCATCGGGTACGGGTGGGTATGGCCTGCGGGAAGCGGAAGAGCCGCTTGGGATCGTAGGCCGTCTTGATGTCTGTCAAGCGGCCGAGGTTGGCGCCGTAATAGGCCTCTTTCCAGTTGGTCAGCCGGGGGTCGATGTAGTTCTGATATGCCTGACCGCTGGCGTGAGGCCGCATGGCCCGGTGCAGGTTGTCCAGCCAGGTACGGCTACGTGCCACCCCCCTCGGGGAGGCGCTGGTGGGCCAGTTGGCGATGTACTGGGCGAGGAAGAGCGCGTTGCGGTGGACGAACGCGGTGTCCTGGGGCTTGATCCGGTTGGGTGCCCCGCCCAGGGCGTCGAAGGCGATGCTGCCACTGCCGCCGGGTGGAGCGCTACGGGCGTAGCGTTCGACGTGGGTCAGGAGTGCTGTGATGCCGCTGGCGGACAGCGGCCGCGTGTAGAAGTCGGAGCGGGCGGCGTAGGACGCGCGGGCGGTACGGCCGTCCGGATGTTGGCCGGGGAGGCTGCCCGGCAGGTGGCACTGGGCCGGTGTCCAGCCGCCGGCGCCGGCCATCACCAGCATCGTGTCGACGTGCGAGCGGGTCCGCACCACGGAGGAGGTGGGCTGGGAGCCCACCGCGTCGACCAGGCGGTCCAGGTGATTGCGCAGACCGGACTGTGTGCCGAGGTAGTTGGCACCGATGCCCACCCGCGGGGTGCCTGCGGTTCCGGTCAGATGCAGATTGGCCCACAGCGGGTCGGGCGCCGTCGGCGCCCACTTCTGCCAGGCTCGTATGACAGCTCCGGCCTTCGACCACGGCCAGGACAGGAACGCGTAGCTGCAGTCCGGCGTGGCATGAGTGCGGAAGTGCAACTGGGTGACGATGCCGAGATTCCCCCCGCCGCCGCCCCGCAGCGCCCAGAACAGGTCGGGGTGATGGCGCGCGTCGACCTCCAGGATCCGCCCGTCGGCGGTCACGATCTCCGCGCCGGTGAGGCTGTCGCAGGTCAGGCCATAGGCGCGGCTGGTCACCCCGACACCGCCGCCCAGCGCGAGACCGGCCACACCGACGGTGGGGCAGGATCCGGCCGGGATCGTTCGCCCGCGCCGGTTCAGCGTGGCGTACACATCGATCAACCGCGCGCCGGCGCCGATCGCAGCGTCGGAGCCTGTGGTCACCTTCTTCAGGGAGCTGACGTCCACCACCAGGCCCGTGCCCGATGACCAGCCGGCGTAATTGTGGCCGCCGCCGCGGACCGCGACGGGGATACCGAACCGCCTGGCGAAGGCCAGACAGGTCCGCACATCCTGCCGGTGCGCCGGATAGGCGACGCCCGCCGGTTTGATGCCGTCGAACTGGGGCTGGAACAGACGGCGTGCCGAGGCGTACCGGCGCTCGCCCGGGCGGACCAGCAGACCGTCCAGATCGCGGGCGAAAGCGGCCCAGTCCGGCGCGCCCGGAGCGGCAGTGGCGGACTGGGACGAACTCGTCGCAAGCCAGCCCGCGGCTGCCACGCCCAGCCCGGCGCGCAGTACGTTCCGGCGCCCGACGTCCGAGCGGGTTCCGGGAGTGCCGGTGCCGGGCGGAGTGTGCGCCGGGAGCGCGGGAAAGTGCGGCAGATCGGTGCGGTTTGCGCTGACAGACACGCGAGGTCCCCCCTCGGTGAGGATCGGTTCGGGTCCGCCACATGGCCCGACGGACGGGACGTGGCGGAGCGGCCGGGGCCGCACCCGGGGGGATGGCACATCACGCGTAATGGTTGCCTTCACCAGGGACCTCCCCCGAACCTGAACACCTCCCCGTGGGGCCGGGGACTCCTCTGGTCAGAGGAGTCCCCGGCCCCGTCGGGTCGGCCGTGCAGTAGGCCCTCGCAGCTGTAGTGCGCCGACCCCGTCTGTCCGTCGGGCGCGACGTCCACTCTCCCGAAGGAGCAGTTCATGTCGGCCAGGTTGTTGCTGCCCGCCATGGACCATCCCCGGGTGAGGTGATCACCAGCTCGGTCTTGCCGTCGGCGCTCGCGTCGCGAAGGCGCGCGCTCCAGCCGAAGCAAGACACGGGCCCGGGTAGTGCGACGAGACCGGCCCGCATGGTGCGCAGGCCACGTCGGCGTGGGCCGGGGGTTGTTCCCCGGCCCACGCATCAGCCTTGGTGAGCGCCCGGGCTTGTGGCTACGGTCGGCCGACCAGCCGCAGGAGGCAGTCCTGGACGCCCCAGAACCAAGGAGCTGGTAGAGAGCATTACCGGAAGACATCCACCCGGTCCGCCGGGATGTACACCCCGGTTGAACTGGCGTTCTTGGTGGCGGTAACGCGCACCTTCAGCGTGTGGTCGCCAGCGCTGAGGACCGGACTGCTCCACACCAGGACGTTGTCCCTGCGGGTCGGGGCGTAGAAGTCGACATTGGTCTCCTTGCCGCCGTCGATCGAGACGGCCGCGATGCCGTGGTTGGGTGCCTTGGCGCCATACAGGTCGAGCTTCGTGCCGTTGAACCGCACCTTGTAGTACTCCACGTCGGTGGCCCCAGACCAGTGGTTGTCGGCCCCGTAGGCGTCCTGCCGGGCGCCGTAGCTCCAGGAGCCGTCGTACTCGAACTGGTTGGCGCCGGTGCCGACGGCGCTGTCGTTGACCTTGGTGCCGCCCGGCTGGGTGACGTCGACACGGTCGGCCGGGATGTACACCCCGCCCGACTGTGCGTTCTTGGTGCCTTTGACCCGAACCTTGAGGGTGTGGTCACCGGGTGTGAGGGTCGGGCTGCTGTACACGCGCACGTTGTCGCGTCGTGGGGATGAATAGAAGTCGACATCGGTCTCCGGGCCGCCGTCGATCGAGACGGCCGCGATGCCATGGTTGGGTGCCTTGGCGCCGTACAGGTCGGCCTTCGTGCCATTGAACCGCACCTGGTAGGAGGCGTCGGTGGTGCCGGACCAGCTGTCGTCGCCGAGGTAGGCGCCGGCCTGGCCGATGGTGCTCCAGGCTCCGGAGTACTCGAACTGGTTCCGCCCGGTTCCGGTGCTCCGGTCGTTGATGCTGGTCAGGTCCGGCTTCGCCGTTGCCGACGACATCACGTAGGTAGTGATCGACTTCGGCTTGAGGGTGGCGGAGAGTTGGTTGTTGCTGACCGTGGCGTCGGGCAGTTTCGTGAGGGACTCGGTGTCGGAAGTCCGGTAGGGGGTGGCCTTGGTGATGCCGTCGAACTTGCCCAGGTTGTAGGTGAGCGACCGTGATGTCGTCTGGTCGTTGTAGGCGACCAGGACGAGAGTGTCGTCCTGCGGGTTGTAGGCGGCCAGGGTCTGGTCGTCGCCTGACTCGATGATCCGGTAGCCGGGGCGGATGAACTTGGTGAAGTTCTTGTAGCCGTAGTACTGCTTGGCGACCTTGTAGGTCTCGGTGGAATCCTTGTAGTTGGCCCAGATCAGGCCCCAGCTGACTTTCTCAAGCTTGTTCTGTTCCCAGCTCTCCAGGCCGTCCCACTGGATCCATGCCTTGGGGCGCAGGTAGGTCATGTCACCGACGATCCGCGCGGCGAGGTTGAGCGCCGGCTGGGCCTTGTCCGGGTCGGCGACGTTGCCGGTCGGCACCGGCTGTCCGAGGCCGACCTCGCCGGCGCCGAACTCGCTCATCCAGACCTTCTTGTTCTTCTCGGCAGCGATGTTGCGCAGCACCACCTGGTCGGTTTCCGACGTCCAGTAGGTGTGGGCGGTGAGGGTGGAGATGTAGTCCTTCGCCGACTCCGAGTAGTTGTTGAAGTTGGAGATGCCGCCCTGCACCGACTGGCTGTCCGAGGCCGCGACCTTGGTCCCGGTCAGCCCCTTGTCGACCAGGCTTTTCCCGACCTCGTTGATGATCTTGTCCTGACTGTCCCAGGTGAAGTAGGCGCCCTCCTGTATGCCGTTCTTCGCCCAGCCGTATTCGGGCTCGTTGAGCGGGTTGAGGAGGTCGAAGGTGATGCCCTCGGAGTCGCGGAAGTGCTTGGTCACCTCGGTGAGATAGTCGGCGAAGGCCGCGTGCTGGTCGCTGTTGAGGTTCTCTATGCCATTTTCCCCGCCATTGCTGCAGCCATTGGCCGTCATCCACCACGGCGGGGAGGAGGCGTAGGCGAGCCAGCGGTTGACGCCGCGGGCCTTGGCGGCCTGGGCGAACCAGCGCTGGTTGGCGTCAGCGGTCCAGTCCCATGTCCCGTCTTTCTTCTGATACGCGGGTAGCGGGGAGCCGGGGCGGTGGTCTCCGCAGCCGATCTGCTTCCCGTCGGCGTCCGTGCCGGGTGGGTCGTTCGGGTCCTGTCCGGCGCCGATGTGGTAGCGGAAGACGTTGAGCCCGAGGCCCTTGGTCTCATCGAAGAGCAGGTCGGCTATGGCCTTGCGCTTGGTCTCGGACCAGCCGCCGACGACGTTGCCGCCCCAGGCGGGAGCCGTTCCCCAGCCTTCGAAGCTGTCGACGTAGACGTTGTCCGGGTCGACCATGCCCGCTGGGTCCGAAGAGGCGTGGGCGGACGACGCTGGGAGGAAGGAGAGCAGGAGGGCCAGGAGGCAGAGGAAGGGGCCTGATCTTTGGAGTGGACGTTTCATGGAGCGTCCCCTTTCGGGCGGGGTGTGATAGTGACGTGAACGTTGGCGGCGCTCGGTGGTTTTCAGGCGCGGCGCAGCACCGCCACGCGGCGCGGGGCGAGGGTGACCGTGTCGGCGAACGCGCCGCCTGCGGTCAGCTCGTCGGTCATCGGGACCGGCAGGTCCAGCTCGACCGAGTCAGAGGTGTGGTTGAGCAGGATGAGGAACTCCCTGCCGTCCGGTGCCCGGCGCACCACGGCCTGCACGCCGTCCGGGCGGCCGGGCAGCACCGGCTCGACGCCGGAGGCGACGAGGACCTGGTGGACCAGCGCGCGCATGGTGGAGGGGTCGGGCCGGGTCCCCAGGTACCAAGCGACACCGTCACCGAAGCGGTGCCGCGTGATGGCAGGTTCACCGGCCAGGTCGCCCGAGGTGAACTCGCCGACCCTCTGCGCGCTCTCCAGGATGATCTTCTCTGACCACATGCTGCCCGCTCCGGCTCGGTCACCGAGGCGGATGCCGACCTCGCCCGCCTCCGGCAGCGGCCAGAACTCCTCGACATGCAGGCCGAGCAGTTCGCGAAATGGGGCGGGGTATCCGCCGAGGTGGACCCGGTCGCACTCGTCGACGATGCCGGAGAAGAAGGACATCAGCAGATGGCCGCCGGCGCGCACGTACTCGACGAGGTTGCGGGCCGCGGCTTCGTCGGCCATGTACAAGTTGGGGACGACGACGAGGCGGTACCCCGACAGGTCCGCCGTCGGGTGTACGACGTCGGTGGTGACACCGGCCCCGAACAGCGGTGCGTAGTGTGCGAGATTGGCGTCCATCTGCCGTAGGCCGGAAGACGGGTGCGAGTCCAGCTCCAGCCCCCACCAGCTGGACCAGTCCATGACAACCGCTACCTCGGCGGTGACCCGGGTGCCCGCGAGGGAGGGCACGCGTGCGAGCTCACTGCCGAGGTCGCGGATCTCTTGGAAGGTCCGGGTGTGCTCGCCGCCGTGCGGGACCATCCCGGAGTGGTACTTCTCCGCCCCACCGCGGGACTGGCGCCACTGGAAGAACAGGACCGAGTCCGCCCCCTGGGCGATCGCCTGCCAGCTCCACAGGCGCATCACGCCCGGCGGCTTGGGACTGTTGCGCTGGCGCCAGTTCACCGCGCTCGGGGCTTGCTCCATCACCAGCCAAGGCTGTCCCTGGCGCAGCGAGCGCATCAGGTCGTAGCCGAACGCGGCCTCGATGTGGCTGTTCGGGTCGGCGGGGTCGGGATAGGAGTCGTGGCTGACGATGTCGAGTTCCGATGCCCAGGAGAAGAAGTCCACCGGCTTCCACACGCCGAGCAGGTTCGTGGTGGCCGGAACGTGCGGGGCGATCTCCCGCAGCGTGTCGCGTTCCATGCGGTAGCAGGCGAGCAGCTCGTCGGAGCTGAAGCGCAGGAAGTCGATCTGCTGGGCGGGGTTGGGGAAGGTGGGTGCGATGCGCGGGGGCAGGATCTGCTGCCAGTCGCCGTAGCGCTGGGACCAGAAGGTGGTCGACCATGCGTCGTTGAGGGCGTCCAGGGTGCCGTAACGGTGCTGCAGCCAGCTGCGGAACGCCTCGGTGGAAGTGTCGCAGTAGCAGGTGGAGACGTGTACGCCGTACTCGTTGCCGATGTGCCACAGCGCCAGCGCCGGGTGGTCGCGGTAACGGCGGCCGATCTGCTCCACCAGGCGCGCGGCGTAGCGGCGGTAGACGGGGCTGCTGGGGCAGTACTGCTGCCGCCCTCCGGGCCACAGCCGTGTGCCGTCGGCGCGCATGGGCAGGGTCTCGGGGTGCAGTTCGGCCATCCACGGCGGTGGGGAGGCGGTCATCGTGGCCAGGCACGCGCTGACCCCGGCCGCCGCGAGGCCGTCCATGACCTCGTCGAACCAGCCGAAGTCGAACCGGCCGGGTTCGGGCTCGACCATCGCCCACGAGAAGATGCCGACGCTGACGAGGTTGACACCGGCTTCCTTCATCAGCCGGTGGTCGTCGGACCAGACCTCTCGCGGCCACTGCTCGGGGTTGTAGTCGCCGCCGAAGGCGAGCCCGGGCACTCTTGTGCGGAACAGGTCGATACGGTCGGTCATCCCTTGACACTTCCTTGAGTCAGTCCGCTACGCCAGAAGCGCTGGAGTACGACCATCGCCGCCATGAGCGGGATGACGGAGACGAAGGCGCCGCCGACGGTGAGCTGGTACAGGTCCGGCTGACGGTCGGCGAAGGACTGCCAGGAGGTCAGCCCGAGGGTGACGGGGTACAGCTTGGGGTCGGAGAGCATCACCAGCGGCAGGAAGTAGTTGTTCCAGATGCCGACGAACTGGAACAGGAAGATGGTCACCAGCGCCGGGGTCATGATCCGCAGACCGATGACGCGGAAGGTCCGGAACTCGCCCGCACCGTCGATGCGGGCCGCCTCCAGCAGCTCGTCAGGGATGGAGGCGGCGGCGTAGATGCGGCACAGGTACACCCCGAAAGGGCTGACGAAGCTGGGCAGCAGCACGGCCCAGTAGGTGTTGGCCAGGTCCACCCGGCTGAACAGCAGGTACGTCGGCAGGGCGAGTGCGGTGGCGGGAATCAGCACGCCGCCGAGGACCAGGTTGAAGATCGCTTCCCGGCCACGGAACTGGTACTTGGCCAGCGCGTACCCGGCCAGTGCGGACAGGAAGGTGGCGACCGCGGCGCCGAGACCGGCGTACAGCAGGCTGTTGGCCGCCCAGCGCAGGTAGATCCCGTCCTCGTGGGTCGCCACATGGCGCAGGTTGTCGAGCAGCTGGGGCCGGGAGAACCACAGGCCGAAGCTGCCGAACAGGTCGCCAGTGGACTTGGTGGAGGCCACCAGCAGCCAGTAGACCGGCAGAAGGAAGTACCCGGCCGCGGCGACCAGAACTCCGGTGACGACGACTCGGCTTCTGGCGGTCACGCCGCTGATGCTGGTTCGTGGTGCGGCCTCACGAGCGTGGGCCGGGCGACGCCGCAGATCCGGGCGGGTCGGGGTGTCCACGCTCATGTGTCCTTGTCTCCTCGGTTGATCAGCCGCAGGAAGCCGAAGGACAACAGGCAGGTGGCGAGCGCGAGCAGCACCGCCTCAGCGGCGGCGAGGTTGTAGTTGTCTTTGGTGAAGGCTTCGTTGTAGGCGCTCAGGTTGGGGGTGTAGGCACTGTCGATGCTGGTCGAGACGGGCTTGAGGACCAGCGGCTCGGCGAACAGCTGCAGCGTGCCGATGATGCTGAACACCGTGGTCAGCACCAGCGCCGGGCGCAGCAGGGGCAGCTTGACGTGGCAGACCGTCTGCCATGCGCTCGCGCCGTCGATGCGAGCGGCCTCGTACAGCTCGCCGGGGACGGTACGCAGCTGTGCGACGATCACCAGCATGTTGTAGCCGGCGAACTCCCAGGTGACGACGTTGGCGATGGACCACAGCACGGTGCTGCCGCCAAGGAAGTCCGCCCGGACGCCGAGGCCGCCGAGCACCTCCACCACGGGGCTGACCCCGGGCACGTACAGGAAGCCCCAGAGGATGGAGGCGATGACACCAGGCACGCCGTAGGGCAGGAAGTAGGCAGTGCGGAACAAGCGCACACCGCGGGCAGAGGCGCTGTCCAGCAGCAGGGCGAGAGCGGTGGCCAGGACGATCATCACGGGGATCTGCACGGCCGCGAAGACCAGGACCCGCCCGATGCTGTGCACGAAGGCGCTGTCGGACAGGGCCTCGGTGTAGTTGCCGAATCCGACGAAGACGTCCTCGGTACCACCGAGCCCGAGCGGTCCGCTGCGCTGGACGCCCATGACGCTCTGGTAGACGGCATAGCCGATCGGGACGACGAAGAACAGCAGGAACAGGCTCAGGAACGGTGCCACGAACGCTATCGGCGCCGTGTTGCGCCGTCTGCGTACCCGGGTGGGCATGGGGTTCTCCCTTGAGTCCGGGTGCGGGGAGACCGGTCTGGGCCGCTCCCCGCACCGGGGCGGTCACTGACCGGTGGCGACCTTCAGACCCTTGCTCTTCAGGTCCTCGACGGTCTGCTTCTGGGCCTGCCTGACCGCGTCGACGAATGTGCCCTTGCCGGACGCCGCGGCCTGGAAGCCGTCGTTGAGATGCTGGTAGGTGGCACCGATCGTGGGGATCCACTTCCAGCTCTTGTCGATGTGCTTGTCCGACTCTGCGAACAATTCGTTGTACTTCTGGCCGCCGAAGAACGCCGACGGCTTGTCCAGCGCGGATCCCCGGAACGCGCCCTTGGCGGCGGGCCAGCCGTAGCCTCCCTGGATGAGCAGGTCGACGCTCTTGGGGTCGGTGTTCAGCCACACGGCGAACTGCATGGCCTCGGGGACATGCTTGGCGCCCTTGAGGACCGCGGTGGACGAGCCGCCCCAGTTCGCGGAGTCGTTGCGTCCAGCGGACCACTGCGGCATCGGGGCCGCCCGCCACTTGCCCGCAGTCTTCGGCGCGTTACCACTGATGATCGCATCCCCCCACTGGGCGCTGACCCAGGAGACGACGCCGCCTTTCTGCAGGTCCTTGTACCAGCCGTTGGCGAAATCCGGTTCGGTCTTGATCAGCTTCTGCTGGCGCAGCCGGTCCCAGTAGGCGGCGACCTTGCGGGTCTGCGGGGTGTCGATGTTGACCACCCAGGTGTCGCCCTTGACGTCGAACCACTTGGCCCCGGCCTGCCAGGCCAGCGCGGTGAACCAGGCGGAGTTGCCCGGAGGGAAGGTGGAAATGTACGCCTTGGGGTCGGCGGCGCGAACCTTCTTCGCGGCCTGCTCGAACTCCTGCCAGGTCTTGGGCGGGGTGATGCCCCACTTCTTGTACAGGTCGGCGCGGTAGAACATCCCCATCGGGCCGGATGCCTGCGGGACCGCGTAGACGCCGTCGCCAAACACGCCCTGCTGCCACTGCCAGCCGACGAACTGGTCGCGGTGCTTGTTCACGCCGTACTTGCCCAGGTCCACCAGGCCCTCTTCGAGGAGGAACGACGGGATCTCCTGGTACTCCACCTGCGCCAGCTCCGGGGCCTTTCCGGCCTTGAGGGCGGCGCGCATCTTGGCGTACCCGCCGGTGCTTCCCGCCGGGATCTTCTCCAGCTTGACCTGGATGTCCGGGTGTTCGGCGTTCCACACGGCGACCGCCTTGTCCACCCCCGGCACCCAGGACCAGAAGGTCAGGTTCACCTTCTGGCCAGGCTTGTGGGCGCTCTGGGAGGCGTCATCCTGCGATGTCGCGGCCGAGCCCGAACACGCGGTGGCCAGAACCGACACCGCCGTAAGCACGGATGCCAAGGCTCCCCGGTGTCTGCGGCGGCGGGTGATGACGCTCATGAGAGGGGGTCCTTCCTCGAGGCCGGACGGCGCGCCCGGTGTATCGGGCTTCGGCCGCCTGTTCGTTGGCCAAGAGATTGAGCCGCCGAGATCCCCCTGTCAAGAAGTAGTAATAAAAAATGAGTTCATGTACGGTGGCGGCGCGGTCACGGCTGCGTCGCCATGACACCCAGCCACGCCGCCTCGCTTCACGTAAGGAGCAACCGTGCACATCTGGGCGCATAGTCGCTTTTCTGGCAGGACGGTGGTGGTCACCGGCGCCGCCTCGGGAATCGGTGCCGCCACCGCGCGCCGCTTCGCAGACGAAGGCGCAACCGTGCTGCTCGCCGACATCGACGAGGCGCGCGGCGCCGCATTGGCCGACGAACTCGGGGCGAAGGCGCAGTTCGTGCCCTGCGACGTGTCGCAGGAGAAGGACTGGGCCGCGCTGCGCGCGGCGGCCGATGCCGTGGGAGGGGCGGATGTCCTGGTCAGCAACGCTGCGGTGCAACAGGCCGCCCCCGCCCACCGGATGCCGGTGGCGGTGTGGGAGCGGCAGCTGGCCGTCGGGCTCACCGCCTCGTTCCTCGGGGTACGCGCGTTCATGGACGACTTTGAGGCGCGGGGCGCGGCCGTGGTGCTGGTCTCGTCGGTGCATGCGCTGGTCGGTCTGCCCGGCCACCCCGCCTATGCGGCGGCCAAGGGCGGCCTGACCGCCCTCACGCGCCAGCTCGCCGTCGAGTACGGACCGCGGGTGCGAGTCAACTGCGTCCTGCCGGGACCGATCCTGACCCCGGCCTGGGACGCGATCCCGGAAGAGGCCCGCCAGCGCAGCATCGCCCAGACCGCAGCGGGCCGGTTCGGACTGCCCTCCGAAGTCGCCTCGGCGATCGCCTTCCTCGCCTGTGCCGACGCCAGCTTCATCACCGGAGCCAGCCTCGTCGTCGACGGCGGCTGGAGCATCATCAAGGACTCAGCCTGACGCGAGCCAGAGGCCGCAACCAACCACCTTCAGGGAGGACACGTGGGGGGCTACACCAGGCGGGGCCTGCACGGACAGATCGTGCACGAACTTGCCACAAGGATCATATCCGGGCAGATCGCACCCGGTGAGGTACTGGACATACCCGCGCTCGAAGCCGAACTCGACATCAGCCGGACCGTCCTGCGCGAGGCCTTCAAGGTGCTGACCGCCAAGGGCCTGGTGGATGCCCGGCAAAAGCGCGGCACCTTCGTGCGACCGCGTGAGGACTGGCACCTGCTCGACGCCGACATGCTGCGCTGGCGCTTCACCCAGCAGAAGAACAAGATCTTCCTCGACGAACTGGCCGAGGTGCGCGGCATCGTTGAGCCTGCCACCGCCCGGCTGGCCGCCGAACGCCGCACCGAGACGGACTTGGAACGCCTGCAGGAAGCCCTCGCCGCCATGAGCGCGGCGGCGGACGGAGACGGCGATGCCGTCGAGGCCGACCTGGCGTTCCACCGCGCCCTGCTGGCCGCCGCCCACAACGAGCTGCTCCGGCAGATGGAGATGATCCTCGCCGTCGGCCTCGCGGAACGCGACCGGCTCGTCCACGCCGGCTCCCATGCCACGAACCCCGTGCCCAGCCACCAGGCCGTCCTGGACGCCGTCCGCTCCGGCCACCCCGACGCCGCCGAAGCCGCCATGCGCACCTTGCTGGACCAGGCGCGCCACGACCTCGACTGCCTGGAACGCAGCTGCGAGGACGGCCAAGCCGAAGGTGCCGAAGACGATCAGGGGGACGAAGCGTGAAAATCACCAAGGTCGAGACGTTTCCCGTCCCACCACGCTGGCTCTTCTGCAAGATATCCACCGACGAAGGCATCGACGGCTGGGGCGAACCGCTGATCGAAGGGCGCTCCGACACCGTCCGCGCCGCCGTCCACGAACTGGCCGACCTCCTCATCGGGCGGGACCCGCTACCCATCGAGGCCCACTGGCAAATCCTCACCAAGGGCGGCTTCTACCGAGGCGGGCCGATCCTGGCCAGCGCCGTCGCAGGCTTGGACCAAGCCCTATGGGACATCGCCGGAAAGGCCCGCGGGGCGCCCGTGCACGAGCTGCTGGGCGGCCCGGTGCGGGACCGGGTCCGGGTCTACTCGTGGGTGGGCGGAGATGAGCCCCGCGAGATCGCCGATGCGATCGCCGCCCAGGTCGGCAACGGCTTCACCGCCGTGAAAATGAACGCCTGCGGCCGCATGGGTCCCATCGCCACCCCAGCCGAGACCCATGAGGTCCTCGCGCGCGTGGAGGTGGCCCGCTCCATCCTCGGCGACCACCGCGACCTGGCCCTCGACTTCCACGGCCGCGTCTCGGTCACCAACGCCGCCCGCCTGCTGCCTCTCCTCGAGCCCTACCACCTGCTCTTCGCCGAAGAACCGGTCCTTCCCGAACACCTTCCGGCGCTGCGCCGCCTGGTTCCCCGCACATCCGTCCCGCTGGCAACCGGCGAACGCCTGTACTCGCGCGCGGAGTACCTGCCGCCGCTGCTGGACGGGATCGCCGTCGTCCAGCCCGACCTCTCCCACGCCGGCGGCATCTCCGAAGTCCGCCGCATCGCGGCCCTCGCGGAGACATTCGACGTCCCCCTGGCCCCGCACTGCCCCCTCGGGCCGATCGCGCTCGCCGCCAGCCTGCAGACCGCCTTCAGCGCTCCCAACTTCCTGATCCAGGAGCAGAGCCTGGGCATCCACTACAACATCGGCAACGATCTCCTCGACTACCTCGTCGACCCTTCGATATTCGCCTTCGCCGACGGCCATGTAGCCCGACCCCAGGGCTCGGGCCTGGGTGTCAGCATCGACGAGGCCGCCGTCCGGCGAGCCGCCGAGACCGGACACCGGTGGCGCTCGCCGGTGTGGACACACCCCGACGGATCCTTCGCGGAGTGGTGACCCATGACAACCAGCCTCACCTCCCGCGACCTGACCGACATTCTTCGGCTCCACCGCCTCTTGGCCATCGTCCGCGGCAACGATCCCGCGGCCGTCGTCCGCACCGCGGTGACACTCGTGGAATGCGGCATCCGCCTCGTCGAGATCTCGCTCACCGGCCACGACGCCCTCAAGGCCCTCGACCGAACCGCCCACGAGGTCGGCAACGCGGGAATCATCGGTGCAGGAACCGTCCTGACTGCACAGGACGCTCGTCGCGCCCGCGACAGCGGAGCCTGCTTCGTCGTCACCCCCGGCCTGGGCCCGGGAGTGACGCAATCGTTCGCCCTGGACCTGCCGGTCCTGGTCGGCGCACTGACCCCCACCGAGGTCTCCGCTGCCACCACCGCGGCGGGCTGCGCCGCAGTCAAGCTCTTCCCCGCCTCCCTGGGCGGTGCCGACTACCTGCGGGCGCTGCGCCAGCCATTCCCCCACACCCCGTTCGTCCCCGTCGGCGGCATCGGCGCCGCCGAAGCACGCCAGCTGCTCCACGCGGGAGCCATCGCCGTCGGCGTCGGCTCACCGCTCATCGGAGACGCCGCGGACGGCGGTTGCCTCACCCAGCTCAAGGACCGCGCCTCAGCTCTTCTGGACGCCATCGGAGCACCCACGTGACTGACCTGCTCACCATCGGGGAAGCCCTGCTCTCCCTGCGCCACGAAGACCCTGGCCCACTGCGACTGGGCGGGCAGCTGCGCGCCTCGGTCGCCGGCGCCGAAGCCACCGTCGCCATCGGCGCCGCACGGCTCGGCCACGCCGCCGCATGGTGCGGCCGCATCGGCAACGACGACACCGGCGACCTCATCCTCAGCACGCTGCGCGGAGCCGGCGTCGACACCAGCGCCGCCGTCACCGACCCCGAGGCAGCCACCGGCCTGCTGATCCGCGTCGCCCGCACCGCCGCCCTGACCCGTGTCACCTACCACCGCTCAGGCTCGGCCGGCTCCCGACTCACCCCTGCCGATGTCACACCCGCGCTCGCGAACCGACCACGGGTCGTCCACACCTCCGGCATCACCCTCGCTCTTGGCGACTCCCCCCGGCAGGCATGCCGACAGGCCCTGCGGCAAGCCAAGATGCAGCAGGCGACCATCAGTTACGACGTCAACCACCGCGCCCGGCTGTGCTCGGTGGACGAGGCGGCGCACCACCTGGCCGCCGTACTGCCGCTGGTGGACATCTTCTTCTGCGGCGACGACGAACTCGACGTGGTCCGGGCCGCCACCGGCAAGCCGCACGATCCCATCGCCGCTCTGCACACTGCGGGCGTCCGGGAAGTCGTCGTCAAACACGGCAGCCGCGGCGCCACCGTCCATACCCCCGACGGCACAGCCGACACCCCCGCCCTGCCCGTGCCCGCCGTCGATGCCGTCGGCGCCGGCGACGCCTTTGCCGCCGGATACCTCTCCGCCCTCCTCGACGGCCTCGGCCTGGACCAGCGACTGCACCGAGCCTCGGCCACCGGCGCCTTCTGCGTCGCCTCCCACGGCGACTGGGAAGGACTGCCGACCCGGGCCGAACTACCCCTGCTCACCCTCCAGCCCGACACCACCCTGCGCTGATCCCACACCCACGGAAGTCCACATGCCCCCCACCGACGAGATCCGCACCATCGGCCCGCCCCACGAACTCGGCGAAGGCGCCCGCTGGATCCACGACCGAGCGGTCTGGGTCGACCTCCTCGCCGGCCAGTTGTGGGAACACCGCCCCGCAACCGGCCGCACCCAGCGCCTCCTCACCCTCGCGACGCCCCTGGGAGCCGTGGCCCCCCTCCAGGAAGCGGAAGGATGGGTCGCCGCCTGCGGCACCGGCTTCGCCCTCCTCCACCACGACCGGCTCGACTGGATCGCCCGGCCTGAGGACGGCGCCCCCACACGCATGCGGATGAACGACGGATGCGCCGACCACCGCGGCCGCTTCCTCGCCGGTTCCATGGCATACGACGCCAGCCCCGGCGCCGGTTCGCTCTACCGGATGGATACCGATGGCACCGTCACAAAGATCCTGGACGGCCTGACCATCCCCAACGGACCGGCCTTCTCGCCCGACGGCACCATGATGTATCTGGCCGACAGTGCGCAGCGCCGTATCCATGCCTACCCCTACGACCTGGACACAGGCGCCATCGGCACCCCCTGGCTCTTCGCTCAACTCTCCCCCCACGAGGGCGTGCCCGACGGCATGGCCGTCGACTGCCAGGGCCACCTGTGGTCCGCCGAATGGGGCGGGTCCCGCATACGCCGCTACGCCCCCGACGGCACCCTCGTCCGCGTTCTCCGCCTTCCCGCCCAGCAGCCCACCTCGTGCGCCTTCGGCGGCCCCGGCCTCACGGACCTGTACATCACCACCGCCACCTACGCCCTGGACACCCCGAACTCAACCGACGGCCGCACCATCGCCGTCACCAGCCCCGTCGCAGGACTGCCCACCGCGGCAGCCCGCCTCACCTGAACCCGACACGCAGTCTCCCCCGCACGCCCTTCACCGCCCCTCCACGAGCCAACGGATGCACCATGACCACCGCAGAACCAACCACCCCCAGTTCCCCCGCCATCTCGGACCGCATGGCGATCACCCTGTGGGACTTCAGCTGGTACACCCAAGCCGGCCCGGGAGAACCCTTCGCCGACATCGACCGGGCCTTCCGCGAGGCAGTGGACCGCGGCTTCAACACCGTCCGCATCTGCGTCATGCCCTTCCTGCTGTTCTCCGGACGGGTGCCGGACCCTGACGGGATCCACATCCGCGGCCTCGGCAAGAACTTCGGCCAGCGCACCCGCTGGTACAACGTGCGCGGCGGCTACCGCCTCGACGGCCGCAGGCGCCTGACCGAACTCTTCCAAGCCGCAGCCCGCCACAACTGCCGCGTCATCGTCTCGTCCTGGGAGTACCAGCAGTCTCCCTGCTTCGCCGACAGCGACCACTGGCACCGCGCCCTGGCCGCCGTGCCACCTCACGAGCGTGCCGACACCATGGCCGAAGCGCTCGGGAACCTCCTGGACTTCCTCACCGAGCGCGACCTGGCCCACCCCATCGCCTACGTCGAGGTGCACAACGAGGTCGACAACTGCTCTCTGGTCCCCGACGACAGCCACGGCCACTACGCACGGCTCAGGGAACCGCTGGGACGCGCTGTCGAATCTCTGCGCTCCCGCCACCCTGCCATCCCCGTCACTTACTCTCTCGGAGAGCCCTGGCCACTGGAAATGTCAGACCTTCCCGAGGGTGCACAGATCGCTCACTTCCACTTCTATGCTTACGGTGTCCTCGGAGCCCTGTACGAAGCCGTCGGTCTGGGGTACGGCACCCAACGGCGCCCCGAGACCGCAGTCTGGCCGACGCCCGAACTGGCAGCCATGCTCCTCCCGGACGCGCCGCCGTTCGACGACTACCGTCCCGACGCCCCCTGGCAGCTGGCAGCGACCGGCGTGCCGCGCGAACTGTTCTACGTCCATGACTGGGTCGACCCCGAAAAGTGGGACCAGTGGCTGTACGAGAACTACCTGCCCCACCGCGAGTCCATGCGCCAGACCCTGGCCCTGTGGGTCGACTCCGTCGCCGACTTCGCCCGGCGCCGAGGCATCCCCGCTGTCCTCGGCGAGGGTGTCATCGGCTACACCCCGCGCCTGACCCGATTCGAAGAAGACGCCGTCGGCAAGGACCTCGCCGAGTACACCGTCGACCGCTGCCTGCGAGCAGGCTTCCGCGGAGTCGTCCCCACCTCCAACGCCGCACCGCACCACCCCATGTGGCACACCGACCAGGATTGGATGCGCCGCGTCAACGCACACATCACCGACACCAGCACCACGTCCATGCGCTCGGGTGAGCCCGTCAATACAACGAGTTTGGCTCACTTCTGGCTGTGACGGCGAGTCATCTGATCTCCTCCGTGGGTCCGTCCGTGGGTCCGTCCGCGGGTCCGGGGAGGGTGCGGGCCACAGGTGCCGCCGCCCGAGGGTGTGGGTGCGCGCCATGGTTCCAGCAGGGGCGGGTTCCTAGGGTCGACGCGTCGTCTGCAGGGGCCAGCGCGTCGCACCGGTCGCTGCCTGGTGGAGAGGGGCCGTATGGGTCTGGACAGGACAGTCGCGAGCGTGGCCGAGGTGGTGGCGGACATCCCCGACGGGGCTTCGCTCGCCGTCGGCGGCTTCGGGCTGTGCGGCATACCGAGCGCGCTGATCGCGGAGCTGCTGCGGCGTGATGTGACCGACCTCAGGGTGGTGTCCAACAACTGCGGCGTGGACGACTGGGGGCTCGGGCTACTGCTGCGCGCGGGCCGGATCGCCCGGATGACCGGCTCCTATGTGGGCGAGAACAAGGAGTTCGCCCGCCAGTACCTCAGTGGTGAACTGGAGGTCGAACTGGTGCCGCAGGGCACGCTCGCGGAGCGGTTGCGCGCCGGCGGCTGCGGTATCCCGGCGTTCTACACCCCGGCCGGTGCGGGCACACAGGTCGGTGAGGGCGGGCTGCCCTGGCGGTACGGCCCGGACGGCGGTGTCGCGGTTGCGTCACCGCCCAAGGAGATACGGGTCTTCGGCGGCCGTGAGCATCTGCTGGAGGAAGGCATCACCACCGACTTCGCGCTGGTGCGCGCGGCCGTCGGGGACCGCCACGGCAATCTGGTGTGCCACCGCTCGGCCCGCAATTTCAACCCACTGGCTGCGATGGCGGGCCGGGTCACGATCGCCGAGGTCGAGGAGCTGGTCGAGCCCGGTGAGCTGGACCCGGACGCGGTGCATGTGCCGGCGGTGTTCGTGCAGCGCGTCGTCGCCCTGGGTGCCGACGACCCGGACGCCGAGCGGCGCATCGAGCGCAGAACGGTCCGCGCCGAGCGGGAAGGCGGTGCCTGACATGGCCCTCACACGCGAGCAGATGGCGGCGCGCGCCGCCCGGGAACTGGTTGACGGCACCTGCGTCAACCTGGGGATCGGCCTGCCCACACTGATCCCGGACCACTTGCCGCCCGGCGTGGAGGTGGCGCTCCAGTCCGAGAACGGCATCCTCGGCGTCGGCCCCTCCCCCGTCGAGCGCGACATCGACGCCGACCTGATCAATGCGGGCAAGGAGACCGTGACGGTACTGCCCGGCGCCTCGTTCTTCGACTCAGCGCTGTCCTTCGGGATGATCCGCGGCGGCCATATCAACACCGCGGTGCTGGGTGCCCTGCAGGTGTCGTCCTCGGGCGACCTCGCGAACTGGGTGGTGCCGGGGAAGATGATCAAAGGGATGGGCGGTGCCATGGACCTGGTGCACGGGGCGCGCCGGGTGATCGTGCTGATGGAGCACACCGGGAAGGACGGCAGTCCGAAGCTCGTCGAGGAATGCACCCTGCCGCTGACCGGACGGCGCGTCGTGCAGCGGATCGTCACCGACCTCGCCGTCATCGACGTCACACCCGCGGGTCTCGCGCTGGCGGAACTGGCCCCCGGCGTCACGGTCGACGAGGTGCGGGCGGCGACGACGGCAGAACTGGTCATTCCAGCACTCCTCGACAGGGCCGCCCGTTAGCAGGCGTTGCCCGATGGCACCATCCTCGGCGATGCGTGCCGTGACGGTCCGGCTGTGGTGCCCCGTGCCATACCAGTGCCGCGTGGCGCACCCCTACGGTGCCGAACACCCGGGCCCGCTCCCGCCGCACCCGGCCGGGACGGGCCCGCAGGCCGTCCGTACGCCATCGAGGGAGCCGCCATGCCGAGGTCACGTCCCGTCCCAGCACCGCCGCCACGCATACCTCACCCCCCGCCGACGGGCCCGCGGCGGCGGGCCCTGACCCGTCTGCTGGCCTCCGTCGCGCTGCTGCTCGGCGTGGCCCTGGCGGGTCCCGCGCCGACCGGGCACGCCGCGCCCACCCTGACGAAGGTCGACTCGTTCGGCCCCAACCCGGGCCGGTTGAACATGTACGTCCACCGGCCCCCGTCGCTGCCCGCACACCCCGCTGTCGTGATCGCTCTGCACGGATGCACCCAGAGCGCCCAGAGCTACGCCGACCACTCCGGCCTGGTCGAACTCGCCGACCGGCACGGATTCCTGCTGGTGTTCGCCGAGACCACCAGCACGAACAACCCCAGCAGCTGCTTCAACTGGTTCCAGGCGATCGACAACCGCCGGGGCCAGGGCGAGGCGGCCTCCATCCGGCAGATGGCCGCGTACGCCGTCTCCGCCTACGAAGCCGACCCCGGGCGGATCCACATCACCGGCCTGTCCGCTGGAGGAGCCATGACCTCGGTCATGCTCGCCACCTATCCGGATGTCTTCGCCACCGGAGCCGTCGTCGCCGGACTCCCTTACGGCTGCGCCCAGTCCGCCGGCGCCTACCGGTGCATGAACCCCGGCGTCGACCTCACCCCCGGGCAGTGGGCGCAGCGCGTCCGCGACGCCTACCCCTCCTGGACCGGGCCGTGGCCGCGGATCGCCGTCTGGCACGGTGACGAGGACACCACGGTCGTACCCCGCAACGCCGATGAACTGCGAGACCAGTGGACGGCGTTGCACGGTCTGTCCCAGACGCCCAGCCGGACGTCCACCATCGGCCCGAACTCCACCCGGCACGAGGAGTACCTCGCCCGGGGACGGCTCGGTCGCCGTCGAGGTCGACCGGGTCCCGGGCATCGGCCATGGCACCCCGGTCGACCCCGGCACCGGACCCGAGCAGTGCGGCAGCAGCGGCGCCCACTTCCTCGACTCGATCTGCTCCAGCCACTGGATCGTGGCGTTCTTCGGGCTGGGCAGCGGCGAGTAGTACGGCCCCACAGTGCTGCGGAGCACGCCACCGCAGCACTGCGCAGGCCCCCCGCCCGCCATGGTGACGGCCGACGCCGCCGCGGCCGCCGTCATGGCGGGCACACCCATGTCGGGCGGGCCCGGCCGCCTCCTACCCTCCAGGCCGTCACCCCTTACTCCCCGATCTGCCCCTCAACCCGCCGTATCCCGGAGGCACTTGATGGTCCCGCCCCGCACCACCGCCGCGCCGCCGATAAGACGCCTGGCCCTCGGCGCCCTGCCGCTGGCCGCCGCACTCGTCCTCGTCCCGCCCTCGGCCACGGCCCGGCCCGCCCACTCCGACCCGGCCCACGGCGGCCACTGCGCCCGTACGGCACAGCTGCATGTCCCCGCCGCCGCACACCAACAGGCCGACTGCTTGACGGAGTTGACCACTGCGGGAACGGTCGACACGGGCCACACGGACCCGGCCGACTGGGCGGGGCTCACGCCCGAGGATCTGCCCACGCCCATCGGCGTCCCCGGCGTCCAGATCGACGGCTACTTCCCCGACGCCTCCACCACCAACACCAACCACGGCTGGCACCACGACGCCCAGTTCGTCATCCGGCTGCCCGACCGGTGGAACGGCGGCCTGGTCGTCGCGGGCACACCCGGCAACCGCGAGCAGTACGCAGGCGACCGCGCCATCGCCGACTGGGTGCTCTCCCGCGGCTACGCCTACGCGGCCACCGACAAGGGCAACACCGGGACCGGCTTCCACCGCGACGGCCACGCGCCGGGCGACGCCATCGCCGAGTGGAACACCCGGCTCACCCAACTCACCCGTGCCGCCCGCACGGTGGTGTCCCAGCGATACCACCGGCCCCCGGCCCGTACCCTGGCGACCGGCATGTCCAACGGCGGCTACCTGGTGCGCTGGCAGCTGGAGAACCACCCCGAGCTGTACGACGCCGGGGTGGACTGGGAGGGCACGCTGTGGCGCTCCGGCGGCCCCAACCTCCTCACCTTCCTGCCGCCCGCGCTGCGGCACTACCCCGACCACGCCGCCGGCGGGCCGCAGGCCGACCGGGCCCGGCGGGCCCTGCACGCGGCGGGGTATCCGCGCGGCTCGGAGTTCCTGTGGCCGTTCCACCACCGCTTCTACTGGGACCTCACCCAGCGCATGTACCGCGAGGAGCTGGACCCCGGCTTCGACGGCGCGACCGAGGCGGGCACGCCCTACTGCGCCCCCGGCTCCCCGGCCTGCGACGCGGACTACGACTACGCCGCCCGTCCCGCCGAGGTGCACCGGGCCGTGGACCGGATCGCGCTGACCGGCCGCATCGGCAGACCCCTCGTCACCGTGCACGGAACCCTCGATGTGCTGCTGCCCATCAGCCAGGACTCCGACGTGTACGCCCGTATGGTGCGGGACGCGGGACGCGGCGGGCTGCACCGCTACTACCGCATCGAAGGCGGCACGCACACCGACGCGCTGGTCGACACCTTCCCCGATCGGCTCAGGCCCCTCGTGCCGTGCCACCGCGCGGCGTTCACGGTCGTGGAGGACTGGCTGGCGACCGGGCGGCGCCCGCCCGGGAGCCGCACCGTGCCCATGCCGCAGGCAGCCGACCCGGCCACCCTGCTCACCCGCTGCCGCCTCGACAGATAGCCGGCGGCACCTCTTGGAGCAGCGCTGCACGACGTGTCGGACGAGCAGCGGGACGGCCGACGCCCGGCGGCACGAGAGGCAGGGCGGAGGCGCGCGAACGTCATGGGGCGATGCACCACCCGGACGCCGCTCATTGTGGCGGACCCACACATAGGGCACACGCTGAAAGCGACCCTACTGTTTCGGCCATGACGAGCGCATTTCCCCCTCCGCCCCCCGCGTCGGTACCCGCCACCCACGGCGTCGACCTGAGCGCCCGCACCGCCCTCGTGACCGGTGGTGGGAGCGGCATCGGCCGGGCGTGCGCCACCGCCCTGGCCCGGGCGGGCGCCGCCGTGCAGGTGGTCGACAGGGACCCCGAAGCGGCGAAGGCCGTCGCCGACGCGATCGGAGGCCAGGCCCACGTCGTGGACCTGGCCGACCCCGAGGCGATCGACACCCTGCCGGCCGAGGTCGACATCCTCGTCAACAACGCCGGACTCCAACACGTCGCGCCCCTCACCGAGTTCCCGCCCGAGCGGTTCGCCCTCATCCAGCAGGTGATGGTCACCGCCCCGTTCCTGCTGCTGCGCCGCACCCTGCCGCACATGTACGCCGCCGGCTGGGGCCGGGTGGTCAACATCTCCAGCGTCCACGGCCTGCGCGCCAGCGCCTTCAAGAGCGCATACGTCGCCGCCAAGCACGCCCTGGAGGGCCTGAGCAAGGTGACCGCCGTCGAGGGCGCCCGGCACGGCGTGACGAGCAACTGCGTCAACCCCGGCTACGTACGCACCCCCTTGGTCGAGAGCCAGCTCCGCGACCAGGCGGCCGCCCACGGCATCAGCACCGGCGATGTGCTTGCCGACGTGCTGCTGGCCCGCTCACCGGTCAAGCGCCTGCTCGAGGCCGAAGAGGTCGCCGCGGCCGCCCTGTGGCTGTGCGGCCCGCACACCAGCAGCGTCACCGGGGTGTCCCTGCCCCTGGACGGCGGCTGGGGAGCCAACTGAACCCCGCTCCTTCCGCAGCAGTCCACAACCGTCCCCGCGAGCGAGAATCTGGTGACCCCATGACCGACGCCCATCGCGCCGCCGCACCGGCCGGCGCCGCCCGCTCCCGCGGCATCGCCCGCATCGTCGGCGCGAGCCTGATCGGCACCACCATCGAGTGGTACGACTTCTTCCTCTACGGCTCGGCGGCCGCCCTGGTGTTCAACACCCTGTTCTTCCCCACCGGCGACCCCTTGGTGGGCACGCTGATCGCCTTCATCACCTATGCCATCGGGTTCGCGACCAGGCCGCTGGGCGGCGTGGTCTTCGGGCACTTCGGCGACCAGATCGGCCGCAAGAAGCTGCTGGTGGTCAGCCTCCTGATGATGGGCGGCGCGACCTTCGCCATGGGCCTGCTGCCCACCTACGACACCATCGGCATCGGCGCCCCGATCCTGCTGACCGTGCTGCGTCTCGTACAGGGCTTCGCCCTGGGCGGCGAGTGGGGCGGCGCGGTGCTGATCGTCTCCGAGCACGGCCGCGACCGGCACCGCGGCTTCTGGGCCTCATGGCCGCAGGCCGGAGCACCCGGCGGCAACCTCCTGGCCACCGGAGTGCTCGCGCTGCTCGCCGCCGTCCAGTCCGACGCGGCCTTCCTCGCCTGGGGCTGGCGTATCCCCTTCCTGCTCTCCGGCGTCCTGGTCGTCGTCGGGCTGTGGATCCGCGTCTCGGTCGCCGAGTCGCCGGTGTTCCTCGAAGCCCAGGCCAAGGCCGAGGCGGACGCCGCCCGCGGCATCAAGAACGAGGCCCCGGTCGTGGAGGTGTTCCGCAGGAGCTGGCGGGAGGTGCTCGGCGCCATCGGCACCCGGTTTGGCGAGAACGTCTCGTACTACGTCCTCACCTCCTTCCTCCTCGTGTACGTCACCACGCACCTGGAGCTGGCGAAGAGCACCGCCCTCAACGCCGTACTGATCGGCTCCGCCGTCCACTTCGTCACCATCCCGCTGTGGGGCGCCCTCTCCGACCAGCTCGGCCGCAGACCCGTCACACTGATCGGCTCGGCGGGCATGGCGCTGTGGGCGTTCGCGTTCTTCGCACTGGTCGACACGGGGTCCTTCACCGTGATCACCCTGGCGGTGACCGCGGGCCTGGTGCTGCACGGCGCCATGTACGGGCCGCAGGCCGCCTTCATCTCGGAGATGTTCGACACCAAGGTCCGCTACTCCGGCGCGTCGATGGGCTCCCAGCTCGCCTCCATCGTCGCCGGGGCGCTCGCCCCGATCATCGCCGTCGAACTGCTGAAGGACTACGACTCCGCGACGCCGGTCGCCCTGTACCTGTGCGCCGCCGCGGTGGTCACCACCGTGACCGTCGCCGTCCTCCGGGAGACCCGGGGACGCGACCTGACCCGCGAGGCGGCGCCGGAACGCGGTGCGCCGCGCGAACAGAGCACGACGGTCACCACCGCCGACCCGGCATAACCGGCCGGTGTCCGCCGCGGCCCACACGCTCGACGGACACCGGCTCTGAGTGCCCGCCCGCCGCACCGCCGCCACCGCACCCGGACAGGAGGACTGCCATCATGACCCTTGTGAACGACCGCACCGACGCTGCAACGGCGCACACCGTGACGGCGGCGCTTCGGCAGCTCCTCGACCTGCTCGCCGCTGGAGCCCCCGCCGAGCGGCTGGCCGGGCCGGCGAGTGATGTGCGGGAGTGGGGAGTTGGCCGCGCGGAACAGGCCGTCGTGGACGAGGCCACCGAGGTGGCCCAGGAGATCCGCCGAGCCCTCGACCAACACCGGCGGCGTGAAGCCGAACTGGCCGCCCTGTTCGACACCGCGGGTGATCTGGCCGCGCTGCGCAACCTCGACGCGGTCCTGCGCGCCATCGTGCACCGGGCCCGCACCCTGCTGGGCACCGACGTCGCCTATCTCACGCTGAACGACCCGGTGGCCAAGGACACCTATATGCGGGTGACCGACGGCTCCATCTCGGCCAAGTTTCAGCAGCTGCGCCTGGGCATGGGCGAGGGGCTCGGCGGCCTGGTCGCGCAGACGGCACGCCCCTACGCCAGCGCCGACTACCGCACCGACCACCGCTTCCGGCACACCCCGGCCATCGACGACGGCGTCGGCGAGGAGGGCCTGCGCGGCATCCTGGGCGTGCCGCTGCGGGTCGGTGAACGCGTCATCGGTGTGCTGTTCGCCGCGGACCGCACCTCCCGGGACTTCGCCCCCGACGCCATCGCCCTGCTCACCTCCCTCGCCGACCACGCGGCCGTCGCCATCGACAGCGCCCGGCTGCTGGAGGAGACGCGGTCCACGCTCGTCGAGCTCAACACAGCCAGCGAAACCGCCCGTGCCCACAGCGAGGCGCTGCGCCGCGCGGCCGATGCCCACGACCGGCTCACGGATCTGGTGCTGCGCGGCGGCGGCGTCGACGACGTCGCCCACGAGATCGCCACACTGCTCGGCAGCGGCCTAGCCATCCACGACGCGGACGGCAGCGAACTGGCCCGCGTCGGCACCGATCCCGTCGCGCCGTCACCGCAGGGCGTGGACACCTCCCGCACCGGGGGACGCGCGGTGCCCGTCGACGGCACCTGGGTGTGCGCCGTGCTGGCGGGCTCTGAACTGCTCGGCAGCATCGTGCTCGTCGGGCGGTCCGATCTCACCGCGGCCGACCGGCGGCTGTTCGAACGCGCCGCTATGGTCACCGCGCTGCTGCTGCTCCTGCGCCGGTCCGTCGCCGAGGCCGAGGACCGGGTGCGCGGAGAGCTCCTCGACGACCTGATCACCGCCGGGCAGCCGGGCAGCCACCGCGACACCGGCAGCCTGCCGATCCGGGCCCGCAAGCTCGGCGTCAACCTCACCCGCCCCCATGTGGTGCTCGTCCTGGACGCCCCTGCCGAGCTGCGCTCCCGGCTGGCCGGTGAGGCGGCCCGCCGTGCCCGCGCCCTGGGGGGCCTCGCCGGGACCCGCGACGGACACACCGTTCTGCTCGCCCCGGGCCACGAGCCGGGCCGGCTCGCCCAGGACCTGGCCGTGGAGCTCACCCGCAGCGTCGGCGTCCCCGTCACGGTCGGGGCAGCCGGGCCCGCCGACCGCCCAGACCTGCTGCCGCACACCCACAGCGAGGCCCGCCGCTGCCTCGACGCGCTGCACGCCCTCGGCCGCACCGGAGACGGCGCGAGCCTCACCGACCTCGGCTTTCTCGGCGTACTGCTGGGCGACCGCACGGACGTGGCGAGCTATGTGGAGCGCGTCCTCGGCCCCGTCCTCGACTACGACAGCAAACGGGGCACCGAACTGGTCCGCACCCTCGACGCCTACTACACGCACGGCGCCAGCCTCTCCCGGGCCAAGGACGCACTGCACGTGCACGTCAACACCGTGGTACAGCGCCTCGACCGGGTCGCCCAACTCCTCGGGCCCGACTGGAACAGCGCCGCCCGCGCCCTGGAGACCCAACTGGCCCTGCGGCTGCACCACCTCGCCCGGTACAGCGCACCACCGCGCTGACAGGGTCCGGCCCGCGCGCCGCGCCGCCGTCAGTCCCGGCCGTCTGTCTCCGGCGCCGTACCTCCGACACCTCGCGGCACAGCTGGCACAGCCCCGGACGGCTCCATTCGTCGCCCATACGGCGCCGGCCGGACTCCCACGCGCGCATCAGGCTCGCGTCCGCCGCACCCCGCTGATCGCGTTCAGGGCGTCGGCGGCCGCCTCCAGCGTCGTGTTCCGCGCCAGCCGGGCACGCCTGGGCGTCGAAGCGGATCCGCTCACCCAGCACCGACTTGGGCGGTGACTGGCATAGGGCCAGTCGTGCGGGCCGCCGGAGGAGTCCAGACCGAACCCTCCGCCAGGGCCTCGACCAGGGTCGAGGTGCCCGAACCCTTCTCCCCGACGAGCAACGTCACCGGCGCGGTGAAGCGCAGCCCGGGCGCCAGATCCCCACACGGCTGCGCGCCGTCGGACCGGGCTGGCATCCCCTTTTGGAACGATTGCACGCACAACTCAGCGTGGCCGTGCCCGGCTACCGGCTCACCGATGTGAAGGAGGAGTTCGGCGGCCTGCGCATCCATATCACCACCGCCGAGGAGGCCACCGAGGGCGACGCCCGCGTACGGGGCGGAGCTGTTGCGGCACGCGAGCAGCATCAGGTAGTGGTCCGCGAGTGCGGAGATGGCGTTGCCGAGGATGAAGGCCGCCAGCGCCCCCACCAGCACGGTACGGCGGCAGGCCGACCTGGTCAGTGAGGCGCTGGTGGGGGCGAGGAGCCGGCGGACGCACGACATGCGGATCGGCCACTCCAGCACACTGGAAGTGCAGGGAATGTGTCGGCGCGGTTCCGGCGATCGGCTCGGCATTCGCACGCATGCTGCCGGGCCGGAAACAGCGGCGGGTGCCGCCCGGAGCAGGGAGGTTACCGCGAGTGGCTGGCCCGAGGGGTCTGTGGCGGAACTGGGCCGGGAACATCACCGCGCGGCCCGTCCGTAGCGCCTCCCCGTCGTCCGTCGAGGAGGTAGCGCGGACCGTCACCGCCGCGGCGGAGGACGGCCTCACGGTGAAGCCGGTCGGCACCGGCCACTCCGTCACGGCGGCCGCCGCCACGGACGGGGTACTGATGCACCCGGAACGCCTCTCCGGCATTCAGGCGATCGACCGCGCCGCCGGAACCGTCACCGCCGCCATGGGCACGCCGCTCAGACAGCTCAATGTGGCGCTCGCCGCCGAGGCCCTGTCCCTGACCGCTATGGGCGACATCATGGAGCAGACCGTCGCAGGGGCCGTCAGCACGGGGACCCACGGCTCCGGACGCGACTCCGGGTCGATGGCCGCGCAGCTCACGGCACTCCAACTGGTCACCGCCGACGGCTCCCTGCTCACCTGTTCCCGGCACGAGAACGCGGACGTCTTCGCCGCTGCCCGGATCGGGCTCGGCGCCCTCGGTGTGATCACATCGGTCACCTTCGCCGTGGAACCCCTTTTCCTGCTCACGGCGCGGGAGGAGCCGATGTCCTTCGACCGGGTGACCGCGGAATTCGAGGAGCTCACCGCCTGCAACGAGCACTTCGAGTTCTACTGGTTCCCGCACACCGGAAACTGCACCACCAAACGGGACAACCGCAGCGCGGAGCCCATCGCACCCGTCGGCCGGATCAGCGGCTGGATCGAGGACGAGCTGCTCTCCAACGGCGTCTTCGGGCTGCTGTGCGCGGTCGGGAAGGCCGCGCCCGCCGCCATCCCCGGCATCGCCAGGCTCACCAGCCGTGCCCTGTCGGCCCGCACCTACACCGACATCCCCTACAAGGTCCTCACCAGCCCGCGCCGGGTCCGCTTTGTCGAGATGGAGTACGCCGTGCCCCGCGAGGCCGCGGTTCAGGCGCTGTGCGAGGTCAAGGCCATGATGGACGCCTCCGACCTGCGCATCAGTTTCCCGGTGCAGGTGCGGGTCGCTCCCGCCGACCGCATCCCGCTGTCCACGGCGAGCGGCCGCGACAGTGCCTACATCGCGGTGCACCTCTACCGCGGCACACCGCACGGGGCGTACTTCGACGCCGTCGAGCGGATCATGACCGCCTACGGTGGGCGGCCCCACTGGGGGAAGCTGCACAGCCGCGACGCCGCATACCTGGCCGGGGTGTATCCGCGCTTCGGCGAGTTCGTGGCGCTGCGCGACCGGCTCGACCCGGATCGCGTCTTCGGCAACGCGTATCTGCAGCGCGTCCTCGGCGACTGATCCCGAGCCCCCGGCTGCGGGCCGCGGGCGCCGGTCCGTACACGGGCGGGCTCACGGCGTAGCCCCGGCGCCGTGCGGACCGGGGTCATCCGGTGGAGCATGGTGACTGTCGGGAGCGCCGAGTGAGGTGCGTGTCCCAGTGAGGAACGCGAGCGGCTATCACTTCCCCTTCGCCGAGAGCACGTCAGCGGTCGTGGTTGATGGCACGTGCACGCTTCTGGCGTGGACGGCGGAAGCGGAGGCACTCCTGCGTCTCCCCGGTGACGAGGTCTGCGGCCGGCCCGTGAGGAACCTGCTGGCCGACCCCGATCGATGGCCGGAGGTGCTCGCACAGCAGACCGAGACCGCGTGGGAGGGCCGGGTAACGCTGCGGCAGGGCGGCGGACTGCAGGTGCCGGTGGCGTACCGCGTTCTGCCGCTCGACACGTTGAACGCTGAACAGCCACGCGAGGGCGAGGCGCGCTATCTCGTCGTCGGCGCCCCGTCTGCCCAGGTCTCGACGTGGCGGCAGGATCGCGCCTTCACCCGTGGGTTGTTCCTGCAGGAGCGCGTCGGACTGGCCGTCTTCGACGAGGACCTGCGGCTGGTACGGACCAACTCTCATCTCATGCCGTACACCGGTGTGCCGGCCGACCTGAGCGGCCGCCGTCTGGCGGAATTCCTGTACGCCGAGGACGCGCAGGGCATCGAGGAACAGCTCACAAGGGTGTTGCGGACCGGGAAGCCGGCGGTCGGCGAGGAGCATCGTGTGCGGACCCTCGTCGACCCCCGGGGCGGACGAGTCCTGGCGATCACGGCGTTCCGCTTGCAGGAGCCCGACAGGCACATCCTCGGAGTCACGGCCGTCTTCACGGACGTCACCGACCACCATCGGGCCCGTCGGCGCCTGGACCTGGTGCACCGTGCCACCGCAGCCCTCGGCGGCTCCCTGTCGGTCACCCGGACCAGCGAGGAGCTGGCGGGCGTGCTGGTGCCCGCCCTGGCGGACACGGCGGCCGTCGACATCGCCGAAGCCGTGTTCAGCGGCGAGGAGCCGCCCACCGGGGACCAGCGACAACCCGCCTTGCACCGAACCGCCGTGGCCGGAGCGGACGCGGCCCCGACGGCCGGAACACCACCCGCCGGGGCACCCCTGACCGCCATGAGCGCGCCGCTGCGGGCCAGAGGCATCCTGCTCGGCGCAGTCACGGTGTGGCGCAGCCCCGGCAGCGCGGAGTTCGACACGGACGACCGGACGGTCCTGGAGCAGGTCGCCTCCCGTGCGGCGCTCGCGGTGGACAACGCCCGCCACTACACCCGTGAGCACCGGGCGGCCGTGAGCCTGCAGCACAGCCTCCTGCCACCCGCAATGAGCGACAGCGTCGCCGTCCAGAGCAGCAGCGTCTATCTCCCGACGGGGACAGCGAGCGGGGTGGGCGGGGACTGGTTCGACGTCATACAGCTGTCCTCCGCGCGCGTCGCCCTGGTCGTCGGAGACGTCGTGGGGCACGGGCTGAGGGCCATTGCCATGATGGGGCGGCTGCGCATGGCCGTACGCACGCTCGCCGATCTCGATCTGGAACCGGAGGAGCTGCTCGTCCACCTCGACGACCTCGTCTCACATCTCGTGGTCGAGGCCGAGAGCAGTGACCCTGAGAGCGGGCAGGGTGAGCCGCACGGCGCGCTTGACGTGATCGGAGCGACGTGTCTCTACGCTCTCTACGATCCGGTGACCAGACGCTGCGCGATGGCCAGCGCCGGACACCCTCCTCCCGCGCTCGTCCATCCCGACGGCACCGTCGCCTACGCCGAGGTGAATCCCGGTCCGCCTCTGGGGGTGGGCGGCCTGCCGTTCGAGCCGGCCGAGGTGGAACTGGCCCAGGGCAGCGTCCTGGCGCTCTACACCGACGGCCTGATCAAGGGTGGCGCGGGCGATGTCGACGAGGGGATGCGGGAGTTGGAGGCACGTCTGCTCCGCGCGGACGTCCTCCACCGTCCCCTGCAGGATGCCGGCCGGGACGTCGTCGAAGGGCTGCCCCCGCGCCGTCTGCCGGACGACGTCACGCTGCTGCTGGCCCGTACTCGCGTCGTACCGCCCCGGGACACCGTGACATGGTCGCTGAACGCGGACCCTGCGGTCGTCTCCGAAGCCCGCGAGCTGGTCGCCCACCAGCTGGCCGTGTGGGGCCTCGAGCAACTGGCCTTCACGACCGTACTGGTGGTCAGCGAACTGCTCACCAACGCCATCCGCTACGGGGTCCGCGGCGGAGACGAGCGCGTCGACCTCCGGCTCGTCCGGGCGGGGGCGCTGACGTGCGAGGTGTCCGATCCGAGCAGCACTCAGCCACGGATGCGCCGAGCCGCCGTCACCGAGGAGGGCGGACGCGGCCTATACCTGGTCGCGCAGCTCACCAACCGGTGGGGCAGCCGCTACACCCGCCAGGGCAAGACCATCTGGGCGGAACAGCCCCTACCCGAGCCGCTACGGGGCTGAGGAGGCGGTTGGACCGCGCGGCGGTCCGCCGCCCTGACACGGGACGAGGTCGGCAACCTTTGTGAGGGTGGCCTTATGGGTGAAAGACCTGCACCAACCCGCTGTCGCAGCAGTGGGCTTGAAGCTGAGCGCAGTCTGATTACGGAAACGAGAGCCGTTCGATGGCCGTGTCCCGGCACGAGTGAGGGGAGTTCTCCTTCCGGACGAACGCGGGCGGACGCTACGTGATGAGCGGCGGCTGACGGCCGTACGGACGGCCGGCACGGGCAACGACACACAGCCGGACGGGCAGGAGGACACGCAGGAAGGGGGCGTGCCGCCGGACGGCACGCCCCCTTCCTTTCCAGGCTTCTCTTCCTGACACTCTGTTCCGCTTCGCCGCGGGGATGCCGCGTCCGTGTCGCTACGTCGCTACGGACGGAGCGCGCGGACGCTCTGCGTCGCACCCTCACGGCGGCGTCGGCGTCAGCCCTTGACGCGCTCCCGGATCCAGATGCCGGCCTCCTTGAGGACACTGGTGCCGGTCCACTCGTCGCCGCTACAGGTGCCGGGCTTGAACACCGCACCCGAGCGGTCGTCATCGGAGAAGTTCCAGTTGGTCCAGGAGATCTTCTTCTGGGCCATCAGGTCCAGATACTGCTGCGACCGGCTGAAGTTGTTGTTGCCCTCGCCCGCGGAGTTCTGGGTGCCGAATTCGGTCACGAACATCGGGAGCTTGTCGGCCGCCCGGGACAGGGCGTTGAGGTATTCGCTGCCGTGCGAGGCCGCGTAGAAGTGGAAGGTGTACATGATGTTATCGGCCTTGACCGGGTTGTTCACGACCTCCTTCTCGTCCGAGTCGTCGGAGACGCCGAGCGACGACCAGGCGCGGGTGCCGACCAGGACGACGCCGTCGGGGTCCTGGTCGCGGATCACCGGGATGATCTGCTCGGCGTAGGACTTGATCTTCGGCCAGCTCACACCGTTGGGCTCATTGGCGATCTCGTAGAAGACGTTGGGCTGGTTCTTGTACTTCTGCGCCATCTCGGTGAAGAACTTCTTGGCCCGCGTGGTGTTGTAGTTCGGGTCGCCCGGGGTCAGCTGGTGCCAGTCGATGACGGCGTACATGCCGCGCGCGATGGCCATGTCGACGAACTTCTGGGCGAGCTGGGTGAACTTCTGCGGGTTGCTCTCGTAGCCGCCCTCCTGGACGTACGTGGAGACGCGCAGGACGTCCCCGCCCCAGTCCTTGGCGAGGGCGTCGAGCGAACCGTCCGTGACGCACTGGGCGTACCACTGCGTGCCGTGCGTGCTCATGCCGCGCAGTTGCACGGCCTGGCCCTGCTGGTTACAGAGCTTCTTGCCGCAGACGCTGAGCTGGCCGTTCTGCGCGACGGCGGAGCCCGCGGGCGCCTTGGCCACGGCGGCCGACTCGGCCTGGGTCTGCTTCTCGGCCTTGGTGGTGGTTCCGGCACTGGCCTGGAACTGCGTCTGCAGCGCCAGGACGAGGCCGCAGATCAAGGCGGCGGCCAGCGCGATCCACAGCAGCCTTCTACGGGTGAGAGGAAGCTGATGCATGGAGTGTGCCTCCTTCTGAGTGGGGGCGGTGATGGTGGGGGGTGTAGCCGGGGTGGGTGAAGGGAGTTGACGCGAGGAAGAGAGAACAGGAAGAGAAGCCGGGGGGACGGGGGTAGGAGCCCTGAGCGGGGCGGGGTGGAGCAGTTGGCTCAGGTAAGCCGATTGCTCGCACGGTTCAGGCGGACCCGGCCCGCGGCGCGGGGTGGCGTCCCCGCGGGTGACGGTCCGCCAGGCCGGGTCACCGGTCCGTGGGATGGTGTCGCTCTCGGGACCGGATCAAGGGGCGACGTCGAGGGGTTTGCCTGCCACAGGGGCGCGGCGGCGGCCGAAGGGCTGCTGCTCGCCCGGGAGTCACCGCTCGGCTCCCCGTCCGACGCTCCAGGTGCCTTATCGGGGCGAGGGTGGTGGCCGCCGCGGCGGCGGTGACGACGATGGTCTTGTCGGGGCCGGTGCCTGCCGTGCTTACTCAGTGGTGCCGATCGCATCACGAGCTCCGTGCATGTGGGGGGACATGGCACCCCAGAGGCGGGATGGGGATGGCGTGAAAGTTAGGTTTGTTTCCAGTTCCAGTCAAGGGTTCGTCACCATGAACTGGAAACTTTCCTTACCGTGGATCCAGTCTTCCCCTGCATCGCCGCATTCCTCCGCTGTCGCTCACCGACTCCCGTCCGAAATGGAGGAGTTCGCGGCATGGGGGGTGTTGGCGCCAACGCCCGACGCACGGCGTCCCGCACCCTGGCCACCTGGTGAGAGCCCGCTTGGGACCCGGCGCCCGACCGCGTGCGGACGGGCATCGACGCCTACGCCACCTACCGGGTCGGCCCGGAGTGGACCTACATGGACGACCACAGCGAACTCTCCGCGCACGGCGACCGGTTGCTGGAGAAGGTGCGCGGCGACGTGAGTGCAACGAGGTCTTGCCGTTCCCGCGGGACCGGCTGCACTATGCGGGGTCAGAAACGAGAACGGTGACCACGTACATGACTGGAGGTCGCGTGCCCGCCTCGCACCGCCCGCCGCTCAGGCACTCGATCCCGGGCACCGCTCTCGCCACCGGTGCGGCCGGAAGCGCCACGGCGGCCGCGCCCGGAACGGCCCCCCGCCGCGCAGCCCTCCCCCGGCGCCTCACGGCGCACGGGGCACGGGCCACGGCTCCAATCACCGCGAACTCGACGCCGTGACATGCGCGTTGAGCGAGTACCGCGACAGTCTGTCGAACCAGCTCGACGCGCCCTATCGCGAGGACTCCGCCGCGATACCGCGCACCACCAGCATCCGGCTGCGCAACGGCGGCTACGCGCTGGGCTTATCGGGCCGCAACCAGCCCAAGCCGGAGGTCGGCAACTCTCATGAGCACCGTACGCACACCACACGCACTGCCCGCTTCCGCGGACTCCGCCTCGACGGACTCCGCCTCGACGGACTCCGCCTCCCCGGGCACCAGTCGGCGCGCGCTCCTAGCCGCCACCGGTGCGTCGGGCGCCGCCGCGCTGTTTCCCGTGAGCACCCCGCGCGCGTACGCCGCGCCCTCCGCGGGAGGCCGCACGCCGGGCCGGCGGCTGCCGTTCCTGCTCGACATGGTGCACGCCAATCCGGGCGAGCCGATGACCGAGTCGCGCTACAACGATCCGCGCACGCTCGCCGCGTACGACTACGGCGGGCAGGTCATCAACGAGTTCAGGCCGCCGCACACCGCGGTCACCTTCGACACCGTCGACGAACGGATCTTCCCGCCGGGCTCACCGGGGCGCGCCTGGGTGGAGGACAACGCGCGGCGTGTGGAGGCGCACATCAAACGCGCCCACGCGGCCGGGATCGACGCGTACTTCTTCACCGACATCATCGTGCTGCCCAAGCGGCTGGTGGAGCTGTACGGGAACGAGGTGCTGGACGACAAGGGGCGGATCAGCCTGCACCGGCCGCGCACGCTGGAGGTGCACCGGCTGATGCTGCGCGAGGTCTTCGCCCGCTTTCCCGGCATCGACGGCCTGGCCGTGCGCACCGGCGAGACGTACCTCCAGAACGTGCCCTACCACACCGGCAACAACCCGGTCACCGAAGGCGCGTCCAGTCACCACCTGCTCATCAACCTGCTCCGGGAGTAGGTCTGCGAGCGGGCCGGGAAGCGGCTGTTCTACCGCACGTGGAGTACGGGCAGCGACCGGTTCCGCGACGACCCGGAGTACTACCGCGCCGTGACCGACCGGATCGCGGCGCACGAGAAGCTGCTGTTCTCCATCAAGCACACCTCCACCGATTTCTGGCGCACCGTCGCGTTCAACCCGACCCTCGGCGTCGGCCGGCACCGGCAGATCGTCGAGGTGCAGTGCCAGCGCGAGTACGAGGGCAAGGGGGCCTGCCCGAACTACGTCATCGACGGGGTGGTGGGCGGCTTCGAGGAGTACGCCGGCCGGCCGGGGCCGCAGGGGCTCGCCGCGCTGGTGGAGAGCCCGCAGCTGGCCGGGGTGTGGACGTGGTCGCGGGGCGGCGGCTGGCGCGGCCCGTACATCGAGAACGAGCTGTGGTGCGACCTCAACATGTGGGTCATGGCCCGTTGGACACGCGACACCGGGCTCGGCGAGGAGGGCGCCTTCCGCGCGTACGCCCACCGTGTCGGTCTGCGCGGCGACGCGGTGCGGCGCTTCCGGCGGCTCGCGCTCCTCTCGGCGGCCGGGACGCTGCGCGGCCACTACAGCGCGCGCTTTCCGGTGCGGAAGCTGACGTGGACCCGGGACCAGTTCCTGGGGGGCTCCGACAAGGACCTGGTCGCGGACTACAAGGCCATCGTCGCGGCGGGCCGAGTCGAGGCGGCCCTCGCGGAGAAGGCCCAAGCCGCCCGCATCTGGGGGCAGATCACCGACCTGGCGGGCGAACTGCCGCTGCGCAATCCTGCGGACCGCGCATACCTCCAGGTCTCGGCCCGCTACGGGCAGTGCCTCTACTCCGTCATCCACCACGGGTGGCAGGTGATGCTGCGCGGCTTCGCGGGCGAGCAGAGCGAGGCGATGGCCGCGCATCTGCGCGCGTACGACGCCGCGTGGGGCGCGTGGCGGCGCCTCGCGGACCGTCACGCGTCCTGCGCGACGCTCTACCAGCCGCTGAGCTTCGGCAAGAAGAACGCGGACGGCGTCTACGAGGCCGACCCGGACCACGGCATCGGCCCCTCCGTGGACCGCTACCGGAAACTGCTGAGCCAGTGAGACGGCGTGAACTGCTGGGCGCGGCCGTCGGGCGGCGCCGGCGTACGGGATGACGCGGACCGGTCGGCGGCGGACACGGAGGGCGTTCCTGTCGGCGGCTGTCCCGACTCCCTGTCCGGCACCCAGAACGGTCCGGTCCCTGATGTCCTCTCCGAGGCCGACCCGGTCATCGGCACCCGCCCGGTGCCCCGCGGCGCAACGGTGCCCGGTGCGGCGCAGCCCTTCGGGCTGGTGACGGCCACCCGCACACCCGACGCGCCGACACCTCCGGGTGCAACGCCCACGAGCGCGTCGTGGCTTCGCGCACACCTCGGTGAGCGGCACGGGAGGCGCCGCGAAGTATGGGACCGCCCGGATCACGCCCATGGCTGGTGAGCCGCGGCTCACCGACCTGGCCAGCCACGAGAGCGCCGAGTCCGCCTCGCCCGGCAACTACGCAGTGCGGCTGGACCGCGACGGCATCGGCGTGGAGACGACAGCCCTGCCCGCAGCCCATTGCCGGAGTCCTCAACTCCGCGCGCTGGCGGGCCCTGGCCGACCGGGGCGCTCTGCCGCAGCGCCTGCTGTGGGCGTCGACCGGTGTCAGGGACGCGTCCGCGCCCGCCTCACTGGCGGCGGGGCCGACGTGGGAGCTGCGGGAGAAGAAGCCGAGGCAGGGTCCGCCGGGACCAACGAAGGCGGAGAAGGCCACACGGGCGGACCTGCGTGGATGCCCGATCAGCCTGAAGGAAGCGCTGCAGGCGGACGATCTGCGAGAGGCACGCGCAATGCGGCGTGCTGCGTGGCAGCGCTTGACGAAGCTCCCACCGCACATGACGTGGCACCAGCGCAGGGCGCTCGGCCAGCACAAGGTGCTGCTGCGGGCTGCCGAGCAGCAGGCCCGCCAACGTCGCTCCACTTAAGGGAACGTTATGCGCTCGCTGGTCACCTACCCGCGGGTGAGCAGTCCGTCCGAATTGGCCCATATGGCCTAGCTGAGGATCAATAAGTTATAAAACGTAGATAGTCTCCATAACTGCACGAATCTGGCAGGTTCCGGATTGCGTAACCCAGGAGAAGTGGAGACTTGATGCGTAAGCTTCAGAAAGCCGCCGTTGTGGGAGTCATGCTCGGCGCCGTCGGTTTCTTCGGGACCGGTACTGCTCTGGCGTACGACCATGACCACGGTTACGGCCACCACCACGGCCACGGCTATGGCCACCACTACGGTCACCACCACCACGGTCATGACCACGGTCACGGTCATGACCACCACGGCCTCATCAATATCTTCGGCTAGCACGGCCACGGCATCCGCCTGTAAATCATGACCCTCAGGGCGCGATCGCGAACCCCGCGCCCCACCCCATCGGGTGGGGCGTTGTGCTGTTCAGGTCCCGTCGATGCCTTCTGCCCGGAGTGCCGCCTGTCGCCGGGCTGCTCCGCGAGGCGGACGTTATGCGCTAGCTTGCGCCGAACGGCGCTCTACCGCTCCCTCGGATCCGCAACTCCCCGAAGGCCAGGCTGCCGCCGACCACGTTGAAGGCCCCCTCCCGGTCACCAATGCGCAGACGCCGGTCGTCCGCGTCCTGGACGCTCCATGCGGCCGCTTCACCCTCGACGTTGAGGACGCCGCCCCAGTCCTCGATGCCCCGCGCCGAGCTGGTGGCCCCGAACGCATGGAATCGGCCGCGGGGCGTTCGGCCTTGCAGGGTGGCATGGCACGGGTACGTAACTCCGTCCGCCAGGACGACCGCAGGTCCGTCGTAGTTGGCCACGGCTTCAGTCTGCCGCCCAGCCCGGCAAGCCGCGCGCTGAGTGGGGAGCCGGGCTGGCCAGATCTCGTCGATGCTCTGGGCCCCCCAGCGCCCCGCCTGTCGCCGGGCCCATGCGCCATCTTTTTGCCTGCTGGCCACGCGCGAGGGGCTGACAGTGATGTCGCTGATGCTCAAAATCTGCAGCAACTCGACGACAGCCCGCGCCTCGCCGAGTGTGAGGAGCGGCTGACGTACTTCCGTGTCTTCGATCAGCACCCGGAGGCGCGCCTCTACATCGCCCATGGGCGGGTCAACCGGGGGCGAGCGGGCCGTTACCCCACGCGGCGGTATCTGTCTGTGACAGGCACATTGGGCCCCAGCTCGGCAGGTTGGTTTGGCCCCACTTGATCGCCAATTTGCTTCGACCCCTGCCGGACCCTGAGGGCGACATGTCCTCGCCCGAGTGAATGGTGTGAGCCATCTGCACGATCCCGTCAGGGTGTGTCCGTCGTTCACGGTCATGTCGGAGGCCGTGCCGGAACGATGCTTGCGACGCAGGGCCGCGCGGGGGACGGAACATGAGCTATGACGAGATCCTGGCCCACGTTCGTAACCGTGGTGGCTATGCCGACCTGGAACACGCCGAGCAGGTATTCGCGGCAGCACGACGCGAAGGAGGAGCCGAGCCGAGTCGACCGTGAGACCCCGTCCTCGTCCACCGTGCCCGTCACGACCCCGACCTCGAGCGCTCTTCCACGAGCGCACTCCGGTCTGACAGCGTTGCGAATCATGTGTTTGAGGCAGGGAGAGCCGTGACCATACGCATCCTGTGCGCCGTGGACGACCCCGACACGGCAATGGCGCTTACCAACCTCGTTCCCGAGTTCCCCGACGTTGAACTTGGCCAGTTCGTTGCCGACTCCACGGCCCTGCTCATCGCCCTCGGCTCGTCGGCGGCCCAGAGCATTGAGGAGCTGCCAGAGGTAGTCCTGGTCGACGAGCGGATTGGTCCGCGCCCGGCGCTAGAGCTGATCAGGGAAGTGGCCCTGCGCTTCCCCACCGTCGGCGTGGTGCTGCTCTCCGCCGACCCGGGCCCGGCGCTGTACTCGGCCGCCCTGGACTCGGGGGCTCGGGCAGTGGTGGGACTGCCGTTGTTCTACGACGAGTTGGCCCCGCGCATTCAGGCTGCGGCGGAGTGGGCCTCAGGCGTGCGCAGGCACTTCGGTGCCGGCGATCTTTTCACTGGGCTCGACTGGCAAACAGTGACGGTCACCATGGCGCTAGCCCCATTCGTGCAAGCATTGGCGTCGAGCTTTGGCACCAAGTTCGCGGGAGCAATCGACAGCACAACTCGTTCTGCCATGCGGCGCTTTGTGAGGAGACAGGGGCAATCAGCTCAGACCGACGCGCAAACCGCAGACGAAGTCACACTCACGCTTGAGGGGCACGACGTCCGAGTCAAGCTCTCCGAAGACACACCGGCCGAAGCCCTGGGACAACTGCCAGCGGTCGACTTCGCCGTGCTTGAGGATTTCTCCGAAAGTTATCCCGTTGTGGCATGGTTCGGGGACGCATGGTGTGCCAGGGGTGTCAAGGGAGGGTCTCCACTTGTCTCGGCTTGGGACCCTTCGGCCGGTCGGTGGAGCCACCAAGCAGCGGCTGATGGGTGACAATTGAGGCAGAGTTCTTTTGCCGGCTCACCCGAGTGCTCTCGTCTTCATCGGATCGGGCACGGCGGTGCCGGTCTCGATGAGGACGCGGTCACCTCGGCCTGCACCTGCTCGTCGCCCTAGTCCGGATGCAGGATACGCACCTTGGTGTCGGTAGCCGCCGCCTCGGCCTTGGCAATGAGCGCGAGGGTCTGCGCGATGGTCTGCGGGTCCTCGCTCACGGCGTCGCCGAACTGGATATGCGGGCGCTCGTCGGCGGCCACGGTTGAGAATCCGAGGGTTCGGTCGAGCCTGACATGGCGTCCAGTGTGTCGGCGAGACCGGGGCTCCCAGTACCGTGCCTTCACATCCCTCGTGATCATGCTTCGCCGCTCACGGGCGACGATCTCGGTTGCCGTAACCGCGGTGGCGTCGCCGAGGCCGAAGGACTGCGCGCAATACCGGTGCCCTGTACGGCCTGCCGCACGATCGCCTCGGGCGTCTGCTGATGCTCGGCCACCCTGATAGCGAACTGCGACAGCGTGATAACAGTCCCTGTCTCAGTGGGCGGAATGTTGGGCGTCTGCGAAAATCTCCCGATTGACGTCGAAATTCGCCTCTGCCCTGGGCCGTTGGATCGCAGGGTATCCGTCGGGCACAAGCAGCCGGGCGCGGGCGAGCCGAATGTCGCGCATCCAACTCGACCACATCGTTCTAGGCGTCGACCAGGTCGTACGCCCCTGGTAGTCGCTGCGCCCGAGCGTGAGTCAAGTCCCCTGCCCCCGAAGGCGTCTGCGAGTCCGCGGGCGCATCCGCTGGTCGGCGATGATGACAATGAGGCCGTACAAGTGCCGGTCGGAACCGGTCTCCTTGGCGGTCCCGGTTCGAAGAAGCCCTGCCGGGTACCGTCGTCCCGCAAAGCGAAGGGCCTGACCTGCTGCGCAGGCCAGGCCCTGGATGGTCCGTCTGACCGCCGGATCCTCCTTGCGGGAGGTCGAGGACGGCCAGGGTGAGGCTTTGGCCAACATTCGCCCTGAGGTGAGCACCGTGAGCCAGGAGGGCCCTGCCGCCGAACGGTGACATGCACGGTCCGGCGACCGGAAGTTCAACTCTCAGGGTGACGCTGCGGGGGCCCGGAGCTCTCGTCAGGTGGTACCCGCAACCGGCGGCTGTGCGTTGGGCTGCTGGTTGGGGGCCGGCTGCTGGCCGTTGAGGTCGGCCTGAGGGTTGGGCTGCTGGTTGGGGGCCGGCTGCTGGCCGTTGGGGTCGGCCTGAGGGTTGGGCTGCTGGTTGGGGGCCGGCTGCTGGCCGTTGAGGTCGGCCTGTGTGTCGGTCGCTTGCCCCTGGGCGTTGGGCGGGTTGGCCTGGGCGTTGGGCTGTTGAGTGGTGGGCTGCTGGAAAGTGGGCTGCTGCTGGTTCGTGGGCGCCTGGGCGTTGGGCTGCTGGGCGTTGGGCTGCTGTGCGTTGGGGTCCGCCTGCATGTTGGGCTGCTGGGCGTTGGGGTTGGCTTGGGCGTCGCAGGCGTATGCCGCAGTGCTGGGTACGGCGACCGCGAGCGGGGCTGCGGTCAGGATCACAGCCGCCATTGAGCGAGCAAGGCGAGTCGACATGGAACCTCCTGTAGACGAGTCGACGGAGCAAACCACTCGGTATGGGTCGCTCAGCGCATGCAATAACGGGATCCGATGTCCGTTACATGCGCATTTGAGAGGCTATGATCGTATTGCGCTACGAGCATGCGACACGAGCGGCGGTTACTCCACTCAGTGGAAATTCCGGCCTCTTGAGGTCCGGGCCGGAATCAGGACGGAGAGACGGGCTCGTAGCTGCCAGCCGTTGACGTTGCGTCAGGCAATGGTCATCACTGACGAGCCGGCCGTCCCTGGCCGGAAGGTGAGCCGGATCAGGCGGTAGGTGTCGCCGGGTAAGGGACGTGATCACCGGTCGTTCGGCGTTCGGCATCAGGCGTGTCGCGATGATCGTCCAGGTCGCCGACGCTGATGAGCGGAGAGTAGCGGCAGTCCATGGGACAGATATTGCTCGATGGAACGCGGCGATGCGCGTGGTTCGGCGGCATGTTGGGCACGTACGCCGCGGTCAGGGCGTCCGGTAGTCCAGTCTCGATGGTGCGCCGGCCTCGCCGCAGAGTTGGGGAGAGCTATCGGTCCTGCCCAACAGTCTCGCCGCCTACTACACCGGGGACCGCATTCGACCGCCCAACCGACTGCAGCCGAAGGTGCTGGAGTGGATGTTCCGGACTGCGCCCGGCTGACCTGACGGTTAGCCCAACGGGACGGGAGGGTCGCTGGGCGATCCGCGATCGATCGACGCATACTGGCCGAATTCCGGGACGGGTTCCCTGAGGTCCTCCAAAGTCCTTCCTGGCTTCAGGCGGAGCTGCTCTTGGGGGAACGACTGGCCCGTCCGCTTGTCCCGAACCGTGTGGAGACCGCGGTCAGAGGGACCTGAGCGTCGGCGCTTACCCTTCGCGCCCTTGTCGATCAGCCCGCCGGGTCCGGGAGTGGTCTGGCGGCACACCCCAGGTCCACGCCTCGCAGTCGGCCGTCACCCTGATGCCCTCACGATCGCCCAGTCCACGAGGCGGGCGCGACACGAATGCCACGTCCCATCTGCCATGGTTGATCAAGAATTTGATGAATCTTCACGAATTCTAGATTTTTGACCGGATTCGTTGCGAGCTATTGACCCCGGTACCGCGGAGGCAATAGACCGTAGCTAGCTGCATCGCTCGCTGGGGGGAGGCGAGAACGATGGATGCATCTCAAGCTCGCCGACTCCACGAAGACCGGCTATTGGCGCTCGCCAATGTCACGGGAGTGGGCACAGGCAGGGACGAGAGAACCGGTACTGACGTCGTCGTCGTGTACGTCACCCGGAAGATCCCACTGGCCCAGCTCCGCCCCGAAGACGTGGTCCCGACCGAAGTGGAAGGCGTGCCTGTGCGGGTCGTCGCGATCGGCGACGTCATGGCGCAGGACGACACCCCCTGAATCGGTGCCTTATCACGAGAGGCAAGGTGGTTGGCTGTGAGCCAACCCGAGTTAATGCGCGGCCCTGTAGGGGGACGCGTGAGCGAGCCCGCACGACAGCAAGCACTCGAGCAACTCATGAACCCGGCGGCTCCGGTCGCCAACGTGGTCGGGTTCGGGCACGGCGTGAAGTGGACCGACCGGGAGCCGACCGGTCAGGAGGCCGTGCTGGTCTTCGTGACCCACAAGGTCCCGGAGCTGTCGCTGTCCAGCCATGACGTCATCCCGCGCACGATGCGCGACGGTACCCCGACGGACGTTGTTGCCGTCGGGCAGGTGGTCGCCCAGCGGCTGCTGGAGAGTGGCCCGAACGGCCAGCCCGGACAGCAGACCCGAGCACCCGAGGTCGCGCCCGCTGAACCGGCACCCCCGCTCGGATCGGAGCCACAAATCCTGCGGCGGCGCATGCGACCGTGCCCGTCCGGATTCTCCATCGGCAACGTGGCGGTCACCGCGGGCACGCTGGGCAGCGTCGTGTACGACTTCCTGCCGGGGGCGACGGTCGATCCGCCGGGGCCGGGCCTCGGTGTGCCGGCCCGCTTCTACGTCCTCAGCAACAACCACGTCCTGGCCGCGTCGAATGCCGCGCCCATCGGCAGCGCCATCCTCCAGCCGGGCACGTTCGACGGGGGGACCGCCGCTCAGGACCGGATCGCCAGGCTCACCCGGTTCATCACCATCCAGTTCGCTCCGCAGATCCCGTTGGATCGGCACAACAACGTGGTGGACGCGGCCGTCGGCGAGGTGGAGTTCTCCGACGCCACCAGGGAGACGTACTTCACCGGTGCGCCGCGCGCTTGGCGGCGCAAGGCCAACGTGGCGGTCGGAGACCTGGTGAAGAAGACCGGGCGAACCACGAACATCACCTTCGGCCGTGTCATCGGCGTCGACGCCACGATCGACGTGGGCTACGGCGGTCCGGGCACGGCACGGTTCCGCGACCAGATCCTCACGACCAACATCTCCGCAGGCGGCGACTCCGGTTCGCTGGTCACCTCGCTGGACGACGTCGCGGTCGGGCTGCTGTTCGCCGGCTCCTCGCAGGTCACCGTCGTCAACCACATCGAGACCGTGCGATCGCTGCTGCGTGTCGAGATCGCCGAGCTTCTGGCCTGAGCCGAGGGGATGAGATGGCAACAGTAGCCGACAAGAAGAAGGACAAGCCGGAGACCCGGCAGCGGTACCTCAACCCGCAGGGCACCGAGGTCAAGACCAGGGAGGAAGCCCTCGCCGCGCCCGAGGCCGTCACCGCAACGCTCGCTCTCGAACTGCACAACGGAACAGTGACCTTCGCGATGGAGGTCAAGTACGCCCCCAACACGTATCCCTTCGTCGTGACCGGTGGCACGATCAGGTCCGGCATCTGCGGCGCACCGTGGCAGATCACGGGAGGCTTCCTCGGCGACACCCTGCGCTTGGACGCCAAGCGACAGGGCACCGGGAACTGCGCGAACAAGATCACCGTGGTGGGCGAGTATCAGAACCCGCCGTCCTGGCGTGGCACCTACGGCTTCGACGGCGCTGCCTCGTCGTTCAAGCACACGACCATGTACCAGTGCTGAACTGAGAGGCAGGACAAGGCGGGCGGCGGAGATTCTTCGCCGCCCGTCGGCGTCGGCTACGCCGAATCATGTTGCACTCGCCCCGATCCCCCATCGGGTCCCTCCAGGTCAGTCAGCCGCTCAGCCCAGGGCACCCGCGCTTTGTGCGGGGCAGCCAAAATGAGCCCACTGCCCGAGCACCAAACCGAGGGCCCCTTCCCAGCGTTCACCGATACCGTCGCACGGGCATCATCAACGTCGTCGCCAGCGCATCGCCCGCCACCGAGGGGTCTCGCAGCAGCCGTATGTCCACACGACTCGGCCCCGCTGTCGCTGGCCGGGGAGGCTCGTCAGGGCTGCCAACAGACCGAGTGGGTAGCTGCGCCGTCAGAGCTCGTCGTCTGCTCCGTTCTCCAGTTGCCGCAGGCGGCGGGCCCGGCGCTCGGCTGCCATCGCCGCGGCGCGGCCGGCCAGCGTCGTCCCACCGTCCGCCATGTGCCGGGCGACTACCCGCTCACCAGCCGCGCGCACGACGGCGAAGGCATCGCTGTCGTAGTCGGCCAGCAGCTCCTCGCGCTGCTCGGCGCCAAGGCCCGCAGTAGCCGGTGCTGCTTCGAGGAGGGATGCCGCATGGTGCCGCAGGCCCTGGAGCACCTCCGCCAGCTCCACCTGGGCGATCCCGGCGCCGACCAGACCCGTCGCCACGGCGCGGTCGTGCACGGCAGCGGCCACCAGGACCACGACGTGCGCCTGGCACTCGCGTACCGCCCTGGCTTGGCCCTCCTCGGTGTCGGTGGCGAGGTGCCACAGCACCAGCTCGTCGGCCGCGGACAACGCGTACTCCCAGTCCATCGTCGGGACCGGCTCAGTAGGGCGATCTCCCATGCCCCGCACGCTACCGCTGAGCGGACTGCGGTCGGGGGATGCCCCTACTCGTCAGCACTCATCGATACCGTCGCGCGGGAAGCGACGGTGCTACACCGTGCTGCCGTCGGCGATATGAATCTCCCGCAGCCGGATCCGGTGCTCCTCCGTGGCGCTGTAGATAGGCAAGGGCACCAGCGCGAACTGGATCATGCCGGACCAGGCGGCCTTCACGACCACACCTCACTGCCACCGCCGCGCCATTCAATCAGCGCGGGGTCCTCGATGTCCGGGTCCTCCAGGCCCGCACGGCGCAAGAACTCGATCACATCGGCCAGACGACGTGCGCGGCCGACGTCCTGGCCACGGATCTCCACGCGCCGGCCACCGCTCAACGGCGGATACACCACCACGGGCGGGTGTCCATCCATGAGACCAGCGTGCAGTGCCGCTGGATATGCCGCATCCGGGCCAATCGGGCACATCGGCGAGCCAAGCCAACGGCTGCCCGATCTCGCGGGCCAGCGTAAGGCCCCCTGATCATGTACGACCCCAGACCAGGCAGGCCCACCGGCCAAACCCGCACAGCCGCCCTCGCGAGATTGCCGGAACGCGGCATTGAAGCGGTCGGGCCTCGATGGGAATCTCTTGGATGACTGGGGACGGGAGGGCTCATGACGAACGATCCCCGACCGTTTTGGCTGATCAGGGGCCGTTTGCCTTGATACGGATTGATGTGCTCGGTGCGGCAGGCAACCCGCGCGGGCGCCGGCGGCGACCTGAAGGTGAAATCCCGTCCACCACCAAGGGAGTTCACCATGCGCACATACCTTGCGCGTCTGGTCACCGTCCTGGCCGCCTTGGTCGCGTTGGTCGTCGCGCCCGGGACGACGGCGTCCCCGGCGCAGGCCGCCGACGAGTGGAACCCGCCCGCCAACCTGGTGCAGCCGCTGGGCGAGGTGTGGAACCACGTCGAGTCGACCTACCCGGACCTCTACGGTTTCCGCAACTACGGCTGGGACCAGGTCATGGCCACCAAGGGAAGAATCAACTACTGCGTCCGCTGGGAGTCCGACGCCCCGGTCAGCGCCCTCCTGCGTGACCGGATCCACGCCGCGCTGAAGAAGCAGTTCGGGAAGTGGATGGCGGCCATGGTGGAGAACGGCCAGGGCCACAATTCCTGGCCCCACACCACGGTGCCGGTCAACATCGTCGGCTGGGCGGTGAAGGACCGCTCGACATTGCAGTGGACCGACAACTCCGTCGACATCTACGCCGGAATCCTCGATGGCGGTGGCGCCCCGCAGTGCTCACCGGACTGCGCCCGCTTCTTCCACCAGGACGGCGACTATTCGCGCTGCCCGGGCGGTGTGGCCCACCACTACGACCAGTCACTGTGGCTGACCAAGGGATTCCAGGGCGGTGCCGGCGGTGACTGGGGGCAACGTGTTGGACAGGAATACTTCACCGGCGCGCTGGATCAGGAGAACATCCACATCTACCTGCACGAAGTCGGCCACACCTTCGGGCTGGACGACTTCTACGACTGGACGCCGACCGGCCAGTGCTGCTTCCTCATGAAAGCGGGCACCGCCACGCAGATCACGGAGTTCGACAAGTGGATGCTCCGCGACTTCTGGCGCCATTTGAAGAGCCGCTACGGCTACTGACGCCCCCCAACTGGTGCCCATGCTCAGCGCGAAGCGGCTCGAATCCCTCAGCCTCGCCGACGCCCGCCGCCCTCCGCGTCCTCCGCCTGGTCACCGCCGTCCTCGCCGAGCAGACCGATGAGTGGACCGAACAACGCCTCTACTCGGCCCCGACATCCTCGCCAGCTGCACCGGCGACCTCGCCCGAAACCGACACCCCCGCCCTGGGCAGCTGAGCCATGTGAGTGACCCCGGCTGACGCCCCTCACCGCATCAGCCGTACACCACATCCATGGACGTGACCAGCACGTGGCAACGTCATCCACCCTGGTGTCACGTAGGGCGTAGGAGATGTTGCGGCTGGTGATCAGCGGAGGTGAAGCTGAGCGGGATGCACCGGATCTCAGCGAGCGCGGACGGAACCGCGCAGGTCGCGATGCGCAAGGAGAGCGTGCGATGCGGATGATGATGAAGGCCCGCATGGACACCCAGATGTCGAATCAGGTGACGAAGGGCGGAGCGATGCCCAAGTCACTGAAGTCAGCCATCGAACGGCTGAAGCCGGAGGCCGCCTACTTCACCCCTGAGGGCGGGCGCTCCATGATTCTCGTATTCGACATGCAGGACAGCTCGCAGCTGCCCTCCATCGCCGATCCGTTCTTCCAGGAGATGGGCGCGGAGGTCACATTTGAGCCGGTCATGAACCTCGACGATTTGCAGAGGGGCCTTGCTGCCCTGCAGTAGCAGAGCTGACCTCCAGCGACCGCACGCTGAACAGCCGGAAGAGACCTCAGCGACCGCCCTGCCGTAGTTCGCATCGAGGGGCAGTCTGACGTCCCCAGCTGACATCAACGACGGCGGACAGCAGCAGAGACGTGCCCGCGCCGCGGCCAGGTGTGACGGCTGTCTGGTCGAACTCCTAAAGCGGTGCTCAGGGCTCCAGTGCCCGGGGCCGTCCGCGGACTGCTACCGGTATCGGCGCCCCGGCACCAGCCACGTCGTGGCCAGCGCCTCGTGCCCGCCGTCTTCGCTCGGGGGATCGTCCGGCGCCTGGGCCTGCTGTACTCCTTCGATCTGCCGCTCGATGCCGCGCAGCGTCTACGGCACGGTGTCCGTGTGCGTGATCCCCTGGTCGCGGTAGGCCCCGACCCGGTCCTGGACCTGAGCGGGTGTCAGCACGCGGTCTTCGACGTAGTAGACGTAGTCGACCTTCTGGTCGTACGCGCGTGGGGTGGTGCTGTCCTGGAGGCCATCGGCGATGATCCACTGATTGAAGTTGACCGACATCGGGGTCTCCGGGAGATACGGCTCCCCGTGGGTGGCGAACAGGTTCCCGTCCACGTAGTACTTGATCGCCGCGTCGTCGACGGTGACGACCAGATCGTGCCAGCCTTCGTAGCTCGCCCGCACCTCGTTGTGCGTGTTGACGGCTTCCCAGGGGTCCGGGCGGTAGGTCTCCCACGACGTCGTGAAGAGGACATTGCCCGGCTCGCCCCAGCCGCCGTTGGGCAGGTACTCGAAGTCCAGCTCCCCGTAGTCCGGGTCCATCGGGGCGTCGAGCGGGGTGATGGTGAAGAAGGTCTGCACGAGCTGGTCGCCGTCGGGGCCGCTCCTGGGCGCGTCGGAGAACCGTACGCGGGCGGCGTAGGTGCCGTTGCCGAACTTGCGCCGGTGGTGGATCTCGGACTGCTGTGTGCCGGCCCCGGTTCCGTCGGTGCCGGTCTCCAGGTTCATGACGCTGCTGCCGCCGTCGGAGGCGAAGGTGATGTTCTCCGGCCGCCAGCCGGCGCTGGGTGCGCCGGGCCCGCCGGAGCCGGACCTGACGGTCCAGCCGCGCTCGGCGAGCTTCGGGTCGTTGTGTGCGGAGTAGTTGAAGTCGTCGAAGAGGGCTGGGTCGTCCTGTGCGGCCGAGGCGGGCAGGGCGGTGAGGGCGGCGCAGGCCAGCCCGGCGGCGGTGGCGACGGCCGCGGCCGTGCGCAGTCTTGTGGCGGTGGTCGGTTTGTGGCTCATCGTCCGACGTCCTCGTCTGAAGGGGGTGGGGGGTCTCGACGTCCTACCGGACCGGAGCTGACCAGTTGTCCAACTGGTCAGCTTCCAGCCCCAGAAGCTGGCATAGACCAATGCCCCCGTCAAGGCTCATGCGGTCCCCATCTCCCGGGATGTGGGCGGGAATTGGGTGATCGGGATGCACGCCCGTGGGTCCGCCCGGCATCTACCAGCAGACCAGTTGTGTGCTCTGCAACGCGCTGGTTACCATCCCAGCCAGGACAGAGGGGCGGTCGTATGGATGGCGGATCGTCACGGGCGATGCTCAAGCGGGAGAGGGTCCGCGACTTCCTCCTCGAACTCATCGACGCACGCGGGCCGGGGGACGGCATCCCCTCGGAGCGCACGCTGTGCGCCCTGCTCGGCGTCTCGCGCCCCACGCTGCGCGCCGCCGTGGACGAGCTGGTGGCGACTGGTCAGCTGGTACGCGAGCACGGCCGCGGCATGTTCGTGGCACCCGCGAAGATCACCCAGGAACTCGTCGGCGACGACCGGGCCATGGCGGTCCCCCGGGCGGGCGGCGACTGGTCCAGCAGAGTGCTCGAACTGACCACCGTGCAGGCCGGTGCCCGCATCGGCCGCAAACTGCGCATGTCTCCGGCGGCCGAACTGGTCTCCATCGCACGGCTGCGGCTCGTCGACGGCTCCCCCATCGCCATCGAGCATCTGCACTTCCCGGCCGATGTGGTGGCCGGCCTCTCGCGGGCAGAACTGGAGGCGGGCGAGCTCTACGACCACCTGAGGGAACGTCACCAGGTACGGGTGCACGAGGCGCTGCAGTCGATCGAGCCCACGGTGGTCAACGAGGACGAGGCCCGCCTGCTCGACGTCCCGGTCCTCTCCCCCGCCCTGCTGTTCGAGCGGCTGACCACGGAGACGTCCGGCCGACCCGTGGAGTACGTGCACTCGCTCTACCGGGGCGACCGCTACCGCATCGTCTCCCGCCTGGCGCTCGCCCCCTCGGCGAGCCCGGCGGCGCGCACAGACCCGCCGGTCCGGCGCGGGCACCACCCCGGTATCCCGCCGGGCGACTTCGCCCTCGGCGGCAGCATCGCGTCGTCGACGACCGGAGACGTGCAGTCCACTCCTTAGACGCCGAGATTCCGACGGACAGGGGCAGACCGGACCGCTCGGTGATCACGTGGACCTTCGAGCCGCCCGCAACCGCTGGACGGCGGTGGGGACGGAGGCCCAGCAGCTGCGGTACGGGAGGGACGGGCGGTGGTGGCCGTACCGCAAGGAGCGCGGCCGCTGGTCCCCTGCGGGCCCCGCCGACCACGACTCCGCGTCCGCCCTGGGGCCCTCCACGGCCCGGAATAGGCCCAGGGCCCGCAGCGCACCGTTTCCGAACGACCGCCGCCCCATGTGTCTTGGCCTCGGGCCAGAGCTCGCCGACCGGCGGTCAGCTCTCGTTGATCAGCCGCAGATAGCGCGCCCAGTCCCAGTGCGGTCCCGGGTCCGTGTGGTCGGAGCCCGGCACCTGGTTGTGGCCGATGATGTGGTCGCGGTTCTTCGGGATGCCGTAGGTGTCGCAGAGGTACGCGGCGAGGGCGGCCGACGACTCGTACATCGCGTCGGTGAAGTACTCGGGCTTGTCCACCCAGCCCTCGTGCTCGATGCCGATGCTGCGGGTGTTGTAGCCCCAGTTCCCGGCGTGCCAGGCGATGTCCTTGTCGTGCACGCACTGGCCGACGAACCCGTCCGCCGAGCGCACCACGTAGTGCGCCGAGACCTTGGAGGCCGGATTCTTGAAGATCTTGATAGTGTCGTCGTAGGTCTCCTGCGTGACGTGCACGACCACGTAGTCGAGGGGGTAGCTCGACGGGCGGCTGGAGACGGTGTAGTTGGACGGGCTGGCGGGCGTCCAGTGGGCGTCCGGGTAGTCGGCCGGGCGTCTCCGGGCGCGGGCGGTGGCGGTTGTGGCTGTGCCGGTGGTCAGGGCAGCGGTGGCGACCACGAGGCCGCCTCGCAGCAGGGTCCGGCGGGCCGGTCGGGACGAGTCCATGGGGGCCTCCAGGAGCGGCGCGCGCATGACAACCCCCCCCTCTGTCATGGTGACCGCTGCGACAGCGGCTGAAACAGAGGATCAGTCGCCCCCGGCACCAAGGGAGTTGGTGGGCCCGACCGGATTGTCGAGCACACGCCTGCACGACGGAGTGCGCCGCCCCCAGCAGCGGCCCGTCGCGGCCGAGCCACGAGACGACGAGCTCGCTGTACGAGCGCGTCACCCGGCGGGACGGCTCCCGCTCCGCGGCGGGCAGCAGCCACGGCGACAGCTCCGCGAGCGCCCCGCCGAGCACCACGGCCTGCGGGTCGAGCAGGTTCACTGACCCGGCGAGTACGATCCCGAGCGCCGAGCCCGCGCCGCGCAGGGACCGCCGTACGGCGCCGTCACCGGCGGCGGCACGGTCCCGTAGCTCCCGGAATCCCCTCGCCGCTCGTCTTCTCTGCTGCACGGAACACCGCCTCCTCGGCCGCGTACTGCTCCAGACGACGACGGCGACGCCAACGAGTGTTGATGCCCTGGAAGAAGCCGGCTGGAATCTCCACCACGATGGCCTGGACGTGCCTCGGTGCGGGTGCTCTGGGAGGGCATCGATACCCGCGAGCCTGCCAAGGACGCGGAGGCAGATGTTCAGGGCACAACCAGCCCCACACACGACCACGCCACCCCTCCCCCACGCCACCAGCACCGCCACACCATGACCCAACGCGCGCAAAACTGATCCCCGAAGCGGCCCGACTCAGCCTCTACAACCACGCCCACGAGCGAGGTACACCCCAACCCGCGGACCAGTAGATAGCTACACAGCCGCGCGAGCCTCGTCCGTTGGCGTGGAAACGCTGCCCCAATCGGGTTGCTGCTCATGCGGTCGGCGTCTGTGCGGGGCAGTGGTGAGCAGTGACTCGGTTCCAACGCCGCTGCCACCACCAATCAGGAGAAACACCATGCATATCCGTACGCCCCTTGCCGCTCTCACGGTCGCGGCTGTCAGTGTCCTCGGCACTGCCTCGGCCGCTTCCGCTGACGACGTCCCCCGACCTGCATTCATCACCGAGAGCCTGAAAGGGGTCACTGGCAATGGCGCCCCTGTTGGCGACGGCCTCCAGGATCCTATTGGGGGCGCCGGGACGTGGCTTTGGGAAAACACCCTTGGCCCGCTCTTCCAATAGCGCTCCCAGCCTGGCCTGACCCGTGCCTGCCCTGGTCAAGATATTCAATGGTGAGGCCGGCGCGACTCCGTACGTCCGACGGGGATCGCCCGTCGTCGGGACACCGGAGCAGCCCCGGAGAACGGCCACCACGTGCCGCGGCGACGGGGGGGGCGGCCGCTCTGCTGCTGACGGCAGGATGTGGCCGAAGAGCGGCGCAGTGCAGCCATCGCGGCGGCTCTCGACTTCGAATGGGCTGTCCGTATCCAGGACCCCGCTGCGGCGTACGGGGGGCTGGCCCGGTCGGACCCGGGAAAAGGCGGCACAGTCCGGCAGCGGCGCCACGGTGCACGACGCAGCCTGGGTGACAGGGACCGGCGGGCTGCACATCGAGGGCCGGGGCCGCGGCCTGAGCGACGTGGTCGCGGGCGCGAACTCTGGCCTGACGTTCTGTCAGGGTGCGGTGACGCGGAATGCAGCCGGACAGGATGCGTCGGCCGGCTTGTCTCAGCCGGCCGACGCCCGGCTCCCCGGAAGCCGCGACAGGGGGCCACGGGCCGGGTAACGCGATGGCGTCCCGCTAAACCTCACACCCGGGAAGAAACCCGTTCCTCTCCCGTGCCATCGTTCGTGCCCTGGACGAGGTCGGAGAACGACGGCCGCCCCGGCCGATGCTCGGCGGGGCGACCGTCGCGAGGAGAGCCGTCCGGTCAGACCGGTGTCGGTTCGCTCGAGGAGGTTGGTCCGGTGCCGCCCCTTGGGCCCGGAACGGCATCGCGCAGTGCCCCGGCGAAGCGGGCAGCGGAGTCCACCAGCGCAACCATGTCCAGGGGGCTGGTGTCGCGGTCGAGGGAGCGGTACTCGACGCCGGTGAGGATCACCAAACGCTCGGGCAGTCCCAGATGCGGATGAGGGATGTCGCCCATCAGGTCGGCCGTGGCTTCCTCAGCGGTCAGGCCGCGGGCGTGTGAAGCGTGAATCCGCCGCTCCACGGTCTGCAGATAACCGATGTAGTTGCGCAGTTCGCCCTGACCGATGACGGGGCCGTGGCCGGGGACGATGATGTCGGGATCGAGGTCGAGGATCCGGTGGCAGGCGTCCTGGACACGGGCCAAAGGCCCGACCCAGTGCACGGGATGGTCGGAGACGAAGATGATGTCGCCGGCACACACGGCCCGTTGTTCGGGCAGGTACACGACGACATCTCCGGCGGTGTGGGCGGGGCCGAGCTCGAGCAATTCCACCGTCAGATCCCCGACGCTCAAGGTGTCCTTGCCGGAGAAGACCCGAGTGGGCAGCACCTGGCGAAGGCCGGAGTAGTCGGTGGGGAAGTGCTCGCGCATGTACCAACCCAGAGGCGTGAGCGGGTCCGTACTGTGGACGAGCTGCTCCATGCGGTCGGGTCCGGGCTCATGACGGGCGTGTTCCCGAGCAGTTGCGGAACTGATGATCTCTGCCCCGGGAAAGAACTGGTTGCCGAACGTGTGGTCCCCGTTGGGGTGGGTGTTGACCACGGTACGGATGGAGTCCACTCCGCCCGGCAGGACACGATCGGCCGCCGCACGCAGACTGCGCGTCAAGTCCGCCGTGTACGGGGTGTCGACGAGCAGCGCCTCCTCCCCGGCCGATATCAACGCGCAGTTGGCGAACCCCCACGTTCCCACGATGCCGGGAGCCCAGAGGTGAAAGCCGTCGGTCAACTCAACTAGTTCTGCGGGGGGTGTTGGTCTCGTCATGCCTCCATCATGAGGGTGCGGGTGAGATTGTCTCAATGAAGATCACTTCCCCAGGAGAGTCGCAGACACCCTGGAGAGGCGCCGGATCGAGGTCGGTCACCAACGGCCTGGAAAGTGGCAGCGGTTCGGGGGCGCGTGCGTCTAGTGCTGGGCGACGGCGCGTAGCATGCCGCAGGCGCGGCTGACCAGAACGCGGGCGGCCGGGCTGTTCGGACCATCTGCTCGCCACGCGAAGACAAGTCGGCCGCGCAACTCCGGCGGGTTGATGGCGATCGTCCGCAACTGCTCGGACCGCGCCTCGGCGAACGCGCCGGGCAGAATCGCCACCCCGAGGCCGCGGCTGGCGAGTTGGGCGAGGAATTCGGGATCGCCGGCTTCGAACGCGATCCGCGGCGCGAACCCGGCGGCCGCGCAGGCTTCGTCGAGTCGGGCGCGCAGGCCCGTGCCGCGGGGCAGACTGATCAGTGCGTGGCCGCGGAGCGTGTCGAGTGAGATGACTGGGTGGACGGCGAGTTCGTGGTCGTGGCCGACCGCCGCGACGATCGGCTGGTCGTCGACCGGCTGACTCTCGATGCCGGCCGGAGTCGTACGGCCCACGCTGATGATCGCCGCGTCGAGGTGTCCTGTCCGCAGGTCGTCGAGGAGTTGATCGGAGTTCGCCTCGGCCAGGGTGATCTCCACCGCCGGATGGTCGTTGTGGAACTCCGCCAAGAGGCCGGGCAGGTCGACGGTGTGCGAGGTCACGGTCCCGACGGCGACGTGTCCCCGGAGCAGTCCGGTCAGCTCGTCGACAGCGAGCCGGGCACCTTCGACCGCGGCGAGCGCGGCCCGCGCGTAAGGGAGGACGGCCGCCCCCACTTGGGTCAGGCGCACCGAGCGGCCGGACCGGTCCAGCAGTTCCTGGCCGAGCTCGCGCTCCAACCGGCGGATCTGTGCGCTGACTCCAGGCTGAGCCACGTGCACCTTCTCCGCGGCTCTGGTGAAGTTCCGCTCCTGGGCAACGGCCACGAAGTATTCAAGCTGCCGCAGTTCCATAACTGACGATTCTAACAACGAGACTTACCATCTCTTGGACTTCTGAACTGGGGCACCACAGAGTGGGAGGTGAGAGAAGGGAGTCGATCGTGACCGAGACCCGTGAACGTGCCATCACCCCCGAAGACCTGGCCCGATTGTTCGTGGAGCGGTCCAACGCCCGCGACGCCGAGGGACTGGCCGAGCTGTACGCGCCCGATGCGGTGCTCGCCTACCCGCCCGGCTCCGCGACGGTCGGCCGGGAAGCGATCCGCGCCGTGTGCGAGCGGATGCTCCAGCACGCCTCGTTGCCGTTTCGGCTGGAGAAGCACCTGCCGACGATCCGCTATGGCGACCTCGCCCTCACCTCGACCCTTCCCGCTGACGGCACGGGCGGCCGGGTTCAGGTCGCCCGCCGCCAGCCGGACGGTACATGGCTGCGCATCATCGACCGGCCCGAGATCCCAACTGAACGATGACGGTGCCCCTGGCCGGGGCGAGGACCAAGCCGCCCGCTGCGCTGAGCCCGCGCCGCGCACCACAGGGGCGGCGGTCATCGAGCGACTGACCGGAGTACGACCGGCCGGAGTAGGTCGAAGCCGGCTCAGGAGTCCCTGGCGACGCCGTGGGAGCGTGGGGTTGCCGGGGGCTCCGGCAGCGCCGAATGGCGGATCCGCCGTTTCTCTTGGCCCGCACGGTGGGAGCAATGCGGCGGATCACGGCTGCATCGCCTGACTTGGGGCAGGCCGACCACTTCGACCGAGGAGGACTGCCATGAAGGCGCGGGACATCATGCATACGGGCGTGGAATGCATCCCTGCCCACGAGACCCTGGACAGAGCGGCGCAACGGATGCGCGAGCTCGACGTAGGGGTCCTGCCCATCTGTGACAAGGACAGGCTGTCTGGCGTGATCACCGACCGCGACATCGTACTCAAGTGCGTTGCCGAGGGGCGCGATCCGTCCAGGGTCACAGCGGCTGACCTGGCCGAAGGCACTCCGGAGTGGATCGACGCGGACGCTGACATCCGTGAGGTTCTCAGCGCGATGGAGCGTCACCAGATCAAGCGCCTCCCCGTCATCGACGTGAAGAACGACAAGCGGCTGGTCGGCATGATCAGTGAGTCCGACCTTGCCCGGAACGTGTCGGACGAGCAGATCGCCGAGTTCGTCTCGAAGATCTTCACCCCCCACTGAACCGCGCGGCCTCGGCACCGATGAGCATCCGACCTCGTCCTATGCCGTGGCCCAGGCGCCCGCGTCAGATGATCTCCCGGAACGTGGACAGTCCAAGAGATACGTCGGTGACCTCAGCGGCCGGTATGCGCGGACTCCGCGGGCCCCCGGGCAAGGCGGCGGCCGCGCAGGCGTGGTCTGCTCCTACGCCGAGGGCGGCTCGACAGCGCGAAAGCTGACGAGCCGCCGTGAACAGAGAGCCGGCGGGGACGGCGGGAAGCCGCTCCCACCGGCTGCCACACGAGCGTCAGTGAGCCGGAACGTACTTGGCGTTCGGGCCGTGGGCGTTCTCGTGCGGCTTGCCGTCACTGGCCAGGAACACCAGCAGGACGATCGGGCCCACAATCGGGATCAGCGCGATGAGCAGCCACCAACCCGACCGATCGGTGTCGTGGAGCCGACGCACGGTGACGCCGTGCACTGCGTCCCCTCAAGGACTGCGATGAGGCCTGTCCTGATGGCTCAAGCCGGGGGCAGAATCTATGCGGCTTGAAGTGCCCTGGTCAAACCGTAACCTAACGGCAGCCAGAGGGCGCTCACCCGCACACCGGTCACGCGTACGCACCCGCGCGAGGCATCGACGGCCGCTCCCTGGCCCGAGGACCCCCCGGTCTCCACCTGGGAAAAGCCGAACCGCGGCGGCACCCGAGGGAGAATGGCGGTATGAGCGAGCGCAAGCCGCCGGGCGTCAGCTTCGAGTCGTGGGTCGAGAAGCAGATCCGCGAAGCGGCGGAGCGTGGCGAGTTCGCCGACCTGCCCGGTGCCGGTGAGCCGCTCCCCGGCCTGGACGAGCCGTACGACGAGCTGTGGTGGGTCAAGCGGAAGATGCGCCGCGAGGGGCTGTCCTACCTGCCACCGACGCTCGCCCTGCGGAAGGAGGCGGAGGACGCGCTGGTCGCAGCGTCACAGGCCAGGTCGGAGCGCGAGGTACGGCAGATCGTGGGGGACATCAACGAAAAGATCGTCGAGGCGACCCGGCGGCCGCTCGACGGCCCGCCGCTCACCTTGGTGCCCTTCGACGTCGAACGTGTCGTCCGTGAGTGGCGGGAGCGGCACTCGGGTTAGGACGGGCCCCGGAGGGGACAGACCCGGGAGGGGATCCGGGTCGTTCGGCCCATCGGATCGCGACGTTGGCACAGAAGTTTCGGTACAACCGATGAATTCCTCGCCGCGGCCCGGTCTACTTCTGCGAAGGCAACACCCAAGACCTGACCAGGAGGCAGCGTCATGACCGCGACCGGCAGCCCGCAGGGCCCGCGCCCGATGTCGATCAGATCCGTCGTCACCACTCAGCCGGTATGGCGAGTCGGTGTCCTGGCTGCCGTCACCGGCGCCGTCGTGACGGAGGTATTCGCACTCGGCGCTCGGGCGCTCGATGTTCCGATGAAGGCCGGGGGCCCCGGTGCCAAGGCCGCCGAGGCGATCCCACCCTTCGGTTTCGCCATGGGGGTGTTGTTCTGGTCGGTCGTCGGGATAGTGCTGGCTGTCGCCCTCGCCCGTTGGGCCAAGCGCCCTGCACGGATCTTCGTCGTCACCACCGTCACGCTCACCGTGCTGTCGCTCGCCGGCCCGATCATGGCCACCCACACCGCCACCACGACCCGGGTCGTCCTCGCCCTGTCACACCTCGTCGCCGCAGCGGTGATCATCCCCGCGCTGGCAGTGCGCCTCGGTCACCGGGAGCCGGATCGTTCATGAACACGCCCGCCTCGTAGAGGGCATCGGCCCCGGCCGTTCGGCTCCGGCCGCCTGGCCCCCTCGAGGCGGGCTCACTCGCCCGGTGGGCCGCGTACGGCCCGGCTTTTGATCTTGATGCGGTCCTGACAATCTTAGGGGTTCCGTGGCACTCTGCCTCACGCACCGGTAACCGCACCACCCGTCTGCCCGGACCGGGCACGCCCCGGTCCGGCCCCCACACTGCCCGCGTGACACCTCGCGCGGCTTTGGCAGAAGGAGTACGCGTGAGACATCCCCGTCGTACCGCCGTCGGCATCCTCGTGGCCGCCGGCACCCTGCTCGCAGCAGGACTCCAGGCAACCACCGCCAACGCGACCCCGGCCCCCGGCCCCGCGGCCGTGCACCACGTCGCCGCAACCACTGCTCAAGCGCAGGACAAGGTCAGGGACTTCTGGACCCCGGAGCGGATGCGATCGGCCACTCCGCTCGACCTGCTCACGGTCGCGCCGGGCGCCGTCTCGGCTCCGAAGCACCGCGGCAAGGCATCCACCGTCCTGCCGACCCTCCCATCCATAGGCATCAAGTCCTTCCCGCAGGCCGGCGGGCCGTGGACCGGCGGCGGCGCCGTCGTCAAGACCTCCGGCAGGGTGTTCTTCACCTTCCAGGGTCGTACCGCATCCTGTTCAGGCAACGCCGTCACCAGCAAGAACGCCAGCACAGTGATCACGGCTGGGCATTGCCTCAAGTACCAGGGCAGCTGGCACACCAACTGGGTGTTCGTCCCCGGCTACCACGACGGTCAGCGACCCCACGGCACCTGGACGGCGACCAAGACCGTGACCACACCGCAGTGGGCGGAGAGTGAGGACATCAACTACGACGTCGGCGCCGCCGTCGTCAGCCCGCTGGACGGCAAGCGGCTCACCGACGTCGTCGGGGCTCAGGGCCTGCAGTTCAACGGCGGCTACAACAAGCCGATGTACGCCTTCGGCTTCCCCGCCGCCTCCCCGTATGACGGCAGCAAGCTCATCTACTGCAGCGGCAACACCTCCAAGGACATGTTCTTCTCCAACGACCACGGCATGGCCTGCAACATGACGGGCGGCTCCAGCGGGGGCCCGTGGTTCGCCTCGTTCAACGAGGCCACGGGCACCGGCCTGCAGACGTCGGTGAACAGCTTCGGCTACACCTTCCTGCCCAACCGGATGTTCGGCCCGTACTTCGGGAACGAAGCAGAGAGCGTCTACGAACAGGCACAGACTGCCTGACGTCTCGGATGTCTCCGCCCGTGGCGGCCGATGCGGTGACCACCGCGTCGGCCGCCACGGGCGTTCCGATGCACCTCCCGGCCGGGGTGACCGTGCTCTTCGAGCATGAGCCGTGCCTGCCTGGCGAACTCCCGGCACGGCTGCAACTCGTCTGAGGTTGCGGCCCGGAGGCGTGAGCGCCTCCCAGGCTCCGGAGCGGGGCTCTTCGCCGCATCGCCGGCAGACCTCCGAGGACTTCTGCCGCATCCATTGACCGTGGACCGTCACAGGTCGATTCTGTACCCGAACACGGTTCAAGTGGCTGAACACTCCGGATCTCCCCCAGCTACCGCTGGGAGGTGCCCCATCGCACCGCCGGTGCACTCCCCCCAGGGAGGATCATGAGACGCCTGCGTGCCCTGCTTCTCATCGCAGCCCTTGTGTGTACGGGGCTGACCGCGCCGCGTACGGCGGCAGCCGATGCTCCTGCCCCGGTCGGATACGAGGCCGAGAACGCACTGATCTCGCAGGGCGTCGTCGAGGCCGACCACAGCGGCTTCACCGGGACCGGGTTCGTCAACTACGACAACGCCACTGGTGGCTATGTCGAGTTCACGGTGGACGTCGCGCAAGCCGGCAAGTCCGCACTCGCGCTCCGGTTCGCCAACGGCACCTCCTCCGACCGGCCGATGAACATCTCCGTGAACGGAGTGGCCGTCGCCGAGAACGTCTCGTTCCCGTCCACGGGCGCATGGAGCACCTGGCGGACCAGCAGGGTCACGACCACGCTCAACGCGGGCGCCAACACCGTACGCGCCACCGCCACCACCGCGAACGGCGGACCCAACCTCGACTCGCTCACCGTCGGCGACGACACCGGCGCCACGGACTGGTCGGTTGCCCTGGTCGAGTCGACGATGGCGCGCCACAGCCCCGGTCAGATCGGCGGCTGGTCGTATCCGGTCGGGCTCTATCTCTACGGTCAGTACCTCACGTACCAGCGCACCCACGACGCCCGCTATCTGTCGTACATCAAGAGCTATGTCGACCGGTTCGTCGACAGCAGCGGCAACATCGGCCAGAGCTTCAACAACCTCGACAGCATGCAGGCCGGCCGGCTGTTGGTGATCATGCACCACGAAACGGGACAGGCGCGCTACGGCACCGCGGCCAAGAAGATCCGCGACCGGCTGAAGAGCTATCCGCGCACCTCCGACGGCGGCTTCTGGCACGCCACGTCGAGCAGCCGCGCCCACCAACTCTGGGCGGACGGCGTCTACATGGTCAGTCCGTTCCTCGTCGAGTACGGCAGGGAATTCGGCGACTCGACGTACGGACAGGACGAGGCGGCGAAACAGATCGCCGTCTACGGCAGCCATCTGCAGGTGGACAGCGGACTGCTCAAGCACGCCTACGACGAGTCGCGCAACGCGAGTTGGTCCGACCCGGACACCGGCCTCGCTCCCGAGCACTGGTGCCGCGCGGTCGGCTGGTACTCGATGGCCACGGTCAACGTGCTGGACGCCCTTCCCGCCGCGCACCCGCGCCGTGACCAGCTGCTCACCATCCTGCGGAAGCTCGCGGCGGGCCTGGAGCGCTACCAGGACCCCGCCACCGGTCGGTGGTTCCAGGTCATCGACGAGGGCTCTCGGCCGGACAACTGGACCGAGACGTCCTGCTCCAGCATGTTCAGCTTCGCGCTGTCCCGTGCCGCGCAGCAGGGCTACGTCGACGCCCACTACGCGGACGTCGCCCGGCGCGGCTACGACGGTGTGCTCGCGAAGATCTCACTCGGCGGCGACGGCCGGACCCAGCTGACCGACATCTCCATCGGCACCAACGTCGGCAATTACGCCTACTACATCAACCGCACCAGAGCCACGAACGACTTCCACGGGCTCGGCGCCTTTCTGATCATGAATGAACAACTCGGAGCGAGGCAGAGGAGGTAGCGGAGATGAGCACCTCGAGGAGAGCGCTGTTCGGGGCCGCGGCGGGCGGGGCCGTCGCGGCGGCCTATCCCAGCCTCGGGCACGCCCGGCCCGCGGCCTGGCAGCTGCGCTGGTCGCCCTCGGCCGGCTCCGACGGACTGCGCGCGTTCGAGACGATCGAGGACGACCGGGCCGACTCGCACCCGGCCGGCCAGCCGCACATCTACGCCGAGGGCGACAACTTCCGGTTCAACATGCACAGGGTGGACCGGGACACCATGACCGACCGGCAGCGCCAGGAGGTCACCGGCTGCCGCAACGGCGACACGTACCTGAAATGGCTGTCGGGTCAGACCTGGCGGATCACGTACTCCATGTACATCCCGAGCTCGCTCAAGGCGACCACCAGCTTCACCCACATCATGCAGATGAAGCAGCCCGGCAAGGGCGGGTCCCCGATCGTCGTGCAGTCACTGCGCCGGGTGGACGGCGCGCAGACCATCGAGCTGAAGCTGTTCGACTCCAACATCCTCGTCGGTCGTACGGCCCTGGTGCCGCTGCACGACAAGTGGACCGACGTCGACTTCCAGATCACGATCGGCAACGGTACGTCGGGCTCCGTCCGCTGGATCCTCAAGAGCGGCGGCACCACGGTGATCGACCGGACGAGGACCGGGGTCGACACCTTCCTCGCGGACCGAGTGCGCCCGAAGTGGGGCATCTACCGCTCGCTCGGCGACACATCGGGTTCGCTGCAGGACTGCCACATGCTCCTCACCACCATGCGCGGCTACCAACTCGTCTGAGGGGGCGAAAGAAGCAATGAGACATATGAGAAACAGCGTTGCCATCGCGTTATGGGGGTTCCTGGTGCTGCTGGGTCTCGCCCAGCCGTCGAGCGCCACCGCACCGGCGGCCGCCCTTCCCGTAGCGGCGCCGGCGGCCCCCGCGGCAGCCGAATTCAATGTGCGCGACTACGGAGCCAAGGGGGACGGCTCGACGAACGACACATCGGCCATCCAGAAGGCCATTGACGCGGCCAACGCCGCGGGCGGCGGGACGGTGCGTTTCCCGGCGGGGACGTACGAGTCCAAGAACACCATCCACATGAAGAGCCATGTCACCCTGCAGCTCGACGCGGGATCGACGATCAGCGGCAACGGCGCGGACAGCTACGACCCGCCTGAGCCCAACCCCTGGGATGAATACCAGGACTACGGACACAGCCACTTCCACAACGCGATGATCTACGGTGACAGGCTCACCGACATCGGCTTCACCGGCTCCGGCACCATCGACGGCGACGGCGCGCTCATCACGGGCAACCCGAAGTCCGGCGAGGCCGACAAGATCATCTCCCTGACCCGGTGCAAGAACCTGACGATGAGCGGGATCACGCTGCGCGAAGGCGGCCACTTCGCGGCCCTCATCAACAACTGCGACAACGTCGTCTCCGACCGCCTGACCATCGACACCGCGATGGACCGGGACGGCTGGAACGTCATCAGCACCACCAACGTCAAAATCACCAACGCGCACTTCGAGGCCAACGACGACGCACTCGCCTTCAAGAGCGACTACGCGCTGGGCGCCAAGCTGTCCAACGGCCACGTCACCGTGACCGACTCCTTCCTCTCGGCCAAGTGCTGCAACGCCCTGATGTTCGGCTCCGAGACCTGCGGCGACTTCACCGACTACCGCTTCGAGCGGATCACCATCCGGGGCTCCAACAAGTCCGGACTCGGCATGGTCTCCATGGACGGCTCCAAGATCTCCGACGTCCACTACAAGGACATCACCATGACCGACGTCCACTCGCCGATCATGCAGAAGGTCGGAACCCGTAAACGCTGCGGCAACAACCCGGGCGTCGGCTCCATCCGCGACATCACGTACACCAACATCAAGGCGACCGGATCCAGTCCGTCCTTCTCGCCGACCCTGTGGGGCGAGTCCGGCAGCGGCCGGATCACAGACATCACTTTCGACAACGTGGACATCAGCGTGCCCGGCGGCAGCGGCACCATGTCCACCGACCCGCCCAGCAACCAGCCGACCAACTACAACCCGAACAGCATCGGAACCCGCCCGGCGTACGGCTGGTACATCCGCAACGCCGACGACGTCCGCTTCACGGGCAGCGAGGTGCGGTTCGCCGCGAACGACGGTCGGCCCGCGGTCATCGCCAACAACAGCAGCGGGGTGCGATTCGACCGCTTCACCGCCCAGCGCGGCAGCAACAGCCCCTCCGACCTCCTCTTCCAGTCGGTGACCGGCTACTGCGTCGTGGACAGCAGCAATACGACCGGGGGCGCCCTGCGCATCAGCCAGACCGGCTCCAGCCAGAACTGCGGCAAGCCCAACCTCGACCATCTGGACGGCCCAGCATGAACAGACGTCTGACCGTACGGCTACGGCTCTTGGCGGTGCTCGCCCTACTGCTCGGCGCGCTCGCCCTGCCCGGACCTGCCCGCGCCGATGTGCTGCACCCGCGCCAGGACTTCCTGCGCTCCTCCGTCTCCGGACTCTTCCTGCACTGGGGCCAGCGCACGGCGCCCACGCACACCAGCTGCAGCGCCTGGGAGAAGGACGTGACGAACGGCGGCTGGACCGCCGACTACTGGGTGAATGAGGCTCAGAAGCTGCACTCCCAGTATCTGGTGCTCGCCACCTTCCACAGCCGCCTGGGCTACGCCCGCCCCTGGCCGTCCAAGATCCCCGGCAGCTGCGCCACGAAGCGGGACTTCCTCGGCGAGCTGATCAGCGCCGCCAAGGCCAAGGGGCTCAAGACGATCCTCTACATGACCGACGACCCGCAGTGGCACAACGAGGGCGGCCACGAGTGGCTCGACTCGGCCGCGTACTCCGCGTACAAGGGCCGCACCGTCGACCTGCACACCCGGGACGGCTTCGGCGAGTACTCCTACGACCTCTTCTTCGAGGTCATGGACCGCTATCCGGATCTCGGCGGTTTCTGGATCGACAACGACAACGCGTACTGGGAGCGCAACAACCTCTACGCGAAGATCTACCAGAAGCGGCCGAACTACACGCTCAGCAACAACAACGAAGACACGCCGATCATGGACATGATCAGCAATGAGCAGAAGACCGGGATGTCCCCGTCGTACGACTACCCGCAGGCGGTCTACACGGCGGCGCCCCGGCTGATCGAGGCCGACTTCAAACTCCCGTCAACCGGAGCCTGGTGGTACACCGGCTCCGACCCCGCCGTGGACCGCAAACTCACCCTCGGCCGACTCATCACCAACGCCGGCTCGTCGGTCAAGGCGCTCATGGCGGAAACCGCGATGGTGAACGGGAAGTTCCCGTCGAACCAGGCCGCTTTCAACAACTTCGCCAACGGCTATCTCGACGCCGTCTGGGAGTCACTGAAGGGCACCGAAGGCGGCGGCTATATGTACGGCGGGCTGAAGCCCGGCTTCTGGAACGACGGCGCGCACGGGGTCACCACGGTCAGCAAGGCCGACCCGAACCAGCACTACGTCCATGTGCTGACTCCGCCCTCCACCTCCACCCTCAGGGTCCGCGACAACGGCTACCGGGTGACGAAGGTGACCAACCTGCGCACCGGAGCGGCGATCGCCTTCAGCCAGTCGGGCGGAACGCTCAGCCTGACGGGTCTGGGGAGCTGGGACCCGTACGACACGGTCTTCAAGGTCACCACCAGTGGACGCGAGGGCATCATCCCCGCCTCGTCCTACACCATGAGCGCCAGCGCTTCCGCGAGCGGGCACGGCGCCGCCGCGGCGGCCGACGGGAACTTCTCGACGTTCTGGGACAGCAACAAGACCACCCCGGTCTCGCTCCGCTTCGACCTCGGTTCGGCCAAGCGGGTGCAGTACCTCGCCGTCAACCAGCGCGAGGACTCGGTGAGCTACGCCCGGTCGGGGACCGAGCAGTCGGCGCGCATCCGGGACTACCGGGTGTACGTCAGCAATGACGGTACGAACTGGGGCAATCCGGTGAAGACCGGCACGCTACCCAGTCACCGGAGCGTGGCTGTCATCGACATCCCGGCCACCACGACGCGCCATGTGCGGCTGGAGGTGGTGAACACGCACGCGGCGTCGACCGACTCGACGCGCTACAAGCGGCTGCGCATCGACGAGACGTGGCTCGGTTCGGCCTACGCAGGGGGCGGCAGGACTTCGCAGCTCACTGCAGGTCGCGATGGTCGCGTTGGGCTCGCTGGTCGCACCGGTTCATAGCCGGTCATAGCCGGTACACATAACGGCGCCGAGGGCTGCCCGCTTCTCGCGGGCCCTGATTGCGCGGTGCGCGGCTCGGAATCCGCTTCCCCGCGTCTGTGGGTCGCCCTCGGTGCCACTTCAAGGACAACACAGAGCCGAGCCGCAGGGAAGGGCCGGGGGTCCCTTCAGCGAATCCGACCGACCTGTCCGCAAGAGACCGCAGCTCATCGGGGCGTCTCTGCTGTGGCGATCGTGAACCGTGTGAACGAGGGATCACGGCACTGACGCCTTCCCGTGCTGGAGGTTGCCCCGGGGTCGACGTGATAGGTGACCGTGACCCGACATGCGGAGGATCACCACCCGTGTATCGGCGACCTCGGACAGTTCCGGGAGGAAGCGGTGAGCGCCGGCGAAGAACACGGGCCCGTCGATCCGGGAGGCGACGATCTGCTCGGCGAGCAGCGCGTGCTCCTCGTCGCTGAGGTCACCCGACAGATCCGGTAGATCCCGGCGCCGGTGCCGACCCATGGCCGCCAGATCCGCGCGGGCAGGCAGCAGTGAGCGGACGGGGCCCGCTCGCGTTCGTCCGGAACCATCGGACGGGAGGAGGCGTCAAGTTGAGCGGCAGGAAAAAGGACTTCGCACCTGATGCGCCGTCACACCCCGCCTACAAGCCCCCCGCCGAGCGGCAAGGCTCCTCTTTGAGCTCGCGCCGATAGGCGTGTGTTCATGGGCGGCGGTTCGAACGCTCGTCCCAGCGGTGGGTCGTCCATGCCCGAAGACAGGCTACGTACGGTAATGATCGTGTCCGCGAGGTCGAAGGAGGCGTCGATGACGGTAGCGCGGCGTCCGTAGCAGCGAGCGAGGCGGTGGAAGGCGTTCTGCCAGGCATGAGTTCGCTCGACGTGCCACCGCCGGCTTGCGTGGATCGGCGCATTCTCGCCCTTGTGTGCGATCCGGCCGTGCCGTCCGCGCTCGTCGAGTAGCGTGCGGGTCTTGCCCGAGTCGTAGCCGACGTCGAGGTGCACGGTGATGTCATCGGGCAGGGGCCCCAGGTCGTCCAGGCGGTCCAGGGTCGAGGCGAGCGGGAGCGTACGAGGCCGGACCATACGTTCGCCATTGTCCCGGAAGAGAAGAGGAACTGTTCCATGGCTTTGCGCCGTCGTACCGCCGCACTTGCTGCCGTTACCGCACTGATCGCCGTACCGGTGGTCGTCGGCTGCGGCTCCGACGACAAAACGCTGGACTGCGTCCAGACCGCCAAAGCCGTCGCCCGGAGCGTCGACGACCTTCAAGCGATCGTCGATAGCTCCTGGGACAACCCCGTGGAGGTAGAGCAGGCCCTCGACGAGATCGACAAGAGCCGATCCGACATCGACAAGAACCTATCCGCTAAACATCCCAACTGGGGCGACGCCACGAGCGCCGACGACGCCCTCTCCGAGGCCGTCGACGCTGTCCGTACCGCCCTTGTGGAGGGCGGCAAGCGCCCCGACCTCACCCGGTTTACCGATGCCTCGGCCAGACTGACCAAGGCCTGCTCGTCCTGATGTCTCAGGTCCAGACCCCCGGTCTCCGTGTTCGCTCCATGGTGTTCCCTGGAACTGCGAAACCGGAGTCGGGGGCCTCGACCTGCGCGTCCCCGGGGGACACATGAAGCGTTTAGTGCCGCGAATTGGTCCCAGAGCGGTTCGGTCAGCCTGACGGCAGTATCGGGAGTGCTCCACCGCGCCTATCCGCGCGACCTCTTAGAGGAGCTAACACAATGCTCGGACGCGTCGGTAGGTAATCACGCAGCAGGCCAGCTTGAGGAACGCTTCGTGGATGTCATCGCGAATCTCCCAACGGATCCGCAGACGGCGGAAGCCGTGGATCCAGGCATTCGTCCGCTCTACCACCCAGCGGACTGCGCCGAGCCCGGAGCCGTGCGGCACTCCGCGTCGGGCGATGACCGGCTTGATCCCGCGCTGCCACAGCAGGCGCCGGTACTTGTCGAAGTCATAGCCACGATCGGCGAAGAGCTGCTGCGGCCGGTGGCGCGGCCGGCCAGTGCGGCCCTTGACGTGCGGTATCGCATCAAGCAGGGGCAGCAGCTGGGTGACATCGTGCTGGTTGCCACCGGTGAGCGTGATGGCCAGCTAAGCGAACCGTGCCTGATGCGGCACTAGCCGTGGGGGAGAATCACCGTGATGCCGGGTACGGAGCCGATCTCGGCCAGGGCGAGCCCGGCCTTGTCCAAACCGACAGTCCTGGTGACCAGCAGATCCGGCCGCAGAATGCCGGCCGCCGCCATGTCCATCATCGCGGGATACCCATGCGCGGCCATGCCATGACTGCCCGAGACCACCAGCTCGTACGCCAGCACCCGGATCATCGACAGCCCGGTGAGCCCGCCGGCGGCCCGCACCTGGACATGCCGTCCGCGCCGTCGGAGGCTTCCGATCCCCAGCTCGGTACTGAAGGCGTGGCCCATGGCGTCGACCGACAGATGGGCTCCCCCTCCTGTGATGTCCCGGACCGCGGCGGCGACCGCATCAACGGGCTCGGGGACGCCACCGGTACTGCCGGGTGCCTCACCGCTCCCAGGCATCCGGTGCACCGCGGCGGCGCCCAGTCGCTCGGCGAGGGCCAGTGCCTCGCCACCGCTGTCCACCGCGACTACCCGGGCCCCGGCGGTCGCGGCGATCATGACAGCCGAGAGTCCAATCCCGTCACATCCGTACACCACCACCCACTCACCCGGTCGAACCGCGCCGACCTGGACCACGGCGCGGAAAGCGGTGGCGAATTGGCATCCCAGGCCTGCCGCAGCCGTGAACTCCATCGCCGTCGGCAGTCTGACCAGGTTGACGTCGGCGTGATCGATTGCCGCATACTCCGCGAACGAGCCCCAATGATGGAATCCCGGCTGCGTCTGCCGCTCGCACACCTGCTGCTCTCCAGCCGCGCACGCGCCGCATGTCCCGCATGCACACACGAACGGCACTGTGACCCGGTCCCCAGGCCGCCATCTCGAGACCTGAGAGCCCACCGCCTCGACCACCCCTGCCAGCTCATGTCCTGGCACATGCGGGAGGAGGCGAATGTCCTGGTCGTGGCCTTGCCAGCCGTACCAATCGCTCCGGCACAGTCCTGCCGCCTCAACCTTGATCACTGCCCCGGCGAGGGAGGGCGCAGGGTCAGGCACCTCACGGACCGAGAGCTCCTGTCCGAAAGCGTCGAAAACCAAAGCCCTCATACGTGCTGCTCCCCGCAGTCGGCTCCGCTTGTGGCTATGCGCCACAGGAAACCCAGTGTCCACATGCAGTACCGACTACTCAAGCTGCAAGTCCCGCAGGCACGAATGCCTGGATCCACGGCTTCTGCCGTCTGCGGATCCGCTGGGAGATCCGCGCTGACATCCACGAGACGTTCCTCAAGAGACTCGCCGAGCTGCGTGATCACCTACCGACGCGTCCGAGCATTGTGTTAGCTCCTCTTAGTTGGTGCAGCGCGGTAGCAGATGAGGGCGCTGGCGATGCCGACGAAGGCGAGGAAGTGTTCGGCTTTGCGCTCGTAGCGGCGGTGTAGGCGCCGGCATCCGTTGATCCAGGACATCGTCCGTTCCACGACCCAGCGGTGCCGGCCGAGTCGGCTGGAGTTCTCCACGCCACGGCGGGCGATCCGCGGCACGATCTGCCGGCGTCGCAGCCAAGCGTTCAGGTGGTCGAAGTCGTAACCCTTGTCGCCCTGCAGCTTGGCCGGTCGACGACACCGAGGGCCGAAGCGGGAGCGGATCGGCGGGATGCCGCGCATCAGCGGCACCAGGGCCTGGCTGTCGTGGAGGTTGGCGCCGGAGATGCCCACCGAGAGCGGCAGAACCACCCGATGCAGCTTCGCCCACACCCGGGCCTGGGACCATGAGGCGAAACGCCGGTGCACGGTCTGCCACGAGGCGCCAAAGATCGGTGGAAGCTGCCGCCAGGTGCAGCCCGAGGTGGCGACGAAGATGATCGCTGCAAGCACCGCGCGGTCGTCACACCGCCGCCGACCTCCACCTTGAGCACGTACCGGCGGCTCCGGCGCCACATCCAGAAAGATCTCCCACAACCCGTCCGGCAACGAACCACGGCCAATCAAGACACTGTCTTAGTAGTCGAGTTCGATGTAGTCGATGCCGGTGAAGTCGACTTCCAGGCCCTGGGCCCGCCGGCCGCGGTCTTTGAAGTACATCTCCTGCAGACCTTCGGCGATGATGCCCTCCAGTTGGCGTTCGGTGGCGCCGGCTGCATGGGCGTCGAACAGGCGGGCCGCGTAGTCCGGAGGCAGGTGCTCGGTGATGCGGCGCAGGCGGGGGTCGTCCGTGGAGCCGGGGGCGGCGGTGAAGCCGAACCTGGCGCGGGTCTCGACGGTGATTCCGGTCTGCGTGGCGGCCCGCTGCGCGGCGCGGGCCCGTACGCGAGGTTGCCAGCGGCGGCGGACCTCTTGCTCAATGCGGTCGGCGATGGGCTTCGGCGGATGTCTGCGTTCACCGGTGAGATAGCGCTCGACGGAGCGCTGGCTCACGCCCAGGAGTTCGGCTACGGCCCGGGTGGTCTTGAGCTGCTTGACCAGGAACCGCGCTCGGGCCTGGGTGGACTTGGGGATCGGACGCGTGAGTACCCGCTGTCCGGCCTTGTCCAGGCCGTCCTCGATCTTTCCCACAGCGGGTCACTCCCCCTCGTCCAGGACGGCGTCGCCGCCCTTGATGTGCCGGGCCGGGTTGTACCCCTGGGGCAGCAGGTCCACCGCCCACCCCATGGACTGGGTGCCTTCGTGCTTGACCATCCCCGGGCTGACCCCCAGCCGGAACGTGCCGGGCACCGGCTTGCCCTCCGGGGTATGGGGCAGGACATCCAGCGGGGACGGTCCCGGGCTGGGGTAGACGACGCAGTCCGAGAGCACCGCGATCGGGAACAGGCCTGCCGTTGCCGCGGTCTTGGCCATCTTGCGGTGCATGTTCACACGGGCGGTGGCGATGACCGCGGCGCGGATGTCCGGCCGCCAGGTCGGGCGTTCCAGGGCCGGCCACCGTTCGCCGGGCCGGTAGCGGGCGCCCTGGGGGCGCTCCCGCAGCTTACCGATCCCGCCCTTCACGGTGGCCTTGATGGCGGACAGGACGGCCGCCATCGCCGGGTCGACGGCCTTGTGCCGCTCCATGGCGGCCAGGTACCCGTACTCGTCCAGGTCGGAGGTGACCGAGAGGTCGGCCATCGTGGACAGATAGGCCTCGCGCAGCCGGGCGTGCCAGGGGTCCAGGTACGGGCCGTTGTCGGGACGGACCCAGGCCTCGAGTGGCTGGACCTGGTGGCCGAGCTCGACGGCGTAGGCGAGGGTCGGTGTGGCGTACCAGGCCGGGCCGGTGGGTGGCTCGCCGGCCGGGGTGAACGGCGAGGGCAGCCGCGGGTCCAGCTCGACGCCGGACAGATCGGCGTACCAGCAGCCCGGCAGCTTCTTGTCGAACGCCGGCGCCCGGACGTGCACCGGCGCACCGAGACCGACCGTCAGGCGGGAGGCGGCGGCGAGGAAGGCGGTGTTGACATCGACGCCGACCGCATACGCCTGGCCCCGCTCGGTGTCGGTGAGTGACTCGGGGTCACGGATCCACTCGTAGGCCTCTTCGTCGATGACCTCGCCGATGGCGCGCCCTTGGGCGGCGGGGTGTTCGTCGGGGGCCTCCGGCGGCGCGGGGTCGACGGGTTCGGTGAGCGAGCCCGGCATCGGCCCGGACATCCACGCGCCGCTCGCCTCGTCCTTGACCGCGCGGGTGGGCGGGCGCAGCGCGGTCATCAGCTCCAGGCCGCTGACGGCCGTCGAGCCGCGCGGGGTGATGACCCGGGTGGCGTAGGCGCCGAGGAGCCGGGCCAGCTGGTCCGGCGGGAGATCGGCCGCGCTTCCCCAGGCTCGGGTGTCCAGGGCGTCCCAGGGTAGGACCGCGAGCTGAACGCACCGCCGTTGCCCGGCCTGCGCGGGCCGGTAGATGCGTGGCCAGGGGCCGAAACCGCGCTGGGTGAGCTTCCACTCGGCCCGTGCGAGCTGCTGTACGACCGGGTGGTCGTCCGGCAGCCGCAGGCCCCGGCGGTCCGCCAACTCGCCGGGGAGACCCAATCGTTCAGCGGCGGCAGCGGTGAGCACCACCAGCGGATCGGAGTCCTTCCCGGAGCGGTGCAGCTTCGGCGCGCCGATGCCCGCCTGATTCAGCGCCCAGTCCACCAGGGCCGGAATCGTCGTTTCCGGGCAGGTAAGGGTATGGCCGTCTGCGAGGTGGGCGGTGCCGTCACCGTCCAGGACCGCCAACGGGCCGTTGGGGAAGCGCGGGTCGGCGAGCGGGGCGGACGCGGCGGGATTCGCCGTCGTTCGTCGCGCGGTGTGCCGTGTGGAGGGTGCCTTCGTGGTTCGTGTCGACGGCGCGCCGCTGCTGAGCGGGGGCCGTGTGGTGGAGGTGTCCACCGGTGGGTGGTACGCGGCCGGTTGCGGTGCGGGAGCCGCTGCCCGCGCGGGGGCCGGGACCGCGGTCGCGTTCGCGCCGTCGCCGTTCGCCGGGGCAGGCACGCAGAAGTTTCCGAGGTGGCGTGGCTTTCCACCGACGCGGAACGGCGTCGGCCTGCCACAGATCACACACGGCTGTCGTTCGGCCCTCACGAGTTGCCCGTCGACATCGCGGTCCGGCTCCCCCGGCTCCGGTACGGAGGACATTTCCGTGGCCGTGCTGGTGGGGCTCTGTTCCGCTTGGGCTGCGCTGGTGGCCGGGTCGGCGTGATGCTGAGCGGCCAGGCCGTCCAGGAGCCGGGCGTAGGCGGCGCGCTTGGGCGGCCGCGGCTCGGTCCGGCCGGCCTCCCACGCTGTCACCGTCTCCCGGCGCACCCGCAGTGCCCTGGCGACGTCCTGCTGCGTCAGGCCGGCGGCCTTGCGCAAGCGTTCCCGCTCGGCGGGCGTCGGCAGCTCGTCCTTGCCGCGGGCCAGCAGCGCATCGACCGCCGCGAACAGCTCATCTTCGTCGGACACCACACCCACCGCCTCCGGGCCCCAACACTATCGGATCGAACCTCGAAACCAACTCCCGAACGAACCTCCCGCGATCGCTCGCGGACGTCTCATGCGAGGCCGGCGAACGGGTCGGTTCGTTCCCAGGCGACCGGAACGGCGACGTCGACGCCCGTACGGCTTCCGCGATCGAGCAGGAATCGCATCACCGCGCCGAAGTCGTCGAAGGCGTAACGCATGGGCAGCAGCGGCTGATGCAGCGGCCTGAGGAAGTCGTCCCAGTGCACGGGCACGATCCGACGCGCGCCGCTGGCGCCGACCACCTCGTCCCAGTACCTGGCGCGGAAGGCCGGTGACAGTCTGCCGAGCGTGCCGACGCCGAGATACACCACATCTGCCGCATGCCCGGCCAGGGCACCAGGGATGAAGTTGGCACTGGCCTGGACCAGGATCGTACGGTCGTGGTGGCCGATCAGGATCGAGTACGACTCCCCCGTGGCCCACTCCCTGGCCCTGGCGGGAGGCATGAGGGGCTGGTCGATGGTCCCCGGGCAGCGGTCGTGAGGGCTGTGCACGGATTCGATCAAGGTCACGGTGAACGCGCCGAAGGCCAGTGATTCGCCCTCGGCAGGGACGTACAGGCGATCCTCCGGCAGGCCGCTGCCACGCCCGACATTGGCGGTGGAGGACGACCCGACGAGCACGGCACCGGTCAATTCGCATACCAGCGGGGAGTCCAGCGCATGGTCGTAGTGGGAGTGCGCGCAGATCACCGCGGCGAGTGAATCGACGCCCGCGCGGCGCAGCGAACGCGTGACGGTCTGCGGATCGGGGGCGATTCGTCCGGCGACGACGCGCAGCAGGCCGGGGCGGGTGAAGAAGCCGTCGATCATGATCGCGGTGTCGCCGTCGTCGAAGAGCAGGGTCGACACGCCGAGCCAGGTCACGCGCAGGCCGCGATGACCGGCGGGCGCGGGCGGCTGCCGGTGCCCGGCGTAGGGAGCCAGCTTCGGGCGGGCGAGCCAGACCCTCATGCCAGTCGCCTTTCTCGGATGACCCCGGGGCTCGTCGTCCAGACAGATGAGGCCCACATCTGTCGTTCGTGGGCGTCGAAGGCCGATGGCAGCCGCACAACTCTCCCTCGTCTTCAGTGCAGTGTGATGACGGTCGCCGTGCCCAGCGATCCCTCGGTAGGGATCTCGCGGGTGGTGACCGGGCGGTCGCCGATCAGCCGCGCAAGGCTCTCCCGGCCTGGCTGCAGGCGGCCTCGCTCGAAGGGAACGAGCGTGACGTCGGTGTCGTCGGGTGTGCGCATGCGCCGGTACTGAGCATAGGTGACGGCGTCACAGCCCGAGTACCAGCCGGCTTCGGGCTCGTAGCCGGTAACCAGCAGGCACGGGCGATCCGTTGCGAGCTGCCGGGCGATGGGGACGGTCGAGTGGCTCAGTCGGGTCGGACCGGGCATGGCGCCGTGCGCCACGACCTGGACAGTGCCCAGGATGGTGACCGCGGCCAGCGCCGCGAGAGCGGCGAGCACGGGTGCGGCCCAGCGGCCGGTCAGCTCGGCCACGGCCGCAACGCCCAGGATGGTGAGCAGTACGACCGAGAGGAAGACGAACCGGGGTTCACCGTCGGTGGCGAAGCCGAGGATGACGAAGAGAAGTATGGCCGTGCGGCCGGGGCGGGGCGTGCCGCCCGCCATACCGGCCCGGCGAGCAGCCACGCCGGCGCTGCGACGAGGATATAGGGCCAAGGCTGCCAGCCCGGAAGCCATCCGCCCCAGCCGCTGATCAGCATGCACTGCTGCGCGAAGGCCGCTGCGGTGAAGACGACGGCGACGACGAACGCGGTCCGCCGAGCCGTCGACGTCCTGCCGGCGGACATGAACATCTACGCCCCTCCCCCGTCGCGGAGCGTGTCCGCGTGCCCCCAGGCGATGTGCTCCCCCAGGCGATAACTGCCGCGCATGCGATGGTCGATCGCATGTTTGATCGCGGGTCAGTGGCACCCTAACGGAGACCTCTGACACGACGGCCGGCGGCATCCGCCGGTCCGTTGTCGGCCGCCCCACCGTCAGGTCGCCCACCGTCAGGTCGCCCTGACGCGAACCGCCCAGCGCCGCGGCGGCGGTGAGGACGTCAGCCGCCGCTCAGTGGCGTGAGTGGCGTGGGTGCCGCACTTCCGGACCCGGTCTCCCGCTCAGGGACGAAGCGGACGAATATCAGCCGTGCACCGGCTATCCCGGCCACGAAGCAGGCGTTCATCTTGACGACCCCCTTGCCGCATCTGGGGTGGTGGAAGGGCCGGGTGTCCCCGTCGGGGTGGCTGCGCGAGCGGAAGTCACCCGAGAAGATCGGCCCGGCGATGGGGTCGTTCAGCACCATCTCGACCAGGTACTGGAGCGTCCGGTCGTACGGGTACGCGGCGGCCGCGGCGCGCAGCTGCGGGAGGAAGGCGGGTGCCCACGCGGTCTCCCAGTCGGCCAGGGTCTGCCGGCCCTCTTCCGAGAGCATGTACTCCATGGTGTTGTCCGGCGCCTTTCCGCTCACGAACATGTCCGCGAAGGCGGCGTTGTGACACAGCAGGTTCCATGCCACGTCGGTGATGTACGCCATGAACGGGACCTCGTCGAGCATGTCCTGCCAGGAGTCCAGCACCCCTTGATCCGGCCGACCCAGAGGGTGCGGTGGCGTCTCCTCGCGGGCGTATGCCCACAGCGCCCGCCAGTCGTCCTCGGTGAACTGCAGCAGCTCGGCGACGGCCCGCATGTACTCCTCGGGCGGCTCGGGGATGAGTCCGCGTTCGAATCTGGCGTACGTTCCCGACGGGCGGTCGAGCAGCCGGTCCACCTGGTCCTGTGACAGCCCTTCGGCGCGCCGGCCACGCCCGGTCGGCTTGGGCAGGCCGACGTCGGTCGGATCGACCTTGGCCCGCCGGTCGACCAGCATCCGCTGCAGCAGTCTCTTCCGCTCTATCCCACCCGGCACTGCTCTCCCCGGCTCCCGCTCTCCACTCGCTGTTTCTGTCCAGTACACGACACTGAACGTCACAGTGCACCGTACTAAAGGCAGGCGTATTACCGAGAAAAAGTCCCCCTGGATATGGGCGTGCCCTCCGGCCAAGATCGGTGTCGGTGATCGGGACCTGACGTGGCCGGACTGCTGTGCTCCGCGGGGGAGAGTGCTGCGCCTGCTGTCCTGCTCTCCTGGTGTGCCTGGGGGCACCTCCCAGCGGTAGCTGGGGGAACGTCGCAGCGGCGCACCGAAACCGATGAGACCAGCCCCTCGCGGCGGTCTGGCCCTGGCCCCGTCGCAAGACGGGGCATACAGGGAGATGAATCAGTCATGAGTCGATCCGTCCTGGTCGTGGGGGGCAACCGCGGCATCGGTCGCGCCACAGCGATGGCGCTGGCCGAGGAGGGCGACAGGGTCGCCGTCACGTACCGCACGGGGGAGCCGCCCGAGGGATTCCTGGGCGTGCGGTGCGACATCACCGACCCAGAGCAGGTCGAGCAGGCCTTCAAGGAGGTCGAGGAGAAGCAGGGTGCGGTCCAGGTGCTGGTGGCCAACGCGGGCGTGACGCGCGATCAGCTGCTGATGCGCATGTCCGAGGCGGACTTCACGGCCGTACTGGACACCAACCTCACCGGCACGTTCCGCACGGTCAAACGGGCGCTGCCCAAGATGCTGCGCGCCAGGTCCGGGCGCATCGTGCTCATCTCCTCCGCCGTGGGCTTGCACGGCGCAGCGGGTCAGACCAATTACGCGGCCTCCAAGGCCGGACTGGTCGGCTTCGCCCGCTCGCTGGTGCGCGAGCTCGGGCCGCGTGGGATCACGGTCAATGTGGTGGCACCCGGCCTGACCGAGACCGACATGTCACAGGCGCTCGGTGCGGACAAGCTCGAGGACCTGCGCCGGCAGATTCCGCTGGGACGTTCCGCCGAGCCCGCCGAGATCGCGGCGGCGGTCCGTTTCCTGGTCTCGGAACAGGCGTCCTACATCACCGGAGCGGTCGTACCCGTCGACGGCGGTGTGGGAATGGGGCACTGACGCCCCGGATCGTCTGCTTCTCCCGGGCGCCGGACCGGGCCGGAACGGGGAAACCCGGCGTCAGGTTCCAGGTCGGCCAGGTGTTTTCGTTCACACGGCCCGGAGGCAACGTACCGGCAGGCGATTCCCGTGTTCCTCGGAGAGGTCCGCGCCCCCTGAGCCTGCTCCGTGCAGCGGAGCGGGTCCAGGGCGGCACCTTCACTGCCAGGAGGACACCACGTCATGTGGTGCTCCGGGCGAGGCTCCGTGCACGTCACGGCCTCCTGGCGTGAGCGCCTGATCGAGGAGCAGTCGAGCATGGCCGAAAACCGGCGATCAACCCGCTTCCGCCTGCCCGGGCGTGCCCGGTTCCCCCTCCGTGGCCCGCTCACCCGCAGAGCGGGCCACGGACCGGCCTCCGCCGGTCGCGGGACGGGGGTCTCGGCCAGGGACCGCAGAGGGTCCGGCCGCAGGCGCCTGATCGACTATCCGCGCCAGGGCAGGAGCGGCCCACGTCGCTGGCTCCCCTCGTGGCGCCTCCTCGTGGGCACCTTCCTGGTCTGCTTCGGCGCACCGGCGGCGTTGTTCGCCGTCGTCTACGCGACGGTCGACATCCCCAGCGAGAACGCGGCCGCACGCCAGGAGGCCAACGTCTACTACTGGGCGGACGGCAGCCAGATGGTGAGCGTCGGCGCCGTCAACCGGCAGAACGTCCCACTTACCAAGGTCCCCGTCTCGCTGCGGAACGCGGCGATCGCGGCCGAGAACGCCACCTTCTACAGCGACTCCGGTGTCTCGTTCACGGGCCTGGCCCGTGCGGCGCTCAACATGGCGGGCGGTCAGGACACCCAGGGCGGCTCCACCATCACCCAGCAGTATGTGAAGAACACCTACCTCTCCCAGGAGCAGACGCTTTCCCGCAAACTGCGCGAGTTCTGTATCGCGCTCAAGGTGGACAGCCACAAGTCCAAGGACGAGATCCTCCAGGGCTACCTCAACACCAGCTGGTTCGGCCGGGGCGCCTACGGCATCCAGGCAGCCGCCCAGGCCTACTACGGCGTCGACGCCGAGAAGTTGAACCCCAGCCAAGGGGCCGTGCTGGCCGCCCTCCTCAAGGGAGCCGCCGAGTACGACCCGGCGCTGAGCTCGCGCAACCACCAACGCGCGGTCAAGCGCTGGAAGTGGATCCTGGACCGGCAGGTCGCGCTGGGCATGATGAGCGAACGGGAGCGCGCCGAGTACCCGCGATTCCCTGAGCCGCGCAAGCAGTCGAAGGCCACCAACCTCGGCGGCCAGACCGGTTATCTCGTCGACGTCGCCAAGCGGTACGTGAAGAAGCACACCGGCCTCACCGATGCCGACCTCGACCGTGGCGGCTACCGGATCCACACCACGTTCGACAAAGAGAAGGTGCAGCAGCTCGAACGCGCCGTGACCGATGTGCTGGAGCGCGACCTCGACCCGGCAACGCGTCCCGCGGACCGGCATGTCCAGGTCGGCGCGGCGTCGGTGCGGCCGGAGGACGGAGCCATCGTCGCCCTGTACGGAGGTGCCGATGCCACGCGGCACTTCACCAACAACGCCGACACCTCGGGCGTCCCCGCGGGTTCGCTCTTCAAGCCGTTCGTCCTGGCGACCGCCCTTCAGCACGGTGCCGCCACGAGGGGCGGCTTCGTCCAGCCCGTCTCCATCGACAGCTACTACGACGCCGACGGAACCCTGCAGACCGCCGGCGGGCTGCGGCTGCTGCGCGGTTCGAAGGAAGTCGCTGCCGAGCCGGCCGCCTTCCCCGCCTTCCCCGCCGTCCCCGGCTTCCCGACGCTGCGCGACGCGACGGTGTCGGCCACCAACACGACGTTCCTACAGCTCGGTTATGAGGCCGGGCTGGAACGGGTCGAGGAGATGGCCGTCGCCTCCGGAATGCTCAAGGACAGCATGGCGCCCCGCGACCGGAGCTTTCCCCTCGGCACCTCCACGCCCAGCGCCATCCGGGTCGCCGACGCCTATGCGACCTTCGCAGCCGACGGTGTACAGCACGATCCGTACTCGGTGACCAAGGTGCTGAAGAACGGCCGGTCGCTCCCGTTCCAGCGGTCGCGGCCACATCGCGCCATGGATCCCCAAGTGGCCTTCGACGTCACGTCGGTGCTGCAGGAGGTACCCCGGAACACCCAGACCGTGGCCGTGGGTCTGGGGCGGCCCCTCGCGGCGGCCGCGACCGGGAAACTGGACACGATGCGCGCCGCCTGGTTCGTGGGCTACAACGAAGGCCTCTCCACGTCCGTGACCATGTTCCGGTCCCGGCCGGGCCGGCCGCTGCTGCCCATGGACGGCGTGGGCGGCGACGGCTCGCTCCGGGGCAGCGCCTTCCCAGCCCGCATCTTCACCGACTACATGACCGGCCTCTCCCCCGCGGCCCCTGGCGGCACACGTGTCGCCGGCGGCCACGGATAGGGCCTGACGCTGCATCACGGGGTCAGCGAGTGAGCCATGTGACGTTACGTCACTCGCTTGGCCATGTCCGGATGCGGGCCGGCGGACCCCGGGACATGGTGAAGGCATCACACCCCACCTTTGGAGGTTTCCATGCGCAATGTCATCCGCGCATCCGCCCTCGGCATCGCCTTGACCGGTGCCCTGTTCATCGCCCCGTCCGCCCTCGCCGACGGTCCTCAGGGGCAGATCAACATGTGCTCCAAGAACACCACCCCCGGCATCCTCGGCGGCCTGCTCCCCCACCCGGGCAACCAGGCTGAATCCTGCTTGTCCAGCAGCTCTCTGAACGGGATGAACGAGACCAGGTAAGCACCTTCCCGGCAGGCCGGGAGGCACAACTGAATCATGTGAACACATCCCCCACAGGCTGGGGCGGCAGGGTCACCGCCGCCCCGGCCGTCTGGTGCCTCGAGGCCTCAACTGACAGCGCGTCACTCCCTTGGCCATGCCCGGGGTGCGGCGGGATTGCCCGCGGGACATGGTGAAGACTCCACACCCCACTTAGGAGGTTTCCATGCGCAATGTGATCCGCGCATCCGCCCTCGGCATCGCCCTGTCCGGTGCCCTGTTCATCGCCCCGTCCGCCCTCGCCGACGGCCCCCAGGGGCAGATTCACATGTGCTCCAAGAACATCACCCCCGGCATCCTCGGCGGCCTGTTCCCCCACCTGGGCAGCCAGGCTGAATCCTGCGTGTCCAGCAGCTCCTCGAACGGGACGAGCAGCAGCAGCAGTCCCAGCACCTACGACGCGTCCAGGTAAGAGCACCCACCCCAAGGCCGGGGCGGCAGAGTCATCTGCCGCCCCGGCCCTCTCATGCCTGCACTTCGCAACCCTGGCGCAACGCGACCTCACCGCAGACTCCAGCACCATGACGGGCAATCAGGCAGGAGGTTTTTCAGTATCCAGGGACGCGATCCAGAAGGTCCCGATGAGGCTTCACTGACAGGGAATCAGAGCAGTAACTGACAAGGCGTCACCCCCTTGCACTCGCTCCGCGTGCGGTGTGCCGACCGGCGGGGCACGGTGGTATCACCGTGCTCTTCACAGGAGGTATTTCCATGCGCAATGTGATCCGTGTATCCGCCCTCGGCATCGCCCTGTCCGGTGCCCTGTTCATCGCCCCGTCCGCCCTCGCCGACGGCCCCCAGGGAGGTATGCATTTGTGCTCCAAGAACACCAATCCCGGTGTTCTCGCCGGCCTGTTCCCCAGCCAGGGCAACCTGTCGGAATCCTGTGTCTCCAGCACTGGAACGAATGGGACCACCCGCTAGGCGTTCCCCGGCCCGTTCTCCGCCCACGTCGTCGTCCGAACACCCCTTGCGGGTACGGGTCGCTGCCGGATCACGGCAGCGGTGGGCACGGAACGAGGGACGGCGGACATCGTAGGTTTCCTCACAGGGCCCTATGCCGCAGGCAGCCCCAGGGGCATACTGCGGGGCCATGAATCTCACGGCCGACCCCGTCACCCCCGACCGGCTCGAGGAACTCCTCGGCGACCGGTCCATCGCCACCGTGCACCGGGCCCTGTGGCTCCTGTTGTGGGAGGGGGAGTTCCCGGTTTTTGAGCTCCTTTCCCTCGATGTCCAGGCCGTCAACCTCGAGGACTTCGGTGAACGCGCGGCCGGGCTCCTGCGCGAGCTCATCGCCGACCGCGAGAGCGGCCCTCTGTTCGCCGTCGGAGACCGCATGCTGAGCTGGGAGCAGGCAGTTCAGGCGGCTCAGGAGCACGGGCACGACATCCATGCCTTCCGTACCGGCGGGAAACTCCACCGACAGCCCGGATAGGAGGCAGCAATCGGGCGCCAATGGCGCCGCCCAGAGCCGGTGAGCACACCGGCTCGTCGCTGGACCGGGTCCGCACAGGGCACCCCCCACTCCAGGACATCCCGGCAGCGCATCGATCAATTTCGTCGCCCCGCCTGGTCTCATGGTCGACAAGCCGTGCCGGCAGTCGGCAGCACGGAGCCCCCACAGGAGAGACCATGGCAGACAAGGAACCGGTGACCGATCTGGACCCGCGCTACAGCAGCGAAAGCGCGTCCCCGACCGCGTGGGCGACGGCACGCGAGCGGCTCGAGGCCGCAGAAGTGTTCTGGCTGTCGACCGTACGTCCGGACGGCCGTCCGCACGTCACACCCCTCGTGTCCGTCTGGCTGGACGGCGCCCTGCATTTCTGCACCGGACCGCAGGAGCGCAAGGCCAAGAACCTGCGCAGCAACCGGAACTGCGTCCTGACGACCGGGTCCAACGCCCTCGGTGAAGGGCTCGATGTCGTGGTCGAGGGCCAGGCCAGGCAGGTGACCGACGAGGCCAGACTGTCGCGGCTGGCCACGGCGTACGAATCGAAGTACGGCAGCGACTGGCACTTCGACGTCCGCGACGGTGCCTTCCACGGCGAGGGGGGCCGCGCCCTGGTGTACGAGGTCGCTCCCACCACCGCTTTCGGATTCGCGAAGGGCGCGTACAGCCAGACCCGCTGGCTCTTCCCCGAACCGTCCCGGCGCTGACCGCACGGCAGTGTCCGGCGGCTCACCCACGCGCACGCGCCCGTCCGCCGCATCCGGCCCGTGTGACGGACGGATGCGGCGGAACGGGCGACGTGCTGCTTGGGGTCGGGTCAGTAGACGCTGGCGCCGTAGGCGTCGAGCGCTTCGGCAACCGGGTTGTAGAAGGTCGGGCCACCGCTGGAGCAGTCCCCGGAGCCTCCGGAGATCAGGCCGACCGCGGTTTCTCCCGCGAAGAGCGGACCGCCGCTGTCGCCCGGCCGGGCGCAGAGTCGGGTGCGGATGAGCCCGCTGACGACGCGGCCGCTCCCGTAATTGACCGTCTGGTCGGTTCCGGTGACCTGGCCGCACGAGACGCCGCTCGTGCTGCCCCGATGGCAGACCCGCTGCCCGACGTAGGCGTCGCCGGCGCCGGTGACGTCGACGGTTCCGACGGCTCCCGGCCGCGGCACCCCTCCGTTGTCATAGCGCACGATGCCGTAGTCGTTGCCGGGGAAGCTGCTGCCCATCGCCGGCCCCACGTGCGTCGCGCGCTCCGCGTCCGCGTACCACTGCGAGGTCCCCTGAGTGCAGTGACCTGCGGTGAGGAACGCGTAGGAGTCGCCCTGGCGAACGTTGAATCCGGCGGTGCACCGCCGGTCCGATGCCCAGGCGGGATCTCCCCCGGACAGCAGCGGGCGGAACCGACCCGCGACACGCACCATGGTCACCCTGTCGCCGAGCGGGTCGGCGGTGCGCTGCAGGGTGGCCAGCCCAACCCCCCGCACCGTGGAGTCGAGGGTGAGGATGAGCTTGTTCTGTTTCACGTCGATTCCCCAGGCGGTGCCGGGGACTCCCCCGGACACGTCGAGCGCCCGGCGCGCCTCGGCGAGCTCGGCGGAGCTGTGCTTGACGAACCTGGGCTGCGCGCCGGCCGCCCGCACGGCCTGGGCCGCCGCGGAGTCGGTCACGTTGACGACCATGTTCCGCGCCGCCACGTCGTAGAAGGTGCCCGCCGTCTTCGAACTACCGAGTCTGGCCTCGACTTCGGCGGCGGCCTCCGGTGTCGCGCCCTCGGGCGAGGCCGCGTTCGCTCCCTGGGCGGTAAGCGCGAGCCCCGCGAGCACACACAGCGTCGCGGCCGTTCGGCTCGCGCGGACACCTGCTATTCGAGCATGACGTCTGGTCTTCACGTGATCTCCCGGATGAGCCGATGTGAGGGACCGGCTCGGCGGACCGGGCCGTCCCATGCCTAATCGCCACGCTAGGGAGGCACCGACGGCCGGGCACGCGGTGCGCACCCGATCGGGCGGTGCCGGCCGCGTCCGGCTGCGCTCACCGTCCGCGGGACGGAGGCGCCGTGGTCGTACGGGTGATCAGAGTCGGCCGCAGCAGATGGCGGACCGGGTCGGTACGCCCGTGCCGTACCCGCTGGGCGAGTGCTTCGGCGGCGAGTCGGCCCATCTCGTGGCGGGGCTGGTCGATCGTCGTGAGTCCGATGTGGGCCAGGGCGGCGAGCGAGGTGTTGTCGTAGCCGACGACCGAGATGTCCCGTGACACGCGCTTCCCGGCCTTCTCCAGCACGGAGATGGCGCCCACGGCGTTGAGGTCGTTCGCGGCGACGATGGCCGTCGGCAGTTCGCCGCCTTCCCGCAGCAGCCGGTCGGCAGCCTTCGCCCCGCCGTCCTCCGTGTACGCGCTGCGCAGCACGACGGGCACGAGACCGTGGTGGTGCATGGCGGTGACGTAGCCGCGACGCCGGGCGGTGGCCTGCGGGCCGCTCCCCCCGTCGAAGTGCACGATCCGGGTGTGCCCGAGCTCGACGAGGTGGTCCACCGCGAGCGCGGAGCCCGCCGCGCCGTCGTCGCCCACCGTGTCCACGGTGGTGAGCCGGGAGGCGCGCGCGACCAGGACGACGGGGGCCTGCGCGGCGGCCGAGGCGATCGTCGCGGCGGGGACGGCGGTGCCGAGCAGGGCCAGACCGGCGGGTCGATAAGACAGCAGGCTGCGCACCGCGCGGCTCTCCCGGGCGGCACTGCGGCCGCCGGTGTTCAGGATCAGCTCGAATCCCTCGGCGCGGGCCGTGGCGTCCAGGCCGTCGACGATGTCGGCGAAGAACGTGTTGTGCAGGTCGGACACCATGACGCCGAGCACCGAGGAGGTGCGGCTGGCCAGGGAACGCGCCATCGCGTGCGGGGAGTAGCCGAGCTCCTCGGCCGCCTTCAGCACCGCCGCCCTGCGCTGCGGGCTGACCTTGGGCGAGCCGCGCATCACCAGGGAGACGAGAGCGCGGGAGACCCCGGCCCGATCCGCGACATGCTCCATGGTCGGTCGTGACACCTGGGCTCCCTGAGCGCGCGAGCGCGACGCCGGCGTCCGTCGACCGGACGGCGGCTTGACATGGTGACCCGCACTTTACAGCATTGGAGCGCTCCAACAGTTAGAGCGCTCCAAGCATGAGCGTCCAAGGAAGTGAGGCACCGCATGCGGATCGGAGTGGCCGGGGTCGGCAGGATCGGCTCCATGCACGCGAGCAACCTGGTCTCCCTGCCCGACGTCGAACAGGTGCTGCTCTTCGACCCGGTGCCGGGCCGGGCGTACCAGGCGGCCGGCGGACTCGGCGATCGCGCCGCCGCCGTGGACACCTACGAGGGCCTGGTCGCCGACTGCGACGGGGTGCTTGTGGCGACGCCGACCGCCTCGCATCCGCATCTGGTGCGGGGCGCGGTGGCCGCGAGGGTCCCGGTGCTGTGCGAGAAGCCGCTGGCCCCGGATCTGGCGGCGATGGAGGCCGTGGTGGCGGGGATCGAGGCGATGGACGGCCAGGTGATGGTCGGCTTCCAGCGCCGCTTCGATCCGGCGACGGTCGAACTGCGCCGACGGCTGCGGGCCGGAGAGGTCGGCACTGTCTATCTGGTCCGGACGGTGAACAATGACCATCTGCCGCCGGCGGGCGAGTTTCTGGCCACCTCCGGCGGTCTCTTCCGCGACTGCCTCATTCACGATCTGGACGCGGTGCCGTGGCTCGTGGGCGAGCCCGTCGTCGAGGTGTACGCATCGGGCGCCGTGCTCGTGGACCAGGCCTTCGCGGAGATCGGTGACGTCGACAACGCGGTGGTCACGCTACGTTTCGCGGGCGGCGCACACGCACTGCTCTCGGCGTCCCGGCACGACCCGGTGGGCTACGACTGCCGGATGGAGGTCTTCGGCAGCAAGGACACGCTGGCGGTCGGGGTCGACGAGCACACTCCGCTCAACTCGCTCGAGCCGGGCGCGCCCCGGCCGGTCGCCCCGTGGCCCGGCTTTCCCGAGCGGTACCACCACGCCTACGTCAACGAGATGCGGGTCTTCATGGAGGTGATCGCGGGCCGTGCGGAGAACCCCTCCCCTCCCCGGGACAGCCTGACCAGCCTGCGCCTGGCCGCGGCCTGTGAGGAGTCCTGGCGCACCGCGCTCCCGGTGCGCACGGTCTGACGCCCCGGCACAGCGACTCCCGCCGGCCTCGGGCCGGCGGGAGTCTTCGGGGCTTCAGAGGTAGCGGCGGCGAGCGGCCACGTGGCGGTCGTAGTCCTCCCTGGCCTTCACAGCCGCCGGGCGGGTGGCGGTCTCGGCCACCGGAACGTCCCACCACGCCTGGGCGGGCGGCGCGGCGGGGGCGCTGTCCGCGGTGTCGGTCTCGACGTAGACACAGGTGGGGCGGTCGGAGGCGCGCGCCGCGGCGAGGGCGTCCCGCAGTTCCCCGACGGTGCCGGCGCGCAGGACGTCCATGCCGAGGCTGGCGGCATTGGCGGCGAGGTCGACGGGAAGCGGGTCGCCGGTGTACCTGCCGTCGGCGGCCCGGAAGCGGTAGGCGGTGCCGAAGCGTTCGGCGCCGGTCGCCTGGGAGAGGCCGCCGATGGAGGCGTAGCCGTGGTTCTGGATCAGCACCAGATTGATGTTGATCCCTTCCTGCACGGCGGTGACGAGCTCGGTCGGCATCATCAGGTAGGTGCCGTCGCCGACCAGGGCCCACACCGGACGGTCGGGAGCGGCCAGCCGTACGCCGATGGCGGCCGGGATCTCGTAGCCCATACAGGAGTAGCCGTACTCGAGGTGGTACTGGCGCGGGGAGCGGGCCCGCCACAACTTGTGCAGATCGCCGGGGAGGGAGCCGGCCGCGTTGATGACCACGTCCTCGTCCCCGACGACCGCGTCGAGTGCGCCGAGGACCTGGGTCTGGCTGGGCCGGGCCCGGCTGTCGTCGACGGCGTACGCCCGGCTCACGGCCTCCTCCCAGCGCGCCTTGCCGGTGCGGCACTCCGCCTCGTACGTCGCGTCGACCCGGTGTCCGGCGAGGGCGTCGGTCAGCGCTTCGAGCCCGGCTCGCGCGTCGGCGACGAGCGTGAGGGCACCGAGTTTGTGCGCGTCGAACGGCGTGATGTTGAGGTTGAGGAATCGGACTTCGGGCGCGGCGAAGAGGGTGGCCGAGGCCGTGGTGAAGTCGGTGTAGCGAGTGCCCACACCAATGATCAGGTCGGCGGTGCGGGCCAGGTCGTCGGCGACGGCTGTGCCGGTGTGCCCGATGCCGCCCATGTCGCAGGGGTGGTCGTGGCGCAACGAGCCCTTGCCCGCCTGGGTCGAGGCGACCGGGATGCCGGTGGCGTCGGCGAGGGCCTTGAGGGCGCTCTCGGCCTCGCTGTGGTGGATGCCGCCGCCCGCGACGATCAGGGGCCGGGCCGCGGCTCGTACCGCATGCACGGCCTCGGCCAGCGCTTCGGGCTCAGGCGCGGGGCGGCGTACGGGCCAGACCCGTTCGGCGAAGAACTCCTCGGGCCAGTCGTACGCCTCGGCCTGGACGTCCTGCGGGAGGGCGAGCGTGACGGCGCCGGTGTCGACGGGATCGGCCAGGACCCGCATGGCCTGGAGGGCGGCGGGAATCAGCGCCTCGGGCCGGACGACACGGTCGAAGTAGCGGGAGACCGGCCGCAGGCAGTCGTTGACGGACACATCGCCCGCGTAAGGGACTTCGAGCTGCTGGAGCACCGGATCGGCGGGGCGGGTGGCGAAGGTGTCGCCGGGCAGCAGGAGGACCGGCAGCCGGTTGACAGTGGCCAGTGCCGCGCCGGTGACGAGGTTGGTGGCGCCGGGACCGATGGAGGTGGTGACGGCGTGGGCGGAGAGGCGGCCCGACTGCCGGGCGTAGCCCACGGCGGCGTGCACCATGGCCTGCTCGTTACGGCCCTGGAGGTACGGCATCCGCTGGGCGCCGGATTCGAGGAGCGCCTGGCCGAGTCCGGCCACGTTGCCGTGGCCGAAGATGCCCCAGCAGGCGTTGATGAGGCGGTGGCGCTGTCCGTCCCGCTCGGTGTACTGCCGGGCCAGGAACTCCACCAGCGCCTGAGCGACGGTGAGTCGGCGGGTGGAGCTGGTGCTCATCGGGCCCTCTCCTCGTATGCGGTGGGTGCCGTGGGTGCGGTGTAGAGCGGCAGCCGGGGGTCGACCGGCTGCTCCGCCCAGGTGCCACGGATCCAGGCGTGGTCGGGGTGGTCGCAGATCAGCCAGGCGCGCTCCGGTCCCGGGCCCGCCATGACGTTGAGGTAGTACATGCCGTGGCCGGGGGTGGCGATCGACGGGCCGTGCCAGCCGTCGGGGATGAGCACGGTGTCACCGGTGCGGACCTCCGCGAGGACGTCGGTGTTCCTGCCGTGGCCCGACGGGGAGACGCGCTGATAGCCGAGCCCCTGGGTCGCGTGGGCGTCGGCGATCTCGAAGTAGTAGATCTCCTCGAGCTCGGACTCTTTCCCGGGCCGGAACTCGTCGTGCTTGTGCGGTGGGTAGGAGGACCAGTTGCCGCCGGGGGTGAGCACCTCGACCGCGATCAGCTTGTCGGCTTCGAAAACCCCTGCGGCACCGAAGTTGTTGACCTGCCGGGAGCAGGAGCCGGTGCCGCGCAGCTCGACGGGCACGGCGGAGGCGGGGCCGTAGCGCGCGGGGAGACGTCGGGTGCAGCGGGCGCCGGTGAGCGCGAACCGGCCGCCGGCCCGGGAACTGAGTACGGCATGAGCGTCCCGCGGGACGTAGGCGAAGTCCGTGACGCCGGCGAAGACGCTCGCCCGCCCCTGCAGATGGAAGGTCCGGTTCCCGTCGGGGGCGCTCGCCTCCGGCCGATCGCCGTGCCCGGCCGGCGGATTCGGGCCGCCGGCGGTGTCGACGGTCACCGAGCAGGAGCCGGACAGCGGCAGGACGATCCACTCACTGTCACCGGCGTCGAAGGTGTGCTCGCCGCCGGGAGGGAGTTCGAGCACGCGCAAGGAGGAGAAGCTCCAGCCGGCCCGCGTCGGATCGATGTCCACGGCGTACGGGCCGGCCGCGGCCTTCCCCGCCGGCAGATGGTATTCACTGCTGGTCATGGCGTGAGTGTCCTCCTCCTTGAGGCCGGTCAGAGCAGTCCCACGGCGGTGTCCACGGCGGATTCGACGCTGCCTTCGGCCGGGTAGAGCAGTGAGCGGCCGACGACCATGCCCTGAACCGTGGGCAGCCGCAGCGCCTTGCGCCACTTCTCGTACGCCCCTTCCTGGTCGCTGGCAGAATTCCCAGGGTCTCCGCCGAGCAAGACGGCCGGCAGGGTGCTGGTCTCCATGACCGTGGCCATCTCGTCGACGTTCTCGGTGACGGGGATCTTCAGCCAGGTGTAGGCGGACGTGCCGGCGAGTCCCGAGGCGATGGCGATCGACTTGGTGACGGCCTCGGCGCTCAGGTCGTTCATCACCTGTCCCCCGCTGCGGCGCGAGATGAACGGCTCCACGAAGACCGGCAGTCTGCGCGCCGCCATCTCGTCGATGGCGCGGGCGGTGGAGAGCATCGTCGTGAGGGAGCCGGGATCGCTGTAGTCGATCCGCAGCAACAGCTTGCCCGCGTCGAAGCCCAGCCGGGCGATGTCCTCGGCGCGGTGGCCGGTGAACCGGTCGTCCAGTTCGAAGGAGGCCCCGGCGAGCCCACCGCGGTTCATCGAGCCCACGACCACCTTGTGGTCCAGGGCGCCGAGCAGCAGCAGGTCTTCGAGGATGTCGGCGGTCGCGAGCACGCCGTCGACGCCGGGCCGGGAGAGTGCGATGCACAGCCGCTCCAGCAGCTCGCTCCGGTTGGCCATGGCGAGTTTGTGGTCGCCCACGGCGAGCGCTCCCCGGGCCGGGTGGTCAGCGGCCACGATCATCAGACGGCCGGTGTGCCCGATGAGGGGTCGGCGGGCGCGGCGGGCGGCGGCTTCGGCGATCGCCTCCGGATGCTGGGTCCGCACCTTGACGAGTTCGCTGATGCTGATGCTCACGGGTGCTCTCTTTCGCAGGTCTCTGGAGGGTCCGCCGGGTCAGCCACGGGCGAGGAGGCCGTCGACCTCGGACTCGGTGGGCATGGCCGAGGAACAGGCGAGACGGGAGGCGACCAGCGCACCGGCCGCGTTGGCGTGGCGCATGATGCGCTCGAGATCCCAGCCCGCCAGCAGACCGTGGCAGAGCGAGCCGCCGAAGGCGTCGCCCGCGCCGAGTCCGTTGACGACCTCGATCGGGACGGGCGGGACTTCTGCGCTCCTGCCGTCGCGATGCACGGCGAGTACGCCCCCGGGCCCCTGTTTCACGACGGCCAGTTGCACGCCGGCGTCGAGCAGCGCCTGGGCGCAGGCCCGGGGTTCGCGGACGCCGGTGGCGACTTCACACTCGTCGAGATTGCCGACGGCGACCGTGACGTGCTGCAGCGCTTCGGCGTAGTACGGGCGGGCCTCGGCGGGCCCGCGGCGGCGACCGCTGCCGTCGCCGCTCCAGAACATGGGGCGCCAGTCGAGGTCGAAGACGGTCGACTCGCGCCGGGAGCGCGCCTCGAGGGCGGTGAGGGTGGCCGTACGGCTCGGCTCCTCGGACAGGCCGGTACCGGTCATCCAGAAGATACGGGCGCTGCGGATGGCGTCGAGGTCCAGCTCCTCGGGCCGGATCTCCAGGTCGGGGGCCTTGGGCTGCCGGTAGAAGTAGAGCGGGAAGTCGTCGGGCGGGAAGATCTCGCAGAAGGTGACGGGTGTCGGGTAGGCGGCGACCGGGGTGACCCATCGGTCGTCGACGCCGAACTCCCGCAGCGCCTGGTGGCAGTAAGTGCCGAAGGGGTCCTGCCCAGTGCGGGTGATCACCGCGGCCGACCGGCCGAGTCGGGCGGCTGCCACGGCCACGTTGGTGGCGGAGCCGCCCAGGAACTTCCCGAAGGTCTCCACCTGCGGCAGTGGCACGCCGGTCTGCAGGGGGTAGACGTCCACCCCGATCCGGCCCATCGTGATGAGGTCGAACGACTCGGTCATGCGCGCCCTTTCGCGGTGGTGAATCCGGCCGGTGCACGCCCGCGTCCAGTCCGGCGGACTGCCGGTCGCGGCCCGACACCCATCAGGTGTAGACCGGCTCACAACTCCATGTCAATGGATTGTCCTTACATTCGGACGTCCAGACGCGAGAGGCGAACTCTTCCGTTATCGCGCCGTTACGTCCAGATGAAGTGTTGTCCTGACAAACCCTTGACACGGTACTTCCCGCTGGAGTTTGCTCACGTTCTACGAACCAGCCGGGTCTCCAGGACGTCACGTCCCGAGGCAGCGGCCGGATCCGCCCGAGTCGCCTCTCCCTGACGACTGGGCAGCTCGGGGCCCTCTCCACTCCGCTCACCCGTGAGGTGCAGGACAGATGAACCGCAGCAGCAGACCCCGCACAGTCACCGCCATAGCCACCGCCCTTACGGCGGGCATGCTCGTCGTCGGCTGCAGCAGCAGCTCCGGTGGCAAGAAGGCCGAAGAGGGCGGGGACACCGCCGCCGCGGGCAAGGCGAACACCCCCCGGATGAAGATCGCGATGATCACGCACGCCGCTTCGGGCGACACCTTCTGGGACCTGGTGCGCAAGGGCGCCAAGGTCGCGGCGGCGAAGGACAACGTCGAGCTCGTCTACTCCAGCGACCCCAACGCCGGCAACCAGGCCAACCTCATCCAGAACGCGGTGGACCAGAAGGTCGACGGAATCGCCATCACCATGGCCAAGCCGTCGGCCATGAAGGACGCCGTCGCCAAGGCCCGTAAGGCCGGCATCCCGGTGGTCGGCCTCAACTCCGGTCTGGACTCCTGGAAGGAGCAGGGTCTGCTCTCGTACTTCGGGCAGGACGAGAGCGTGGCGGGCGAGGCGTTCGGCGAGCGGCTGAACAAGCTAGGGGCCAAGCACAACATCTGTGTCATCCACGAGCAGGGGAACGTCTCCCTCGAGGCGCGCTGCGCCGGTGTGAAGAAGACCTTCGAGGGCACGACGGAGAACCTCTATGTCAACGGCACCGACATGCCGTCCGTGAAGTCCACCATCGCCGCGAAGCTCAAGCAGAACTCGAAGATCGACTACGTCGTCACCCTCGGCGCCCCATTCGCGCTCACGGCGGTCCAGTCCGCCGCCGACACCGGCGGCAAGGCGAAGGTCGCCACGTTCGACCTCAACAAGGATCTGGTGCAGGCCGTCGAGGAGGGCGATGTGCAGCTGGCCGTCGACCAGCAGCCGTATCTGCAGGGCTACCTGGCGATCGACGGACTGTGGCTGTACAAGACCAACGGCAACTTCAGCGGTGGCGGCGAGGAGCCGGTGCTGACCGGACCGGCATTCGTCGACAAGTCCAACATCGGTGCCATCGCGAAGTTCGCCACGAAGGGCACTCGGTGATGACCATGACCCAGGCAGCCACTCCGGCCGCCGACACCTCACCTCCCCCACCCCACGCCCCGCAGAAGGACGGCCGCACGGCCCAGCGCTCCCTGCTCCGCAGGGTCCTGGGCCGTCCCGAGATCGGCGCGCTGATCGCGGCCGTCGGCGTCTACATCTTCTTCTTCGCCGTGGCGCCGCCCTTCCGGCAGCTCGACTCGCTCGCCACGGTGCTGTACCAGGGCTCGACGATGGGCATCATGGCGCTCGCGGTGGCACTGCTGATGATCGGCGGTGAGTTCGACCTGTCCTCGGGCGTCGCGGTCACCGCCTCCGCCCTGACCGCCAGCATGTTCAGCTTCCAGCTGACGATGAACGTCTGGGTGGGGGTGTTCGTCGCGCTCGCCGTCTCTCTCGCGGTCGGCGCGTTCAACGGCTTTCTGCTGATCAAGACCGGACTGCCGAGCTTCTTGATCACCCTGGGCACGTTCCTGATGCTGCAGGGCCTCAACCTCGCGATCACCAAGATCTTCACTGGCAACGTGGGGACCGACTCCATCCGCGACATGGACGGATTCGATCAGGCACGGGCGGTGTTCGCCTCGGAGATTCCCATCGCGGGAGTTCAGCTGAGGGTCACCGTGCTGTGGTGGCTGGCCTTCGCGGCCCTCGCCACCTGGGTGCTGCTGCGCACCAGGTTCGGCAACTGGATCTTCGCGGTCGGCGGCAACAAGGACAGTGCCCGGGCCGTGGGCGTCCCGGTGACGTTCACCAAGGTCGCGCTGTTCATGACGGTGGGCTTCGCGGCCTGGTTCGTGGGCATGCACCTGCTCTTCGCCTTCGACACCGTGCAGGCCAGCGAAGGCGTGGGCAGTGAGTTCCTGTACATCATCGCGGCGGTCATCGGCGGCTGCATGCTCACCGGCGGCTACGGCTCGGCGGTCGGCCCGGTCATCGGCGCCTTCATCTTCGGCATGGTGACCCAGGGCATCGTGTACGCAAACTGGGACGCCGACTGGTTCAAGTTCTTCCTCGGCGTGATGCTGCTGCTCGCGACGCTCGTCAATCTGTGGGTCCGCCGCCAGGCGACCCGGAGGTGATCCCATGGCACCGTCACCCACCCCATCCCGCGCAGCGGCGGCCGCGCCCGACCGGCCCATCGTCGAGCTCGAAGGCATCGGCAAGTCCTACGGCAATGTCCGTGCCCTGCACGGCGTCGACCTGGCCGTGCACCCCGGGAAGGTCACCTGTGTCCTGGGGGACAACGGCGCCGGCAAGTCCACGCTCATCAAGGTCATCTCCGGTCTGCATCAGCACACCGAGGGCGAGTACCGCATCGACGGCACGCCGGTACGCCTCTCCACCCCGCGCGAGGCTCTCGACCTCGGCATCGCCGCGGTGTACCAGGACCTCGCCACCGTGCCCCTCATGCCGGTGTGGCGGAACTTCTTCCTGGGTTCGGAGATGACGCGCGGCCCCTGGCCGCTGCGCCGGCTGGCCATCGACCGGATGAAGCGCACCGCCGACGAGGAGCTGCGCAACATGGGCATCGTGCTCGACGACCTCGAGCAGCCCATCGGCACCCTCTCCGGTGGCCAGCGGCAGTCCGTCGCCATCGCCCGCGCCGTCTACTTCGGCGCCCGGGTGCTGATCCTGGACGAGCCGACCGCAGCGCTGGGCGTCAAGCAGTCCGGCGTCGTGCTCAAGTACATCGCCGCTGCTCGCGACCGGGGCCTTGGCGTCGTCTTCATCACCCACAACCCCCACCACGCCTACATGGTCGGGGACCACTTCACGGTGCTCCGGCTGGGCACCCTGGAGCTGAGCGCCTCCCGGAGGGAGGTGAGCCTCGAGGAACTCACCAACCACATGGCCGGCGGCGCCGAACTGGCCGCGCTCAAGCACGAGCTGGCCCAGGTCCGGGGCATCGACGTCGAGGAACTCCCGGACGAGTCGGAGCTTCCCGCCGCCCGGACCGTGACCCGCTGACGCCCGGATCTCTCCCACCCTCCGGGAGGTACGCCCAGCCCGGCCGGTGACGGCCGGCGAGAGGAGAAGCACCACCCCATGTCTGCAGCCAACCCGCCCGTCCTGGACCGGCTCCGCATCGGCTCGGCCCCCGACTCCTGGGGCGTGTGGTTCCCCGACGACCCCCAGCAGGTGCCCTGGCAGCGCTTCCTCGACGAGGTCGCACAGGCCGGCTACTCCTGGATCGAGCTCGGCCCGTACGGCTATCTGCCGACCGACCCCGCCCGGCTGTCCGACGAGGTCACCCGACGGAACCTCCGGGTCTCGGCCGGCACCGTCTTCACCGCACTGCACCGCGGGCCCGCCGTCTGGGACTCCACCTGGCAGCACGTCGCCCAGGTCGCCGAACTGACCCGGGCCATGGGCGCGCGGCATCTCGTCGTCATCCCCGCCTTCTGGCGCGACGACAAGACCGCCGAGCTGATCGAGAGCCCCCGACTGACTCCGGAGCAATGGCGCGATCTGACCCGCGGAATGGAACGGCTGGGGCGCGAAGTACGGGAGCGGTACGGGCTCGACATCGTGGTGCATCCGCACGCGGACACCCATATCGACGGCGAGGAGAACGTGGCCCGCTTCCTCGACGCCACCGACTCCGACCTGGTCGGCCTCTGCCTGGACACCGGGCACTACGCCTACTGCGGCGGCGACAGCGTCAAGCTCATCGAGACCTACGGCGAACGGATCGGCTACCTCCACCTCAAGCAGGTCGACCCGGAGATCCTGGCCGACGTCGTCGCGCACGGCACGCCGTTCGGTCCGGCCGTACGCCAGGGGGTCATGTGCGAACCGCCGCGGGGCGTGCCCGCGTTGGAGCCCGTCCTGGTCGCGGCCCAGAACCTCGGCGTGGACCTGTTCGCCATCGTCGAGCAGGACATGTACCCCTGCCCGCCCGACCAGCCCTTCCCGATCGCCGAGCGCACTCGCCGCTTCCTGCGCACCTGCGGCGCCTGACCCTCCGGACAGCAAGGGAGACACACACCATGACGCAGCAGGGGACGCTGGGGGTCGCCGTCATCGGGACCGGGAAGATGGGCGCCGACCATGTGCGCCGTGTCGACCAGGTCATCAGCGGGGCCCGCGTCACCGCCGTCGTCGACATCGACGCCGGGCGCGCCAAGGATCTCGCCGTCCGCATCGACGGCTGTACGGCATACAGCGATCCGGCCGCGGCCATGGCGGCCCCGGATGTCGACGCGGTGCTCATCGCCTCGCCCGGGCCGGCCCACGAGGCCGCGCTGCTCCAGGCCTTCGAGCACGACCTGCCGGTGCTGTGCGAGAAGCCGCTCACCCCGGACTCCGCCTCGGCGCTGCGCATCCTTCAGGCCGAGCAGCGGCTGGGTCACCGGCGCGTCCAGGTCGGTTTCATGCGCCGTTACGACACCGAGTACATGAAACTCAAGGCGCTGCTCGACAGCGGCGGACTCGGGCGCCCCCTGCTCATGCACTGCCGCCACCGGAACGCCTCGGTGCACTCGTACTTCACCAACGAGATGCTGATCAACGACTCGGTGGTGCACGAGATGGACTGCGCCCGCTGGCTCCTCGGGCAGGAGATCACCGCGGTGACCGTACTGCGTCCGACCCCGAACTCCCATGCCCCGGAGGGACTGAGCGACCCTCAGCTGGTCCTCTTCGAGACGGACGGCGGCGCCATCGTCAACGTCGAGATGTTCGCCACCTGCGGCTTCGGCTACCAGGTCCAGGCCGAGGCGGTCTGCGAGCGGGGCACCGCGCGCATCGGTGAGGCGCACGACCTGATGACGAACACCGCGGGCCGGTGGGGCGGTGACATCGCCCCGGACTTCGTGGTCCGCTTCGAGGAGGCGTACGACCGCGAGGTGCAGCGCTGGGTGGACGCCACGCGTCGCGGCGAGACCGAGGGTCCCAGCGCATGGGACGGTTATGCGGCGGCGGCTGTCTGCGAGGCGGGGGTCCGCGCCCAGGCCACGGGTGAGCGCACGCTCGTCGAACTGATCGAGCGCCCCGCGCTGTACCGCTGAGCCACCGCGTACGGCCTAAGACCCGCGTGCTGGTCCCCCGTATGCCGCTGAGGTCCGCGTGCCGCTGAGCACCGCCGCCGCGCCCTCCTCCCACTGGGGCAACGGAGGATGAGCAGAACGGCGTTCCCGTCCGTATCCCTGTACGTGCCGAGCCCTCCCCCGGGGCCGAGGGAGGGCTCGGCGCGTATGTCCCCCGGGCCTCAGGGCAGAGAGCAGGAGTTGACGAGGTCTCCGGAGGCGGGCCTGCGGATGGTGCCGGAGCCGGGTGGGGCGGCGCGTTCCTCCACCCAGTCCGTCAGCGCCTCGAACGCGCTGCGGTAGCAGGGCAGAATCGGCCGGAGCCGGTCCGGGTGTGCGTCGTAGAGGCCGTCGACGTGCGTGCCGTCCTCCACGGTGTAGTAGCGGTGCAGCCGGGACCGGTGACGGTCTGCGATCATGCGCGCATAGGTGTCGGAGACGGCGGCGATCGGCAGCAGTGCGTCCAGGTCACCGTGCAGCGTGATGAGGGGCTTGCCGATGCTCCCGGTGAGGGAGACCCGTTCGAGGGCACGCTTGACCTGCTCCGGCCGGGACGCGTAGTCGTACGAGGCGTCGGATGTGCAGGGGGCGAGGATCTCTTGAGCCGACGAACCGGCGGTCCGCCCCGGGCACGCCAGGTCGTAGGCCGGGTCGAACTCCGCGCGGTAGATCTTCTGTGTCACACCCCAGTAGTCCCGCCGGTGGTACGGCCAGAGGAACTCCGTCTCCCTCGGGAACCCCGCGGCCACCATGTCCTCGCGCGACGCCCGCCCCAGGGTGTACGCGACGGCGGTGGGCAGCTGGGTGAAGAGGTTGGCCCCGGCGGAGGTGAAGAGGGCGCCCTCCCAGTCGACGCCGCCGTCGTACAGCTCCGGATGGTTCTCCAACTGCCAGCGGGTGAGGTACCCGCCGTTGGACACACCGGTGATGTACGTGTGCCGCGGCGCGCGCCCGTACGCCTGCCGGACGACGGTCCGCGCGGCACGGGTCAACTGCGTGGTGCGCCGGTGCCATTCCGCCACGGCGTCGCCGGCCCGCTCGCCATCGGTGTAGAAGTCGGGGCTGTTGTTGCCTTTGTCGGTGGCGGCGAAGGCGTAACCGCGGGCCAGGACCCAGTCGGAGATGACCGGGTCGAGCGAGTACTGCTTACGCACGCCGGGTGCGCCGGTGATCACCAGACCGCCGTTCCAGCGGTCGGGAAGCCGGATGACGAACTGCGCGTCGTGCTTCCAGCCGTGCGTGGTGTTCAGCCGTGAGGTGTCGGGGAAGTAGCCATCGATCTGGACGCCGGGCACACCCGAGGGATTCTTCGTCCGCTTCGCGGTCAGGCCGGCCCAGTCGGCGGAGTCGGTGTAGCGGGTGCCCGTGAGCGCCGCGGTGGTCAGGTCCGGCAGGCAAGCGGTGGCCTGGTGCTCGGCGCCCGGCACGACGATGCGGTCCCGGTGTGTGCAGTGGCCGTGTGGTCCGGGGTCCGCCTGGGCGGCCGCGCTGCCGAAGGCGGACACGGCCAGCAGTACGGCGAGGACGGCGCCGACGCGCCGGGCCGGGCGCGCAGCCGACCACTGCCGGGAACGGGTCGGGTGCGCCGGGTCCGGCGTCGCCCTGTCGGACATCGAGAACGTCGTGCGTGGGGCGGGCCGTGGAGGGAGCCGATCGTGCGGCGCCTTCGGTCCACGGCACCGACCCGCACTCGTGCATGACATACAGCGATCAGTCACCTACACATCGTGACAGGGAAAGGGCGGCTCAGCGAGGGCGCCGGCCGATCCGGACTCGGCCGCGGCCGGAAGGCCGTCCGGCAAGACAGCCAGCCGGGTGAGGCTGCCCGGCGCATGTCAGCTCATACTGCTCGTACCGGCCGCGGCCGGTTGCCGCTCCGTCCGGAGGGGCAGGACGGGATCGGTGGACTCGCCCCGCCCGGCGGGACGAGTCCGTCACCACTTCTCACTGACCAAGGGGTCCTGCATGGGCGACGGCCGCTCCCTCCGCCTCCTCCACCTCCGCGCCTCGGGCATGAGTCTCGTCCTGGACTGCACGGGGGACCGGCTGCCCCGCGTGGTGCACTGGGGCGCGGACCTCGGCGAAATCTCCGAGGACCATCTCGCGGTGCTCACCACGGCCGACGAGGCGCAGATCATGTCCAGCACCCTGGACGACCCGGTCCCCCTCAGCGTGCTGCCCGAGCAGTCCGCCGGCTGGCTGGGCACACCCGGCCTGTCCGGCCATCGCGACGGCCGGGACTTCTCCGCCGCCTTCACGGTCCGTGCCCTGGAGAGCGGCACCGGTGAGGGGCCCGTACGTCACCGGGTCGTCGTCGACGCGTCCGACGAGCACGCGCGGCTGTCCCTCCGGTTGGAGTTCGAGGTCACCGCATCAGGACTGGTGCGACAGCGCGCCACGCTCACCAACGACGCCGGGCCGACAGACACGGGCGACGCGGACGACCGCGCCGCCCCGTACACCCTGGACGGGCTGCTGCTCACCCTGCCGGTGCCCGCGCAGGCCACCGAACTCCTCGACCTCACCGGCCGCCATCTGCGCGAACGCTCCCCGCAGCGCCACGCGTTCACGCTCGGCACACATCTGCGCGAGAACCGGCGCGGCCGCACCGGGGCCGACGCGACCCTGGTCCAGGTCGCGGGAGAGCGGGGATTCGGCTTCCGTACGGGCGACGTGTGGGGTCTGCACGTCGCCTGGAGCGGCAACCACCGCTCGCTCGCCGAGCGCACGAACTCCGGAACGGCTCTGCTCGGCGGCGGTGAGGCACTGCTGCCCGGCGAAGTGCGGCTCGGACCCGGCGCGTCGTACCGCAGCCCCTGGGTGTACGGCTCGTACGGACACGGGCTCGATGAGCTCTCCGACCGCTTCCACGGCTATCTCCGGGGGCGCACGCACCACCCCCGCGCGCCCCGCCCGGTCACCCTCAACACCTGGGAGGCCGTCTACTTCCAGCAGGATCTGGACAAGCTCAAGGCTCTGGCCGATGCCGCCGCCGAGGTCGGGGCGGAGCGGTTCGTGCTCGACGACGGATGGTTCCGCGGCCGACGCGACGACCGTGCCGGGCTGGGCGATTGGTATGTCGACAAAGATGTATGGCCCGAGGGCCTGCACCCCCTGGTCGGCCATGTGCGCGGCCTGGGCCTGCAGTTCGGGCTGTGGGTGGAACCGGAGATGATCAACCCCGATTCCGATCTGGCCAGGACGCACCCGGAGTGGATCCTGTCCACCGGCGGCCGTACCCCGCCGGCCTCCCGTCACCAGCAGGTGCTCGACGTCGGGCAACCGGACGCGTACGCCTACCTCCTGGAGCGACTGGACTCCTTGGTCACCGAGTACGCCGTCGACTACCTCAAGTGGGACCACAACCGCGACCTCGTGGACGCCGGAGCCGGCCCGGCAGGTGCCGCCGGGGTGCACGCCCAGACCGCGGCCGTGTACCGGCTCATCGACGAACTCCGTTCCCGCCACCCCGGGTTGGAGATCGAGTCCTGCTCCTCCGGTGGGGCCCGGGTCGACCTCGGCATCCTGGAGCGCACGGACCGCGTATGGACCAGCGACTGCATCGACGCCCTGGAGCGCCAGCAGATCCAGCGCTGGACCGGGCTGCTGCTGCCGCCCGAGCTGCTCGGCGCCCACGTCGGCGCGCCCGTCTCCCACACGACGGGACGCACCCACGCGCTCGACTTCCGGGCCGGCACGGCGCTCTTCGGCCACTTCGGCATCGAGTGGGACCTCACCGAGGCCGGGCCGCAGGACCGAGCCCGGCTCGCCGAGTGGGTCGCGGCGTACAAGGAGCTGCGCCCGCTGCTCCACCGCGGGACCGTCGTCCGCGGCGATCATTCGGATCCGGCGCTGTGGGTGCACGGCGTGGTCGCGCCCGACCGGGCTCGGGCCGTCTACGCGCTCGTGCAGACCGCGACCGGCGTCCATGCCCCGCCGGGCAGGGTCCGCCTGCCGGGCCTGGACGAGAACGCGTCCTACCGGGTGGCGCCGCTCGCGCCCGGCGAGCGGTCCGCAGGGCCGACGCCTTCGCGGCTCGCCTGGTGGGACGACGGGCTGGTACTACCGGGCCGCGCGCTGGCGGTGGTCGGTGTACAAGCCCCCGCCCTGCATCCGGAGAGCCTGGTTCTCCTTGAAGCCCGCCGCGTCTGACCGCGTGGGTGCGCCGCCGGCAGTGATCCTCCTACGCGGAGCCCGCCGTCCAGCGCTGGTCGGTACGGCCGGACGCCGGATCCAGGTCGAGCTCGCTTCCCGCCCCGTCGAACCGCGGCGTCAGAGCGAAGTCGGGTGCGATCTGAGGCCGGATCACGCCCACGCCGCGGTCGATCATGAAAAGCAGATTGCGGCCGTTCTCACCGTAGACCGAGGAACAGTCCCAGATGCCGACTCCTCGGTCCGTGGACCCCCGGGAGTCCAGGCACAAGTCCGGGTCGGCGTAGCTGTGCAGAAGACCAGCGGAGTCCATCAGCCACTGCTGTGTCCCGGCGCCGTTGCAGCGGGCGGTGATCACGTCCGTACGCTTTTCCAGCACGGCGCCCTCGATGTCGAGGCACAGCCCGGAATCCGCGTTGACGACCCGGGTGTAGCTGCCGTACTCGATCGGAACCGCGGGGGCGGGGCGGCGTGTGGGAGCCGGGGCGGGCCGTGTCGCCGACCTCTCCGGGGCGGGGTCGCGCGGGGGCTTCTTCGACGGTTTGCGGGACGGGGTCGCATCGCGCGACGGTGAGGCCGAGACGGTGGCGGTGGCGGTGGCAGTGGTGGTGACCGTGATCTCCGATGCCGGCGCCTGTGCACTGTTGCCGGTCGGCGTGGAGTCGCCCACGGCACCTGCCACCAGTACGGCCAGGATGCCGGCTGCCGCCGCCGTGAACACCGAGACCAGCACGACCGGCCGGGACGGCAGACGGGCGCCCCGGTGCGGCGACGCTCCCCCCAACGCCTCCCCCAGTCTTCGGCCGTGTGGTGCCCCCAGGGAGGGGCCCGCCGACGCATCCGTGGAGCCGATGACAGCCGGTATGACGGCCGTCGGTGCCGCGCCCTCCTCCTGCCGCGTCGGCTCGATGACCGGCAGTCCGCGGACCGGACCTGCCGCGAGATAGGCGGCTCCGCCCCACGGGAGGAGGCCATCGGCCAGTACGGACGCGGGGTTGTCCGCCATCCGGGTCAGATCCGCGAGCAGCCTGGAACAGTCCGGGCACTCGGCCAGATGCACGGCGAGGTCCGTGCTGCGCCGCTGGTCTCCGGGGCGGGAGGCCGCCTCGATGATGCGGCGGAAGCCCTGGCACTTCTTGTCGCCGCGCTCCATGTACGTCCGCAGGTATGCCTGGCGCATCGCGTCCAGCGCCCTGTCCTTGAGCTCGGCCACGGATTCCGGCTCGATGCCCAGATAGGCGGACACTTCGGCGTCCGGAAGGCCCTCGACCACGCCGTACCAGAGGACGCCGCGCATGCGTTCCGGCAGGCGGTGGAAGCCGCCGAGCATGGCCGACGTGTCCTCGATACTCGGGCCATGCGGTTCGCCGCCCGGCGGGGTGGCAACGGTGGTGGCGTCGATCCAGGCGGCGAAGTCGTCCTCGAGCCGGACCCGTCGGCTGCCCGCGGCCCAGCCCACGGCCACCCTCTGAACGAGCATCAGCAAGTGGTGTCGCCAGGGGCGGCGGGGTTCGATGCCGCGGCAGGTCTCCTGTGCGGCGAGGGCGAAGGCCTGCGAGGCGAGTTGATTCCCGGCGACCTGGTTCTTCCCGCACAGGCGGGCGTACGCGAGGACCGCGGGCAAGTGGCGGCGGCGGAGTTCCTGGGTCGCCGGCTGGGCGGTGGGTGCGCCGGCCCGGATGCGCTCGGTGAGCTCCACGTCGGACAGGTCGCCGTGCATCCCCTCCTCGGCGGCAGGACTCTGATCGACCTGATGGAGCTCTGACAACTCTCTCGACTCCTCGTCGTCGCGACTGGGCGCCCGAGCCGCCGACGCTCCCCCAGACTCCTCCCCCAGCTAACGCTGGGAGGTGCCCCCAGGGAGGGGCCCGTGCGCCGACGCCACCCGGCCGGGATGACCGTGGGTAACAGGGGTGCCCATAGTGGTCCAGTGGGGCCCATGGGGAAAGGGGTTTCCGCCGGTAAGTAGTGTCGCCATGGGCTCTGGACCACGCATGGGAAGTCCGGCCCGGGGAAAGCGCCCTCCAGGGCACCGGACAGGCATCGGACGGCCACGTTCCGTATCCGCGCCCGCGTGCAGGAACCTGTGCTCGCATGGTGGGGCGCCGGCCCTCAGAGGGGCCGGCGCCCGCGGTCACCATCTAGGCCCGGGGGCGCGCCCGGACCCTCGGGGCGTGCTCCTGATGACCGCCACTGGCGATCATCCGTACCTCGTCGTGGTCGCTGATCTCCGCCCGGACGATGCCGGTGTCGTCCGCGTACACAGGGTGCCCGCCGGGTCCGCTGCGGTCCGTGCGGTGCACCACGACCACGTCCTCGTCCGCCGCGGCCGGCGTCGAGGAACCCGCGTGGAAGAAGATCAACTCGTATTCATCGCGCCGCCTCATGCCGCCTCCTCACCTCGCGAGGCCGTCCTGTGCGGCGCCCGAGTCCCCAAAACCGGGCATTTCACACCTACAGGGCAGGTCGGCGCCGGCCCGGCGCGAGAGGACCGGTATCAGGCCCACACCCACACCCCGTGAGCCACGGCCCTCGACGGCCCGTCGGTCACAGGGTGTCGCTCAGGCTGTCCGCGAGACGCTGCCGCACGGCCCGGGCCGCGGGCAGCACCGAGACGGCGACCGCTCCCGCCACCGCTGCCGCGCCGATGAAGAGCAGCACGGCCGGCGAGGGGTGCTGCGCGATGCCCGCGCCGATGCCGCTTGAGCGGCCCTGAAGGTCGATCAGCCAGTCCGAGGCCAGCACTCCCGCGACGGTGCCCGCCACGGCGGCGGCCAGTGCGGTGAAGCCGGTGCCTGCCACGATCACGGCCATGATCTGACGTGGAGTCAGTCCGATCGCCTTGAGCGCGAGCAGGTCCCGGCGGCGGTCCCGGACGCCGGCCGCGATCGTGGTCGACAGTTCCGCGAGACCGATGAGCGCGAGCACGGCAACCAGGCCGACGATCACGTTGCGTACGGAGGCTAGCCGGTCCGCAGGGTTGGCGATCTCGCGCACGTCCAACCGGCCGCCCGCGGTCTGGGACAGCCGCGCGCCCACCGCGGCGGGGTCGGCGCCGTCGTCCAGCACCAGGTGGTAAAAGTCGGGCCGCAGTGCTCCGTCGCGCTCGCGCAGCGTGTCGAGAGAGGTGGAGATCACCCGTCCGCTGTCCTCGGGCTCGATGCTGCGCCCGACGATGTGCAGGACCTGGGGGCTCCCCTGCACCGTCATCCGCACCCAGTCGCCGACTTCGACGTCGAGCAGATCGAGCAGCCCCTGACCGGCCACGGCTTCGTCGGGGCCGCGCGGAGCGCGCCCCTCGGCGACGGCGAACGGATACGGGGTACGGGCCGTGCCGAGGCCGCGCAGAGTGATGGTGCCGGTCTGGCCGGGCACCAGCGCTTCGACCTCCGAGCCCGGGTGGGCGTCCGCCACATCGGACGCCCCGGCCAGCCGCCGCCGCACCTCGTCGTCGCCCAGCCCATCACCCCGGGCTGTGAGGGAGGCGGCAAGCCCCACTTCCTCCGGCCGGCTCTCGAAGCGGTCAAGGGTGGTCCAGGCGCCCAGCGCCACCGTGATCAGCAGCAGAGGCGCGGCCAGTCTGCCGACGGCGGCGAAGGAGCGGGCCGGCCGGTGGAAGGCGCCGCGCCAGCCGAGCACCAGGGCCGGCGGCAGTCGCAGGCCGAGGGCCCGCCGGGCGGTGCCCGACATCCGGCGGCCGGCCGGAATCGCCGCCCGGGCGATGGGTACGGGCGGGACACGGCCGGCCCGCCATGCGGCCGATCCGGTCGTGGCGGCGATCAGGAGCACCGCGCCCGCCGATATCGCCAGCGGAACCCAAGTGTGCTCGGGGAGTGCCTGCCACAGCCGCATCGCCTCGCCGGCCCGGCCGGGCAGATGCGGGCCCAGCGCTTCGGTGAGGACCGCTCCGCAGACGACGCCCAGCAGCGCGAGGGTCAGGTGCTCCCCCAAGAACATCCGGACCAGCTGCCCCGGGGTGAAGCCGATGGCCTTCAGTACGGAGATGTCCCGCAGATGGCCGCGGATCCTCGTGCTGGTGGCCCCCGCCACGGCCAGCGCGGCGGCCAGCAGCGCGCCGAGCCCGAACACCCCGAGCAGCAGCCCGAGGAGCCGGTCGCCGCCTTCGGCGTCCGCACGCGCCTGCTGCCAGGTGGAGACCTTGGCGATCTGATGCGCTCCGAGTTCGGTGACCGCGCGCTGGACGGCGTAGTCGGTGTCCTCGGGATCGTCCAGCCGCAGACCGATGGCCAGGCCATGGTGCTCCCGGTCCGGTTCGACCCGGCGCAAGGTATCCGGGAGAACCCATCCGACGCCGGGTGACTGCCCTGGGCTGTAACGCGGCTCCGCGGTGTCGGCGATGCCCGCGATGCGCAGCCGGTGGTCGGCCCCGTCCGAGCCGCGGACGTGCAGCGTGTCACCCGGCTCGGCCCACAGTGCGCGGGCGAGTGAGCTCTCCAGCACGACGCCGTCGCTCGCTCCGGGGTTCAGCCAGCGACCGGAGCCGATGAGCGGCCGGGCCACTTCGGGCGGCCGGGATGTGGTGGCGCGCAGCTGTACGGCCACGGTGCCACCGCCGAGGTCGGCGGTGACCGCGGCCGTGCGGAACGGGCCGGAGGCCGCCTCGACCCCGCTCCGACCGGCCAGTGCCGCGGCGTCGGCCGACTCCTTGGTGTGGATCCACACGTGCGCACCGGAGGACTGGGTGAACACCCGCTGCCAGGGGTTCGCCGCGTAGGTCAGGAACGCGCCGGCGAGCAGCAGCGAGCCGATGATCCCGGCGGTGGCGAGCATCAGGAACAGGGCTTCGCCGCGGTGCACCCGGAGGTCGGCGCGCACCCAGCGCACCGTGGCGCGCATCCCGCTCAGCCCTTCAGTTCGAGCATGCCGGCCACGCCGTCGGCCCGCGGGGTGCCGCCGCCGAGGGTGGCGTCGTCCACGATCCGGCCGTCGAAGAGGCTGATCACACGGTCGGCGGCGCTCGCCATCCGGGCGTCGTGGGTCACCATCACGATGGTCTGGCCGCGCTGGTGGAAGCGGGACAGCAGCCGCAGCACCTCTCGGGTCCCCTTGCTGTCCAGGCTGCCGGCGGGCTCATCGGCGAGCAGCAGCGCGGGGTGGTTGACCAGGGCACGGGCCAGGGCGACGCGTTGCTGCTCACCGCCGGACAGCTCGCCGGGGGTGTTGCGCTCCTTGCCCTCCAGGCCCAGGTCGGCGAGGAGCTCGGCGCGGCTCTCCCGGGCCTGACGCGGGGAGCTACCGGCGAGCAGCGCGGGCAGTTCGACGTTGTCGGCCACGGTCAGATGGGTGACCAGGTTGAAGAACTGGAAGACGATCCCGATGCTGCGGCGGCGCAGTACGGCCCAGCGGGCCTCGCTGTAGGAGTCGACCTGGCGGCCCTCGAGCCAGATCCGGCCAGTGTCCGGCCGGTCGAGGCCGCCGAGCAGATGGAGCAGGGTGGACTTGCCGGCCCCGGAGGGGCCGGTCACCGCGACGAACTCCCCGCGCTCCACGCTCAGGTCGATGCCGCGTACGGCCTTGACCGGGGTGCTCTCGGTCCGGTGCGTCTTGACCAGGCCTTCCGCCTTCATGATGGGTCCCGCGTCGGCGGGGGTGTCCCCGCCGACTGCGGCGGGAGCGGCCTCGCGGCTCATTCCAGCTCCTCCTGACAACGCTCCAACCAGTCGAGGTCCGCCTGCAGGTGCAGCATCGCGCCCTCGATGAGCAGCTGCGCGACCCGGTTGTCCCGGTCCTCGGCCGCGGCCAGCTTCGACAGATCACGCATGGTGTTGAGGTAGTGGCGGCGCTGCTTGTTGATCAGGGCGATCTGGTCGGCCACGCCCGAGTCCGGGGCCAGTGCGAGCTTCATGAAGAACTCGTCCCGCACCCGCGGCTCGTCGGTCGGCTCTGCGAACCATGCGGCCACCGCCTCACGCCCCGCCGGGGTGAGTCGGTAGGTCCGCTTGTTCGGCCGGTTCGACTGGGCGACGTCCTCCCCCTCGATCAGTCCGGCCTTCTCCAGCCTGCCGAGGGTGACGTAGATCTGCCCGATGTTCGGCTGAGGGTACGCGGCACCGAGGAGCTCCTCAAGGGCCTGCCCCAGCTCGTATCCATGGGCGGGACCCTTCGCGAGGAGCGCCAGGAGGGGCAGACGCACGTGACCCGGCCTCCTTCCCCGCCCATACATGCTCGTTAGGGGCGTTCCCCGGTGGTGAGCCGGATCGCCCTCGGACATTTCCGCGACGTCTAGTATCCCGCATGCCTAACGGGTATACAGGTGCGGACGCCGGGCAGGCCGCCGGCGCCGATGTGCCAAGGAGGAACCTATGCGGTGGACGCGGGCCGCGGGTAGGGGGCTCCTTGCGGCTGCGCTGATCTGCGCGGGGTACGCGGGTACGGGCGCGCCACCCGTGGAGCCCGTGGGCGACTCCGGTGGCCGGGGCCCGCTGACCCTGGTGACCGGCGGAGACCTCACCAGCTATCTGAGCGGGGTTCTCAAAGACTGGAACCGGACGCACCCCGGGGAGAAGGTGACCCTGGTCGAGCTGCCGGAGGCCGCCGACGAGGTTCGCGCCCAGATGTCCACGAGTCTGCGCTCCGGCAGCGACCGCTACGACGTGCTCAACATCGATGTGGCCTGGACGTCGGAGTTCGCCGCGGCGGGCTGGATATCCCCGCTCGACCGGGACCGGTTCCCGGTGAAGCAGTTCCTGCCGCCGGTGGTCGAGACCGCCACCTTCGGCGGACAGCTGCACGCACTGCCGTATGTGACCAATGCCGGGCTGCTGTACTACCGCAAGGACGTGCTGGAGCAGGAGGGCGAGCAGCCGCCGCGCACCTGGGCCGAGCTGGAGCGGCTGGCGCGGACGGTGGCTCCGAAGCACGGACTGGACGGCTACGCCGGCCAGTTCCTGCCGTACGAGGGGCTCACGGTCAACGCCGCCGAGGCGGTGCAGTCGGCCGGCGGCTCGATCCTCGCCGACGAGGGCAAGCGCGTGACGGTGGACTCCCCCGAGGCGCGGAAGGGCGTGGCGTTCCTGGCCGACGGGGTCCGGGGCGGCTGGATCCCGAAGGAGGCGCTCGGCTACAAGGAGGAGGAGTCCCGGCAGGCCTTCCAGGACGGCCGGCTGCTCTTCCTGCGCAACTGGCCGTACGTGCACGCGCTCGCGGACGGCAAGGACTCGAAGGTGGCGGGGAAGTTCGGAGTGGTCCCGCTCCCCGGGCCGGACGGGCCCGCCGAGAGCATCCTCGGCGGCTCGAATCTCGCGATCAACGCGCGCTCCAAACACCGGGAGTCGGCTGCCGACCTGCTGGAGTACCTGACGAGCGAGCGCGTCCAACGCCAGGTGCTCACCGAGGGATCGCTGCCTCCCGTTCGGGCCGGGCTCTACGAGGACCCCGCGCTGGTGCACCGGTTCCCGTATCTGCCCACGCTCCGACAGAGCGTCCTCGACGCCAAGCCACGGCCCAAGAGCCCGCGGTACGAGCAGGTGAACCTGGCGGTCCAGGCCGTCGTGCACGACGCGATGGCTCAGCGCGAGACGCCGTCGGGCGCCGTCGCGCGTCTGGCACGGGAGCTCGAGGCGATCGTCCGCCGGGGCTGAGCACCCCCTCCTGGCTGCCACTCCCTTCTGCAACACCTACTTGTTAAGTATTCCTTCCGGTCCACTGTCGGCCAATGATTCCCGGATGATTGCCGACAAATCACCCGAGCCTTGTGGCCAGTTCCCGCATATGCGTTGACACCCGTTCGACATGCCTACCTAACATGCATGCATAACTGCGGCCCGAAGATCGCGGCTGCACCGAGTCAGACAGGTTTCACGGGACATGCTCATAGGCACGGCCACCACCACTCAGCTCCCCCAGCCCCCGCTGGGGGCGGGGGCACCCCCAGCGGTAGCTGGGGGAGGTCCTTGGTGGCGGGATGCGGTGATCTACCAGGTGTACGTCCGCAGCTTCCTCGACAGCACCGGGGACGGCATCGGCGACCTGGCCGGGGTCCGGGTGGGACTGCCGTATCTGAAGAAACTGGGCGTGGACGGCATCTGGCTCAGCCCCTTCTATCCCTCTCCGCACCACGACCACGGCTACGACGTCGCCGACTACTGCGGGGTGGACGAAGTCTTCGGGGACCTGGAGGAGTTCGACCGCCTGATCGCGGACGCCCACCGGCTCGGCCTGAAGGTCGTCATCGACATCGTCCCCAACCATTGCTCCAGCGAGCACCCCTGGTTCCGCGCGGCCCTGGAGGACGGGCCCGGCAGCCCGGCCCGCTCACTCTTCCACTTCGCCGACGGGCGCGGGGCGGACGGCGAACTGCCGCCCAACAACTGGCGTGCCATGTTCGGCGGCCCGGCCTGGTCGCGCGTCACCGAGGCCGACGGCAGCCCAGGCCAGTGGTACCTCCACCTGTTCACCCCGGAACAGCCCGATCTCAACTGGCGCAATCCGCAGGTGGGCCGGTCCTTCGACGAGGTACTGCGGTTCTGGCTCGACCGCGGCGTCGACGGCTTCCGTATCGACGTCGCCGCGGGCCTGTACAAGCACCCCGAGCTCCCCGACTCCCCCGACCCGGAGGCCGACGAGCGCGCCCGCGACTCGGTCAACCCGCTGGCCTGGAACCAGCCCGAGGTGCATCAGGTGTGGCGCGACTGGCGGGCGGTCTGCGAGGACTACACCGCGCGCGACGGGCTCGACCGGCTGCTGGTGGGCGAGGTGTCCGTGCCGACGGCGCGCGAGCAGGCGGAGTTCGTCCGCCCCGACGAGCTGCACCAGGCGTTCTTCTTCGACCTGCTGAGCGCGCAGTGGGATGTCGACGCCTTCCGGAAGACCATCTCCGAGGCGCTCACCGACATCGCGGGCACGGGCTCCACCGTCACCTGGGTGCTCAACAACCACGACCAGGTCAGAACGGTCACCCGGTACGCCGGCGAGACCACCACCGTGGGCCCCGCCCGCGCCCGTGCCGCCGCCCTGCTGATGCTCGCGCTGCCCGGTGCGGCGTATGTCTACCAGGGCGAGGAGCTGGGCCTGCCCGAGGTGGTCGACCTGCCCGACGAGGTGCTGACCGACCCGATCTTCCGCAGGACCGGCAGCCGCCGGCGCGTCCGCGACGGCTGCCGAGTGCCCCTGCCCTGGTCGGGCCACGCGTCCCCGTTCGGCTTCACCTCGGGCGACGGCGCCGCCCGGCCGTGGCTGCCGCAACCCGAGTGGTTCGCGGAGCACGCCACCGACCGGGCGCTGGCCGACACCCGCTCCTTCTGGCACCTCTACCGCGACGGCCTCCAACTGCGGCACAACCTCCCTCAGTTGGGCGAAGGCAGCCTGCGCTGGCTCGAGAGCTCTCCTCAAGTCCTGGCCTTCGTCCGCGGCGACGGCCTGGTGTGCGCGGTCAACTTCGGCCTCGACCCCGTACCGGCGCCCGTCGCCGGAACCCCCCTGCTCGCGAGCGGGGACTGCCCCCCGGGGATCCTCCCCGGCTCGACCACCGCCTGGTGGATCAGCGATCTCTCCACGAAGGGAACCACACGATGAGCCAGACCATGAGAAGGCGTATGGCGGCCTCCGGCACGGCGGTGCTCGGGCTCGCGCTCACCGCCACCGCCTGCGGCGGCAGCGGCCCGGCGAGCTCTGACTCGCAGGAGCTCAAGGGTCAGACGGTGGCGGTCGCCGGGGTGTGGACCGGCGTCGAGCAGAAGAACTTCAAGAAGGTGCTGGACGCCTTCACCGAGAAGACCGGAGCCAAGACGACCTTCGTCCCCACCGGCGACAACGTCTCCACCTTCGTGGGCAGCAAGATCGAGGGCGGCAACGCGCCAGATGTGGCGATGGTGCCGCAGCCCGGTGTGCTCAAGCAGTTCGCCGAGAAGGGCTGGCTCCAGCCGCTGTCCGCCACGGTGTACGAGAAGGCCGGGATCCACTTCGCCCCCGTCTGGCGGGACTACGGCACAGTGGGCGGCAAGTACTACGGTCTCTACTTCAAGGCGTCCCACAAGTCGATGGTCTGGTACAGCCCGGACGCCTTCGAGCAGGCCGGGATCGAGCCGCCGAAGAGCTATCCGGACCTGCTGAAGTCGGGCCGTACGATCTCCGACTCGGGCCTGCCCGCCTTCTCCGTCGCCGGCCAGGACGGATGGACGCTCACCGACTGGTTCGAGAACGTCTACCTCGCTCAGGCCGGCCCGGCGACCTACGACAAGCTGGCCGCCCATGAGATCCCGTGGACCCACCCGACCGTGGTCGAGGCCCTGACCACGCTCGGGAAGCTCTTCAAGGACAAGAACCTGATCGCCGGGGGCGGTGCGGAAGCGCTGCGCACCGACTTCCCCGAGTCCGTCAAGAACGTCTTCGGCAACGACCCGAAGGCCGGGATGGTCTTCGAGGGCGACTTCGTCGGCGGCATCATCTCCGGCGAGTTCAAGAAGAAGGTCGGCGAGGACGCGAAGTTCTTCCCCTTCCCCGCCATCGGCAAGGGCAAGCCGCCGGTGGTCGGCGGCGGCGACGCCGCGGCGGTGCTCAGGGCGGGCAAGAACCGCGAGGCGGCCATGAAACTCGTCGAGTTCCTGGCCACTCCCGAGGCTGCCGAGATCTGGGCCAAGGAGGGCGGATTCATCTCCCCCAACGAGAGCCTGAAGCTGGACAGTTACCAGGACGACACCACCCGGAAGACCGCTCAGTCGCTGGTGAAGGCGGGCGACTCGGTGCGCTTCGACATGTCCGACCAGGCGCCGGCCGCGTTCGGCGGCACCCAGGGGGCGGGCGAGTGGAAGCTGCTGCAGGACTTCCTGCGCGACCCGTCCGACCCGAAGGCCACCGCCGCCAAGCTCGAGGCCGCCGCGGCCAAGGCATACAAGGACTGAGAGTCTCCGTCATGTCAGCCACCTCTCTGCCGGGCGCCGCTCCGCCCGGCACCGACTCCGCGAGCACGGTGCCGCCCCGCAAGGCGGGCGGCACCGAGCCCCGCCGGCGCCGGCGTGCCGCCCGGCGCCGGCGGCTCATCGCCCTGGTCTTTCTGCTGCCGGCGCTGCTCCTGCTGGGCGCGCTCGTCGCGTACCCGATCCTCTTCACCGTCGGCCGCAGCTTCTTCGACGCCTCGGGCGCCCGCTTCGTCGGGGCCGAGAACTACGCCGAGATGTTCCGCGACCCGGCGACCCTCAAGGCCATCCGCAACAGCACCATCTGGGTCGTGGTCGCCCCGGCGCTGCTCACCGGCCTCGGTCTCGTCCTCGCCGTGCTGACCGAGAAGATCCGCTGGGCCACCGCGTTCAAGCTGCTGATGTTCATGCCGATGGCGATCTCCTTCCTCGCCGCCGGCATCATCTTCCGCGTCGTCTACGAGCACGACCCCCAGCGAGGCGTGCTCAACGCGGTGGCCGTCGGGGTGCACGACGCCTTCGGGGAGAGCACGGGCTACCCCACCGCCCGCGCCCGGGACGGTCAGGTGCTGTACAAACGGGGTGACGGCTCGTACGTGACCTCGAGGAAGGCCTCCCCCGGCGACACGGTGAACCTCCCGCTCGTCGGCGTCCCCCCCAAGGACCTGCCGAAGGAGGCCAAGCGCGCCCGCGAGGCCGCGGCCGAGACGGCAGGGAAGGGCGAGCTGCGCGGCGTGGTCTACGTCGACTTCACACTCGGCGGTGGCGGCAAGCCGGGGCGGGTGGACCCGACCGAGCGCGGGCTGCCGCGGATGGTGGTGGAGGCGGTCGGGGGCGAGCAGGTCGTCGGGAGGGCGACCACGGCGGCCGACGGCTCGTACCGTTTCACCGGCCTTCCGGCCGGTGAGTACTCCGTCCGGCTGCCCGCGAAGAACTTCGCCGAGCCGTACGAGGGTGTGTCCTGGCTCGGCCCCGCCCTGGTGACCCCCGCGATCATCGGCGCCTATCTGTGGATCTGGACCGGATTCGCGATGGTGCTCATCGGCGCGGGCCTCTCCGCCATGCCCCGGGACGTCCTGGAGGCCGCCCGGATGGACGGTGCGAACGAGTGGCAGATCTTCCGCAAGATCACCGTGCCGCTGCTCGCCCCCGTGCTGGGCGTGGTCTTCGTGACCTTGGTGATCAATGTGATGAAGGTCTTCGATCTCGTCTACATCATCGCCCCGGGGCCCGTGCAGGAGGACGCCAACGTGCTGGCCATGCAGATGTGGCTGGTCTCCTTCGGCGGCGGCAACAACCAGGGGCTGGGGAGCGCCCTCGGCGTCCTGCTGCTGCTCCTGGTGGTCCCGGCCATGGTCTTCAACATCCGACGCTTCCGCAGGAGCCAGTCATGACCGCCCACGGCACCGTCGCACGGGGCTTCGCCGCCCAGGATTCCGCGTCGTCCTCCTCCGGTTCCGGCGGTGCGGCCGGCCCCCGTCGCACCGCAGCCCGCCGGCGGAACCCGGCCGCATGGCTGGTGAAGCGGGCCGGCAACGGACTCACCCAGGCCTTTCTGGTGATCATCTCGCTCGTGTGGCTCACCCCGGCGCTGGGTCTGTTCCTCGCCTCGCTGCGGTCCGACGAGGACAATGCCACCAGCGGCTGGTGGACGGCCCTGGCCGACCCCGCCGGGCTGTCCTTCGAGAGCTATGCGGCCCTGCTCCAGGACTCCGGCATGGTGGATGCCTTCTGGAACACCGTGCTGATCTCCGTGCCGGCGACCGCGGCGGTCGTCATCGTCGCCGCACTGGCCGGTTACGCCTTCGCCTGGCTCGAGTTCCCCGGACGCGACTGGATCTTCCTCGTGGTGGTGGCCCTGCTCGTGGTGCCGGTCCAGGTCGGGCTCCTGCCGGTGGCCAAGATGCTCGGAGCGCTGGGGCTCTTCGGCACGATCCCCGGCGTGGTGCTCTTCCACGTCGCCTACGGCCTGCCCTTCGCCATCTTCCTGCTCCGCAACTACTTCGCGGAGATCCCGCGGGAGATGCTCGAGGCGGCCCGGATGGACGGCGGCGGGGAGTGGCGGATCTTCTCCCGTCTCATCCTTCCTCTAGGGCGGCCTGCGATCGCATCCCTGGCGATTTTTCAGTTCCTGTGGGTCTGGAACGACATGCTGGTGGCGCTGATCTTCGCCGACAGCGAGTCCCAGCCCCTGACCGTGGCCCTGCAGTCGCAGATGCGGCAGTTCGGCAGCAACATCGGGGTGCTCGCCCCCGGGGCGTTTCTGTCCCTGATCGTGCCGGTGGCCGTGTTCTTCGCCTTCCAGCGGCACTTCGTGCAGGGGGTCATGGCCGGCTCCGTGAAGTAGGACCGCGATCCGGCCCGGTTCGGAGCCGGCTTTCCCGGCCGGCTCCGAACCGGGCCACTGCGCTCTCCTCGGCCGTGTCGGTGCCGCCTCGCTGCCGCAGCACACGCGCCGTCAGTACGCCGATCCTCGCGGTGACCGCCCCCGGTCAGCCCTTGATCGGCGGGGGCCGCCCGGCTCCGTACCGCCGCCCAGGGATCCGCGAACATCCGCGGGGGTATGGGGTAGATAATTTGATACGTGGATGTGAATGGGTGGCGATGATGAGCACACCCGAGGCGCCGCGTGGCGGCGGCCCGTGCAGCCCGTTCGATGTGACGCATGCGGCATCCGCCGTGGTGGATGCGCGCGGTGTTGTCGAGCGGTGGAGCCAGGGTGCGTCCGCGCTGCTCGGCTACCGAGCCGACGAGGTCGTGGGCCGGCCCGTCCTGGCGCTGCTCCCCGACGCCGACGCCCTGGAGTCGGCGCTCACCGAGCGGCGCCGCGCGGGGGACGGCTGGCGCGCGCGGGTCGGCGTTTCCCACCGCGACGGCCGTCGGCTGGAGCTGGAGCTGCAGGCGTGCCCGCTGTGGGACGAGGCCGAGAAGCCCAGCTGGCTGATCGTCGTCACCGACGCCGTCGGGCTGCACGAGTGGGAGCGCGAACAGGCCATCCTGCGCGGGCTGTTCACCCAGTCCCCCATCGGCATGGCCGTCGTGGACCCCGCCCTGCGCTATCTGCTGGTCAACCCCGCGCTGGAACGTATGGACGGGGTGGCCGCGCCGCAGCGCCTGGGGCATCCGCTCGGCGAGGGGATGCCCGGACTCGACGCAGCGGCGCTCGAGCGCGAGACCCGCCAGGTGCTGGAGACCGGGGAGCCGCTGCTCCCCTCCGAGCAGGTCGGGCCCGTGTCGGCGGACCCCGATGCGTACTCCCCCGATACGCCGGTCCGGTCGGGCTCGTCGTTCCGCCTCCAGGATGCGTCGGGACGGGTCCTCGGCGTATGCCGAACGGTCCTGGACGTCACCGGTCACTACCGGGCCCGGCAGCGGCTCGCCTTCCTGAACGAGGCCAGCGGACGCATCGGCACCACCCTGGACCTGGACCACACGGCCCGGGAACTCGCCGATGTGCTCGTGCCACGCGTCGCCGACTACGTCTCCGTCGACCTGCTGGAGGCCGTGCTGCGCGGCCAGGACCTCCATCCCGGTCCGGCCCACGGCTCGGAGGTGCTGCGGCGGGCCACCCACCGGTCGGTCGAACCCGGCCTCCCGGAAGTGGTGGTCCAGCCCGGGGACCCGTCCCGCTATGCGCCGGAGACCGCGCCCATGCAGGCGCTGCTGACCGGACAGCCGATCCTCAAGTCGGTCGTGGATCTCACCGCTCCGTGGCTCGCCAAGGATCCGGCCCGCGCCGCGAAGATCCGCGGCCTCGGCATCCACTCGGCCATGGCCGCACCCCTGCGAGCCCGGGGCATCACGATGGGCGTGGCGACTCTCGCTCGGTGGAAGAACCCGGAGCCGTTCAACGAGGACGACCTCCTGCTGGTCGAGGAGCTGGTGGCCCGCGCGGCCGTCTGCATCGACAATGCCAGGCGTTTCTCCCGCGAGCACAGCGCCGCGCTGACGCTGCAGCGCAGCCTGCTGCCGCACGGCCTGCCGAAGCAGTCGGCGGTGGAGGCCGCGTACCGCTATCTGCCCGCCGACGTGCAGGCCGGCGTGGGCGGGGACTGGTTCGACGTCATCCCGCTCTCCGGGACACGGGTGGCTCTGGTCGTCGGCGACGTGGTCGGCCACGGCATGCACGCGGCGGCCACCATGGGCCGGCTGCGGACCGCCGTGCACACGCTGGCCGACCTCGACCTACGCCCCGACGAACTGATGGCACACCTGGACGACCTGGTCATCCGGCTCGCCGATGAGGAGGAAGAGGCCACGCTGACGGCCGGAGACGGGGCCGGTCCGCTCGGCGCCGGAGTGATCGGGGCGACGTGCCTGTACTGCGTGTACGACCCGGTGTCACGCAGGGCGACCATGGCGCGCGCCGGGCACCCGAGCCCCGCGATCGCCCACCTGCACGATCCCGTGGAGCTGCCTGACATACCCGCAGGGCCCCCGCTCGGCCTGGGCGGCCTGCCGTTCGAGTGCGCCGAGATGCAGATTCCGGAGGGCAGCGTCCTCGCCTTCTTCACCGACGGCCTGATCGAGGCGGGCGACCGGGACGTCGACCTCGGGATCGAGCGACTGTACTTCGCGCTCGCACACCCGGACCGTCCGCTCGAGGAGATCTGCGACACCATGGTCCGCTCGCTGCTGCCCGACCGCCCCCACGACGACGTCGCGTTCCTCGTCGTGCGCACCCGTGCCCTGAAGAGCGACGACATCGCCTCCTGGGACCTGGACGCCGATCCCGCCACCGTCGCCGAAGTCCGGCATGCCACCGGACGGAAACTGACCGAGTGGGGTCTGGACCACTTGGCCTTCACGACCGAACTCGTGGTCAGCGAACTGGTCACCAATGCGCTCCGCTACGGCACCGACCCGATCGGCCTCCGCCTCATCCGGGACCGCACGCTGATCTGTGAAGTCTCCGACGGCAGCAACACCTCTCCGCACCTGCGCCGGGCCCGCAGCACCGACGAGGGCGGACGCGGCCTGTTCCTCGTCGCCCAGTGCGCGCAGCGCTGGGGCACGCGCTACACCGCGGAGGGCAAGACCATCTGGGCCGAGCAGCCCCTGTCCCCGCCCGGGGTGACGGCGGGCAGGTCGGGCTGAGCGTGGGGCCCTGCCGTCACTGGTCCGGCACGGTGTGGCGTGGGATTCTGGTGGGGGCACCCCCAGCGAAAGTCCCCCTGGGGCACCTCCCAGCGGTAGCTGCGGGAGGTAGGCCCCTGGCCTGCGGCATGGGGAACCCCAGGGGAAGTACCCCAGGGGGAGCCGGGGGTGTGTGTCCGCCGAGGAGACCTCGGGAGGGCCGATGGGGCGCGACGTCCCGGCGCGGGTGTTCACGCGCGACGACCGTCGCCGGTACCGGCAGAAGATGCAGCAGTGCCTGGATGCGCTGGCACAGATGCTGCGGGAGGCCCGCTTCGACTTCGAAACCCAGGTGGGCCTGGAGATCGAACTGAACCTGGTGGACGACCCCTGGGAACCGGCGATGCGGAACACCGAGGTGCTCGAGGCCATCGCGGATCCCGCGTGGTCGACCGAGCTGGGCCGGTTCAACCTGGAGATCAACGTTCCGCCACGGAGGCTCACGGCCGGCGGTCCGGATGCCTGGGAGAGCGAGGTGCGGGACGCGCTCAATCACGCGGAGGAGCGGGCCGCCACCGTGGGAGCGCATCTGATCATGATCGGGACCCTCCCGACGCTGCAGCAGTCGGATGTGGGCGGGGCCGCGCTGTCCGAGAATCCGCGGTACCACCTGCTGAACGAGCAGGTGTTCGCGGCCCGGGGCGAGGACCTGCTGATCGCGGTGGACGGCGTCGAGCGGCTGCGGACGTACGCGGACACGATCACGCCCGAGGCGGCGTGCACCAGTACCCAGTTCCATCTTCAGGTCTCCCCGGACGAGTTCGCGCAGTACTGGAACGCGGCACAGGCGATCGCCGGCGTACAGGTGGCGCTGGCGGCGAACTCGCCCTTCCTCTTCGGCAAGGAGCTCTGGCCCGAGACCCGTATCCCGCTGTTCGAGCAGGCCACCGACACCCGCTCGGAGGAGATCAAGGTGCAGGGTGTCCGTCCGCGGGTGTGGTTCGGCGAGCGGTGGATCAACAGCGTCTTCGACCTCTTCGAGGAGAACGTTCGGTACTTCCCCGCTCTGCTGCCGCTGTGCGACGAAGAGAACCCGCAGGAGACCCTCGAGCGCGGTGACATCCCCGAACTGTCCGAACTCACCCTGCACAACGGCACGATCTACCGCTGGAACCGCCCGGTCTATGCCGTCGTCCACGGAAAGCCGCACCTGCGCGTGGAGAACCGGGTGCTGCCGGCCGGTCCCACCGTGGCCGATGTCGTCGCCAACGGCGCGTTCTACTACGGTCTGACGCGCGCCCTGACCGACGAGGAGCGACCGGTCTGGTCGCGGATGTCGTTCTCGGCCGCGCAGGACAATCTGCAGACGGCGGCGCGCCACGGAATCGACGCGCGGCTGTACTGGCCCGGCATGGGGGAGGTGCCGGTCGTCGAGCTCGTACTGCGCCGCCTTCTCCCGCTGGCGCACAGGGGGTTGGAACTCTCCGGTATGGACGCCGCGTGGCGGGAACCGCTGCTGGGCATCATCGAGCAACGGTGTGTCACCGGACGCAACGGTGCCGTCTGGCAGGCGGAGATGTTCCACCACATCGACGACACGTTCCCGGTGGATCACCATGAAGCGCTGCGGCGCATGACCGGGCAGTACATCGACTACATGCACCTCAACGCCCCCGTGCACACCTGGCCCATCGACTGAGTCCGGTAGCAACCGTTCGACCAAGCGTCACAACGGAGAGCGCATTTCAGGCCAAAGGTCGCCGCTCGGGGTCTCGGCGGGAACTCCTGCGGCCGCCGTGCGTCTCCCCTAGAGGAGCGACGACGGGAGGTCGCTGTGAGGATCGATCCGGCAGAAACCCGCAATCAGTGTCCCCAGTGCGGCGCGCAGATGCAGCAGAGCCCCAAGGGGGGCTGGCTCTGCGGGAATTGTGGAGCCCAGCGATGCCACCCCGGCCATGCGGCGCCACGCTGTGGGCTGACCCCGCGGTAGTACGCAGGACCGCGAGGGCCGCGATCGTCGGCCGGACTCATCGCTCACGAGTCCGGCCGACGATCGCAGGAACGCGGGGTCTGAAGGGCTGTTACGGCTCGCGGCTGCCGGCCTCGAGCCCGCCGTTCAGCTCGGCGCCGTCACCGGCACCGGCATCGGCCGCACCGTCGCCCTGGTCGGCGCCACCATCGGCCTGACCGGCACCACCGGCCGCCTCACCGGCACCACCGGCGGCCTGGCCCGCGCCACCGTCGGCCTCGCCGGCGCCGCCATCGGCCTCACCGGCACCACCGGCCGCTTGACCAGCCCCGTCGCCGGCCGCGCCGAGCTCGGCACCGGTGGCCTCCAGGGCCCTCGTAACGGGCTCGAAGAACGTCTCCCCGCCCTGCGTGCAGTCCCCACTGCCGCCCGAGGTCAGCCCGACCGCCTGGTCGCCGGAGAACATGGCACCGCCGCTGTCACCCGGCTCGGCGCAGACATCGGTCTGGATCAGACCGTTGACGATGTCCCCGTTGCCGTAGTTCACCGTGGCGTTCAGTCCGGTGACCGTGCCCTCGGAGACCCCGGTGGTGCTGCCGCTACGCGTCACCTCCATGCCCACGCTCGCCTCAGCGGCCTGGGATATCTCCTGGATGTTGCCGTTCCCCAGATCGACCGCGCTCGGCGCGTCGGTATTCGGGTCGTCGTAGGTGACCAGGGCGAAATCGTTCTCCGGGAACACGGAGTCCGCGACCGTCCCCAGCGGCTCGTTGCCCGCCTCGTCGGCGGTCCACGTCTGCGAGGCGTTGCCGCAGTGGCCGGCCGTCAGGAATGCCGGAGCTCCCTGCACGGTGACATTGAAGCCGAGGGAGCAGCGGGATCCGCCGCCGAAGATCGCGTCGCCGCCCTCCGCGAACGGCTTGAACTCCCCGGCGGACCGCTTGACCGTCACCTTGTCGCTGCCCAGTCCGTCGACGGTCCTGCTCAGCGTCGCCATCTTCGCGCCGGTGACGGTCCGGTCGGCGATCACGGAAACCTTGTTGGTTCTCGGATCGATCGACCAGGCGGTGCCGGGAACCGAGGCCTGCTCGCCGAGCGTCCCGGTGGCGGCTTTCAGCTCCGCCATGCTGTTCTCCACCACCCGCGCTACGGCGCCCCTGTCCCGTACCCGGTCCGCCGTCTCCTCGTCCAGGACGTTCATGACCAGCCGGGACGACTGGCCGTCGAAGTACCAGCCGGCGGCGTCCTGACCGAGATCCTCCGCGAGGGTGGACCCGAGCTGTGCGGCGGCGCGGGGGGCGAACGCCCGCGGACTCGGATCCTGGTCCGAGCTCGCGTTGGCCTGGGGCAACAGGATGGCCGCGGCCGCGATCCCGATCGCGCCTGCCCCGATCAAGGCTCCTGTCCGTTTGTTCACTCGTCGGTGGTTCAACTCACTGACCTCCAGTGGGGGGAGGGGACGGCCCATGGATTGCCGGGAAGCGTCGCGATCCCCGGACCCTGTGCCTCGTGCTCCTCTTGGTACGGACGTCAGGCGCCGGAACCTCAATAGAACTGTTTTCCGGAATTCGGCTCGCGGTACGGGTAGGGTCTGGCGGTTGGGCGCGATGCGCCGCCCTCTCATGGCGTTCGCCGCCGCGAGAGGGGTTAATGGAAGCGTGCGCGCCGTTGGAGCCCCGCTGCGCCGGGCATGGCGGCCGGGTCATGCACTGGTCACCATTCCGCTCGCGCTGATTCTTGTGGTCGTGGCCGTCGACATCGCGGCACCTCGGGACGTCCACCTCGGGCCGCTGCTGGTCGCCGCGCCCGCCATCACGGCCTCCTTCGGGGGCGCCCGCCTCGTCGGTCTGATCGGCGGCCTGGCCGTCGCGGCACAGGTGATCATCGGATTCGTACGGGGAGGAGTGGACACGCTCAATCACGAGGTGCAGATCGTCGCCCTCGTCCTCATCTCTGCCTTCATCGTGATCTTCTGCCGGGTGCGGGAACGGTCCCAGCGAGAGCTGTCACAGGTGCGCTCGGTGGCCGAAGCCGCCCAGGCCGTGCTGTTGCGGCCGCTCCCCCGCCGGGTCGGCCCACTGCGGCTCGCGTCGGTCTATCTGGGGGCGGAAGCCGAGGCTCAGATCGGCGGAGACCTCTACGCGGTCGGGCGCACCGAGGACAGCACCCGGCTGATCATCGGCGACGTCCGGGGAAAGGGACTGGCCGCGATCGGGGACGCGGCCACGCTACTCGGAGCGTTCCGGGAGGTGGCACACCGACCCATCCCGCTCCCCGACCTCGCCGCACACCTGGAACGGAGTGTCAGCCGGGACCTGACCGAACTCGCCGAGGGGGAGCTGCACGTGGGGGAGGGTTTCGTGACGGCGACCGTGCTCGAGATCCCCGACGACGCCCCGGAGGCCCGATTGATCAACTTCGGTCACCCTCCTCCCCTGCTGCTACGACGGGGCACGGTCACCGAGGTCGAGGTCTCCGAGCCCGCACCCCCACTCGGCCTCGGAGAACTGACCGGGAACACCTACCACGTGGGCGTCTGCAGCTATGACTTCGGTGACGTGCTGCTGCTCTACACCGATGGCGCGATCGACGCCAGGAATCCGCAGGGCGACTTCTATCCGCTCACCGATCGAGTGGAGACCTGGGCGGACGCCCACCCGGAGAAGCTGCTGCACGGACTGCGCGACGATCTTCTGGCCTTCGTCGGCGGCAGTCTGGGCGACGACGCCGCGATGATCGCCGTCGAGCACCTGGGGCCGCGCCACCACGGCCATCCCTGACATCCCACGGACCATCACCCCGGAGGTGGCCAACCACCGCAGCTGCACCGGCGGTTGAAGCCGTTCCTCCTCGGCTGCGCCGAGACCCCCGCTCACCTGCCGCGCTGGGAGGGCGAGTCGCCCCCTCCCTGACGGCATGTCGGCCCCTCCCTCACTTGGCCGCCAGCCACGCGAGCGACAGCCACTCCCATGACGGATTCGGCCTCCGCTCAGCGCAATTATCTGGTTTATCACGCCATTGGGCATGGAATGTGATCACGCGCCATGTGGTGCGAGGAGTAGGAGAAACATCATCATGTCCAAGGTTGTGAAGTCCCCCAGACGACTTGCCGTGGGAACGAGCGTTGCCGTCACGGCCGCCTTCGCTCTCGGCGGCTCGCTGCTCGTGGCGGCACCGGCGCAGGCCTCCCCTGATCCCTCCCCAGCCGCACCCACAAAGCCGTACGGCACCGTGACCGCCCCGTCCGGCCTGAACGAGCGGCAGCACCTGAGCACCGACTCCTTGGTCCGCGGCCACCTCCCGTACCGGGCGCAGGTCGGGCTGAAGTGCAAGGTCAAGGCGCAGAGCGTGGAGGGTAACCCGGTCTGGTACCTGCTGCGGGACCGGCCCCACTGGGTGAGCGCGAAGTACGTGGACAACACCGGGTCCGTGGAGTTCTGCAAGGACGACCAGCGCGACCGCCTCCCGGACAGCCCGCAGGACAAGACTCCCAAAGGCTGAGACAAGCCGGAACGCAGGCACCCGGCCTCCCCCCGTGCAAGAGGCCGGGCTCCTTGCGTGTCAGCCGGCGAACTGCCAGCTCACGGAGTGATCGGCGGTGACGAGGACGGCGAGCACGATCAGGTCCGTCACCCCGAGCGCGAGTCCGAGCAGTGCACGGCCACGGCGCCCGGTGCCACGGGCGAGCGCGATGCCGCCCAGGACGATGGCACAGGGCCCGAGGACGAGGTTGAAGACGAGCAGGCCGAGCAGCCCCAGCACGAAGGCTGCGACGGCCATGCTGTCGGCTTCCCGGCCCGGTGCGGCCGGGGCACGGAAGCGTGCGGACAGCCCCATGAAACGGTTCCCCCCGGGTTGTGGTCAGGCATGGTCGATTGCCGAAGGTGGATCAGTGGTCTCTGCCGTGCGCGAGGCGCTCCCGGACGCCGAAGGCGATCAGCCAGCCCCCGATGGCGCTCGCGGCGGCCAGGACCGCCGGGAGCGGCAGGTGGGCTGCGGCGCCGATGAGGATGCCGAGCAGCAGGAAGGCTGCGACGAGGAAGAGCATGTGCCTCCTTTCTCTACGAGCCTCGATCGTTTCGTCTCGATGGACAGAAGGTCGCAAAAAATCAATAACAACCGTTCACTGACTGAAGCGTACAATGCCGGCCCGGGAGAACGGCTGTTTACTGAATGATGTGAGTCACACCGCCGGGGTCCGGCAGGCCCAGAAGCAGAGAACTCGTCAGGCGCTGCTGGACGCAGGGCTGCAGCTGCTGGCGGAACAGAACCTGAGCAGCCTGGGCCTGCGGGAGGTCACCCGGGCGGTGGGCATCGCCCCCGCGGCGTTCTACCGGCACTTCCACGACCTCGCCGACCTCGGAGTCGCCCTGGTGGAGGAGTCCCTCGGCAGCTTGCACGCGATGATCCGGGCGATCCTTGCCGAGCAGGAGGAGTCCGGGGCCCGGATCGACCACACCGTCGAGGCCATCGCCCGTTATGTCCGGACCCAACCGTCGCACATGCGCTTCATCGCCCGTGAGCGCCATGGCGGGGTACGGGCCGTACGCATCGCGATCGCCGCCGAGTTGGAGCGTTTCGCCGACGAGGTGGCCACCGCCCTCGCCTCCCGGCCCTTGTACGAGGGCTGGAGCTCCGGCGACCTGAAGATGCTGGCCCAGCTCTACGTCGATCACATGGTGTCCACGGCCGCGGCGTTCCTCGAGGCGTCCGCCGAAGGCCCTGAGGCCGAGGATCGCCTGGCCCGCAACGCCGCCCGGCAGCTCCGCCTGATCAATCTCGGCTGCCGCCACTGGCCCGGTGACTGACGTCCCGGGCCAAGCGGTTGTGCGGGCAACTCCCGTGCGCCGCCAGTTCGTTGGACTTCGTCCCGACTGCTGGAAATCCTCCTAGGATGGCCCCCGTTCCGATCACGCCCCGAGCCTGCCCGGGGAAGTCTGTGAGGGGTCGCATGGGCCAGAGCCGTGAGCCGCTGTCCAGCAAGGTCGACGTCACCGTACCGAGCGTGGCTCGGATGTACGACTACTTCCTCGGCGGCAAGGACAACTATGCCGTCGACCGCGAGGCCTCCGAGCAACTCCTCAAGGTCGTACCGAGCACGCAGGCCCTGGCCGTCAACAACCGCCGGTTCCTTCAGCGGGTGGTGCGCCATCTGGCCGACGAGTACGGAATCCGGCAGTTCCTCGACCACGGATCCGGTCTGCCGACCCAGGACAATGTGCACCAGGTGGCTCAGCGGGTGGACGAGGCCTCGCGTGTGGTCTACGTCGACAACGATCCGATCGTCCTCGCGCACGGCCGCGCGCTCCTGGAGGAGAACGACAACACGGCCGTCATCCAGGCAGATATGCGCGACACCGAGGCCATCTTCGGCCACCCCGAGGTCGAGCGGCTGATCGACTTCGACCAGCCCGTCGCCGCGCTGTTCGTCTCGGTGCTGCACTGCATCCCCGACAGCGACGACCCGGCCGGGCTGATCCGTCGCGTGGCGGAGCGGCTCGTCCAGGGCAGCTACTTCGTCATCTGCCAGCTCGTCAGCGAGGACGCCACGACCCGCGACTTCGTCACCGACTTCATGGACACCAGCACGCACGGAAACTGGGGCAGGGTGCGCCAGGAGCACGAGGTGCTCCGGTACTTCGACGGCCTGGAGATCCAGGAACCCGGTCTGGTGGAGGTCTCGACCTGGCGGCCGGACTCCGACGTCGGACCGAAGCAGCTCACCCAGGAGTGGATCGAGTACGGCGGCCTCGCCCGCAAGCCCTGACTCCGGCCCGCTCCGGCGCCACTGCCGTACGGGCAGATGGCCAGGCGGTGCTCCCAGGTCCTGTCCGGCCGGTCAGGCCTGGGGGCACCTCCCTGGGGGCACCTCCCTGGGGGCACCTCCCTGGGGGCACCTCCCTGGGGGCACCTCCCTGGGGGCACCTCCCTGGGGGCACCTCCCAGCGGTAGCTGGGGGAAGGACCTAGGCGTTCGCGGCCGGGCGTTCCCGGGAGTGCGGGGTGACCGAGAAGTCCGGTGACTCCGGCGGGAGGGCACGCCAGAAGCCGTGCGTGATCTCCCGGAACCCGGTGTGCCGTGGGCATCCGGTCACATGCCGGACCGCCCACCGCCGGGCCGCCTCGGCGTCCTCCGTCGCCCCCGAGGTATGGCCGCAGGTGGTGCACTCCATTTCGTAGACGGCCGAAGGAGCTTCCGGGGCGGGGTCCCGCATCAAGGACCACTCCCCCGGCCCGTCGGCCGTGTACACGTTCACCACGTCCCTTCGATCGCGCTGCTCGTCAGGCACTGCTCATGCGTGGCGTCCCCGTCCCCCGGCGTACTGTCCCGCGGGGCAACTCCGGGGCGGGGACGGGACGCACGTCGCCCGGCGCGGCCTCCCATTCACGTCCGCCTTCGGGCCGCCGCAGGAAGATCCGGCCACCTTGGGAGTCCATGACAATCCCGAGCCGGTTCCGTTTCGTGTCGAGCGCGAGCTCGCCGACGAGCGGCGAATCGGCGCCCTGAAGCTTCCCGCTGACGGCTCTTCACTCCTCACTGCCCGTCGGAGCGGCTGTGCCGGATCTCACTATCCTCGCGCTCCGCTCACCACTGCAAGCACATCTGCAAGAACGCTTGCAATTGCACGGCGAGTTGGGCTTGAGTTCAACTAATGGGGGACAACGGTCGCCGGGTGAAGGAGAGGCGCAGGTGCACCAGTTCGAGAACGGCACATCGGCAGCGCGGATCGACGGCGCTGTGTGGAAGAAGAGCAGTCACAGCAACCCGAGCGGCAACTGTGTCGAGCTCGCCCGGCTGCCCGGCGGTGACATCGCGCTCCGCAACTCCCGGGACCCCGAAGGACCTGCGCTCATCTACACCCGCGCGGAGATCTCGGCCTTCCTGAGCGGCGCGAAGGACGGCGAGTTCGACGGCATGGTGGACGGGATCTGAGCGGTACCCGCTCGGGTGACGGGCCGCCCGGCTGTACGCGTCGGCCCGGTGGTGCAACACTGAGCACCCGCCCAGACACTCAGGGGAGCCAGCATGACGGCCGCTCAGCCGAGCCGCGAGCGTTCGATAAGGCGCTATCTTGAGCAGCCGCGCGGAGGTCCCACCGCGCTGCGGATCGTGCTCGGCACCCAGCTCCGCAAGCTGCGCGAGGCGAACGGCGTGAGCGCACACGCCGCCGCCGAAGCCATTCGCGGCTCCCACGCGAAGATCAGCCGGCTGGAGCTGGGCCGGGTGGGCTTCAAGGAGCGGGACGTGTCCGACCTGCTCACGCTGTACGGCGTCACCGACGCCGCGGAACGCGCCGACTTTCTCGCACTGGCCCGGCAGGCCACCACCCAGGGCTGGTGGCACCAGTACTCGGACGTCTTGCCGGGCTGGTTCGAGACCCACATCGGTCTGGAAGAAGCCGCCTCGGTCATCCGCACCTATGAGAACCAGTTCGTCCCCGGACTGCTCCAGACCGAGGAGTACGCCCGCGCCGTCACGAAGCTGGGGCACCCGGGGTCTCCGCCCAAGGATGTAGAGCGCCGGGTCAGCCTGCGTCTGGCTCGCCAGCAACTGCTCAGCCGCGCGGAACCTCCCCGGCTCTGGGCCGTGCTGGACGAAGCGGCGCTGCACCGACCGCTCGGCGGTCGGGACGTGCTGCGCGCACAGATCGAACGGCTCCTGGAACTGATCCAGTTCCCCCATGTGACCGTGCAGATCGCCCCCTTCAGCCTGGAAGGCGTGGCCGCCGCCGGCGGACCGGTCACGATTCTGCGGTTCCTCGAGCCGGATCTGCCGGACGTCGTCTATCTCGAACAGCTGACGAGCGCCCTCTACTTGGACAAGCAGGACGACGTGGACCACTATCTCTGCGTCATGGACCGGCTGTGCGCGCAGGCCGAGACCCCTGCAGCCACTGCTCCGTTCCTGGAGAAGATCCTCGACGAACTGGACCACCGGACCGGCTGACGCCGTTCCGACGCCGCAACGGCCGCCTGCGGGCAGGTACTCCGACGGCCGCCGGCGTGGATCCGATCCGTTCGGTCGGGGATCTCCTCAGTCCGCCGGATGTTCCGTGCGGGCGCCTCCCCAGAGCGTGTGGAAGCTGCCCTCGCGGTCGGTGCGCCGGTAGGTGTGGGCGCCGAAAAAGTCTCGCTGGCCCTGGGTGAGCGCCGCGGGGAGGCGATCGGCGCGCAGCGCATCGTAGTAGGCGAGGGCCGACGAGAAGCCGGGGGTGGGGACGCCATGCGCCACCGCCGTGGAGACCACCGCGCGCCAGGCGTCCTGCGCATTGCCGAGCTCCTCCGCGAACTCCTTGTCGGCCAGCAGCGTGGGCAGGTTCGGATCGGCTGCGAACGCGGCGCGGATCCGGTCCAGGAACGCGGCCCGGATGATGCAGCCGCCCCGCCAGATCGCGGCCACGGCGCCGAGGTCGATGTCCCAGCCGTACTCCTCGCCCGCCGCGCTGATCATGTTCCAGCCCTGCGCGTACGAGACGACCTTGGAGGCGTACAGGGCCTGCTCGACATGGGCCGCGAACGCCTCACCGCCGTACCCGCCCAGCGCGCTGCGGTCCGGGCCGGGCAGAGCACGGGCGGCGTCGCGCAGGTCCGCATGGCCGGAGACGGACCGGGCGAAGACCGCCTCCGCGATCCCGGATACGGGAACGCCGAGATCGAGGGCGGTCTGCACGGTCCAACGGCCGGTGCCCTTCTGCTCGGCGCGGTCGGCGACGACGTCGACGAAGGGCTTTCCGGTGTCGGCGTCGCGGTGGGCGAGGACCTCGGCGGTGATCTCGATCAGGTAGGAGTCCAAGCGGCCGGTGTTCCAGGTGCGGAAGGTCTCTGCGATCTCCGCGGGCTCGTACCCGGCAACGTGCCGCAACAGGTCGTAGGCCTCGGCGATGAGCTGCATGTCCGCGTACTCGATGCCGTTGTGGACCATCTTCACGAAGTGGCCGGCCCCGTCGGGGCCGATGTGGGTGCAACAGGGGCTGCCGTCCTCGGCCTTGGCGGCGATGTCCTCGAGCAGGGGGCCGAGCGCCTGGTACGCCTCCGGGGAGCCGCCGGGCATGATGCTGGGGCCGTGCAGCGCCCCTTCCTCACCGCCGGAGATACCCGTGCCGACGAAGTGGATGCCGCGTTCCCGCAGGTCGGCCTCACGGCGTCGGGTGTCCTGGAAATGGGCGTTCCCACCGTCGATGATCATGTCTACGGGTTCCAGGAGCGGCGCGAACTCGTCGATGACGGCATCGGTCGGCCCGCCGGCCTTCACCATGACGACCAGGCGGCGGGGCCGCTCGAGGGAGGCCACGAAGTCCTCGGCAGTTTCCGAGGGCAGGAACGTCCCCTCGTGACCGAACTCCTCGACGAGCGCCCTCGTCCGGGACGCGGTGCGGTTGTGCACGGCGACCGGATGGCCGTGCCGGGCGAAGTTCCGGGCCAGGTTACGGCCCATCACTGCGAGACCGGTGACACCGATGTGTGCCGACGATTCCATGCTCGACTCCGTAACGGGTGGTGGCGGACGGGCGGCTGTGCGCTGTCTTGATACGCGGGAATGGGGTGCGGCGCTCAACGGCGGGGGACGGTGTGCGCGGCGCGCGGCGAACGCCGACAGCCGTCGCGAGCGGGCGTCGCGGGTGGCGGGTGACTGGCGGGGGATCGCGGAGCCGGACCTGCGTGGTCAGGGCGGCCTGGGAACGCTCAGAGCATCTCCTCGGGGGCCTCGATCTCCGAGACGACATGCACGGCGGCCTCCTCGGCCGACGCCGCCGCACCGTCGATGCCGACATCGCTGGCAACGAGATCCGTCTCCTCGTCGGAGTGGGCTCCCTCGTCCGGCGCCACCAGACGGCCGGCGCGCCGCTCCCCCACCTCCTCGTCCCACAGCTCCCCGTCCCCGTCGGGCTTGTCCCCGAGCCCGTCCCCATCCGGGACCGGGACGTCCGGGATCTCCCGGGCCAGCCGCTCGTCCAGAGGTTCGCCCTGATTCTGCTCGGCCGCGGTCGTGCCGCGGCTTTCCACCGCCCACGGCCGCTCGGGGGGCGAGTACCCCTCGTCGAGGACCTCGGCCACACCGCGGTCGTCGAGCGTGTCCTCCGGCTCCAGCGGCCCGATGTCCTCGCGCTGTTCGGACCCGTCCGGCTGGTAGACCTCGTCACCCATCATGCTCTCGCTCATCGTTCGGCCTCGCTGACTCGTCGTCTCGCCGCCCTCCGGATGGGTGTCCGTCTCCCCTTCTCCAGCATGGCCCAGTACGCGGCACGAGGCCACAGCTGCACGCTCGCCCGGCGGGCCGGGCCTGGGTCACCCGCCCAGCACCTGCCGCAGGTCGTAGCTCACCGGCTCCTCGAGCTGCGCGTACTTGCACTGCTCCGGCTCGCGGTCCGGCCGCCAGCGGCGGAACTGGGCGGTGTGCCGGAAGCGGTCGCCCTGCATGTGGTCGTAGGCCACCTCGACCACCCGCTCCGGGCGCAGCGGGACCCACGACAGGTCCTTCGTACCGGTCCAGCGACTGGGTGCTCCGGGCATCCGGCTCCGGGCGTGGGCCGCCTCGTCCACCCAGGCCGCCCACGGGTGGCCCTCCAGGGAGGGCATGCGCAGCGGTGCCAGCTCGGTCATGAGCTCTTCGCGCCGCCGCATGGGGAAGGCCGAGCAGACGCCCACGTGCTGCAGCCTGCCCGTGGTGTCGTACAGGCCGAGGAGGAGGGAGCCGACGACGGGGCCGGTCTTGTGGTGCCGGAGCCCGGCCACGACGCAGTCCGCCGTCCGCTCGTGCTTGACCTTGACCATGACGCGTTCGTCGGGGCGGTAGCCGAGGCCGGGGGGCTTGGCGACGACGCCGTCGAGGCCCGCCCCCTCGTACTGCTGGAACCACTCCTGGGCGACGTCGAGATCGTCGGTGGCAGGGGCCGTGAAGACGGGGTCCGCGGCGTCGCGCAGGGCTTCGGTCAGCGCTGCACGGCGTTCGCGCTGGGGTGCGTTCATCAGTGAACGGTCGCCGAGCGCGAGCAGGTCGAAGGCGATGAAGCTGGCCGGCGTCGTCCCGGCGAGCATCCGGACCCGGGAGTCGGCGGGATGGATGCGCTCCAGGAGTGCGTCGAAGTCGAGGCGGTCGCCGCGGACGATCACGATCTCGCCGTCGACGACGCAGCGGGGCGGCAGGTTGGCCAGCAGTGCGGCCACCAGCTCGGGGAAATAGCGGGTGAGCGGCTTGCCCGTGCGGCTGCCGAGCTCGATCTCGTCGCCGTCGCGGAAGACGATCGCCCGGAATCCGTCCCACTTGGCCTCGTAGTGCATGCCGGGCGGGATTCTCCCGGCCAGCTTGGCCAGCATCGGCTTCACCGGGGGCATCACCGGAAGGTCCATGCTCCCGATTGTCGGGCCGGCGAAGGATACGCGCCCGCCGGGAGGCGGGCTGCCCGGGCTGGGCCTAGCGTATGCGTATGGGAGAGACGGTGGAGCTCACGGCGGGCGGGCGGACGGTGCGGCTGTCCAACCCCGACAAGGTGTATTTCCCCGAGCGCGGCTTCACCAAGCTCGACCTCGCCCGTTACTACCTGGCGATCGGCGAGGGAATCCTCCGTGCGCTGCGCGACCGGCCGACGACGCTGGAGCGCTACCCGGACGGCCTAGCAGGCGAATCGTTCTTCCAGAAGCGCGCCCCCAAGAACCTGCCGGAGTGGATCCCCACCGGGCGGATCGCCTTCCCGAGCGGGCGGTACGCGGACGAGATCTGTCCCACCGAGCCGGCGGCCGTGGTGTGGGCGGCGAATCTGGGGTGCCTGACCTTCCACCCGTGGCCGGTCCGCCGCGCGGACACCGAGCACCCCGACGAACTGCGCATCGATCTGGACCCGCAGCCGGGGACGGATTACGAGGACGCGGTGCAAGCGGCGCTGGAACTCCGCGTCGTCCTGGACGAGCTGGGCCTGACCGGGTGGCCGAAGACGTCCGGGGGCCGCGGCCTGCACGTCTTCGTGCCCATCGAACCGGCCTGGACCTTCACCCAGGTCCGGCGGGCCGCGATAGCGATCGCGCGGGAGCTGGAGCGGCGGGCGCCGGAGAGGATCACGACCTCGTGGTGGAAGGAGGAGCGCGGGGCGAAGATCTTCGTGGACTACAACCAGACCGCCCGTGACCGTACGATCGCCAGCGCCTACTCCGTACGTCCCCGGCCGCACGCCCCGGTGTCCGCGCCGCTGCGCTGGGCGGAGGTGGCCGACGCCCGGCCGGAGGACTTCGACCTGGCCTCGATGCCGGTGCGCTACGCGGACATCGGCGATGTGCACGCCGACATGGAACAGCACGCCTACCGGCTGGACGCCGCGCTCGAACTGGCCGCCCGGGACGAGCAGGAGCACGGTCTGGGCGATCTGCCCTACCCTCCCGAGCACCCGAAGATGAAGGGCGAACCGAAGCGGGTGCAGCCCAGCCGCGCCAAGCACTGAACTCCCCCTCGCGCCGCGCGGAGCCGTCGAACTCTCCGCCCTGTCACGGCTGCACGGGCCGCCGGGGCGGGCCGGGCTGTGGGGCCCGATGTCTGCTCACCGTCATGCGGACCACCAGCCAGAGGGCCGAGGCCCCGAAGAGGCCGGCGGAGATCAGCAGCCAGCGTTCCCAGAACACTCCGCCGGGCAGGCCGGTGAACGCCTCGTAGTGGTCGACCCGGTCGAGGATGAGCGGGAACCACACCAACAGCAGCAGCCCGGAGAGGAAGACGGGCACGCGGACATGGTTGATCCACTGCGTCCTCGCCCACCCGGGATCCGTCGTCCTCACCGGCTTGCCGGAGCCCGAGCCGAGGCGGAAGAGAGCTTCCAGCCCGCGGTCGGCGAAGGAGTAGAGCGGCAGCAGCACCAGGTCGTGCAGGACCGCCGCGCCGACGAACCACAGGACGACCCCGGTGGTGTCACCCTTCAGCAGGCGCAGGCCTGCGTAGACCGTGAGGGCGAAGGAGGCCAGCAGCAGAAGCAGGCTCAGCGGCGAACCGCCGTACCGGGTACGGAAGGCCTTCATGGGGTCGCTCCGAAGGTCAGGCGGGTGACCCATTTCGTGTTGTGCACGCCCGGAGCCGCCGGGACGATGATCCGCGCCGGATAGCCGTGGTCGGGCGAGAGGTCCGCGCCGCCCACCCGCAGGGCCAGCAGCGACCTCGGGTCGCGCACCTGGTTGTCGCGCAGGACCACCGACCGGAAAGCCCCGCTGCGCTGCAGTGACTCGACGAACACCTGCGGCGGACGGCCGCCCGGCCCGACGAGGCCGGCCAGATCGGCGAGCCGGACCCCGCTCCACCGTTGATCGGCCGTCGACCATCCCTCCACGCAGGCGATCGGCAGTTCGGCGGTGTGCTGAGGCAGCGCCAGCACCTGATCGCGGGTCAGGGAGACCCGTCCCGCCGGGCCCCTGACGACGAGGCGCCAGTCCGGGCCCATGTCGCGGGCCGTGACGCCGCGGGAGGCGGCGGTCTTGTTGATCTGGAAGCCACCCGGGCCCGGTCCCACGTCGTCGCCGTGCGGCGCCAGGACGGCCGTACCGCGCAGCGAGCCACCGATGCTCTGTCCGGCCGACACCACGAGCAGGGTGAGCGAACCGGCCCCGACCATGGCGAGGGCTCCGCGGCGCGACATGGTGGGAGCGGCCGGGCGCGGCGAGACGAGGCCGGTCTCGTCGGGTGGTTCCGGTGTCGTGGCGGCGGCCGGTGTGCGCAGCTCGTCGCGGAGGCTGCGGCTGCGCAACGCCCGGCGCATCGTGGGGAAGCGCAGGGCGACATGGACGACGAAGGCCCCGATGAACACCCAGCCCCCGTAGAAGTGCAGGGTGTAGAAGGAGCCCGGGAAGATGTAGTCGAGCTGGATGTTGAGCACACCGGTCGCGAACTCGAAGATCACGCTGCCGACCAGGAGCAACAGGGACAGCCGGTCCAGCAGATGGCTCACCGACCGCACCGGCGGCCAGGTGAACAGCTTGGGAATCACCGACCACAACTTGGCCAGCAGCACCGGGATGAGCACCAGGCCGAGCGTGACGTGGACGCCCTGGGTGAGCCGGTACAGCCAGTACGGGCTGGTGGGCCAGGCGAACAGATAGAACCCCAGCCAGCCCTTGTCCGGTGTCATGTCGTTCACCGGTGACAGGTCCGGGTTGTAGGCGGCATAGGAGAGCAGACCGGTCACGGTCACCACCGTGAGGCCGACGAGAAGGATCAGGCCGAGGACCGCGGTCAGCCAGGGTCCTCGGATCGGGCTGCACCAGAAACCGGGTCGGGCGGGACCGGGCGGAGGCACGGCGGCCGCGGCTCGCAGCCGCTGCCAGGTGGTGGGTCCGGCGGGTGCGGTGGGCGCGGTGGGAGCCTCCTGGCCGGTGCCCTTGACGCCCTCGGGCCGGACCTCGAGGGGCTCCGGCCTCTGCGGCTCGGGCTTCGCGGGCTCCGGCTCCGGAGCCTTCGGCTTCGAGGGCTCCTGCTTCGCCGGCTCGGGCTCCACGGGCCCTTCCATCGTCGTCTCTTCACCCTTGGGCGGCTCCGCATCCTGCCGCTCGGCGGGCCGTGCGTCGCCGCCGTCTCGACCGTCTCCCGCTTCGCCCTGCCGCCGTTCCTGCCCGGCTCGGTCTCGCTCGTCGTCGCCACGCCTGGCGTGGCTGTCCTCATCACCCATGACGGTCCTTCTCGCAGCGCCCCCGGAGGGCCGACGTCTCGCCTGAAGGCGACGTTATGCCGTACCGGCCCCGGATCAGTGCCGACGACCCGTGACGAATCGATGACGTCGATGCCATGACATGTGCGGCAGCTCGCCCCGGCTCAGCTGCCGGTGCCCGGCCGAGGAGCGGCCGGTCGGACGATTGACCGCCCCCGGGATGGGGACACGGACTGCGGGCCGACCCCACAGACGCACCCGGCAGTTGTGCCTGCAGGCAGTCGGCCGGGCGGCGGCGGACGGGCGTGAGGAGGCGCGCATGGACCCGGTGGCGGCCCTGGAGCGGATCGCGTTCCTCCTGGAACGCGCGGAGGCTCCCACGTTCCGTGTGCGGGCGTTTCGTACGGCCGCGGCGGCGCTGACCGCACTGCCGGCAGAGGATGTCGAGCGACGGGCGGCGACGCATTCTCTCCAGTCCCTGAAGGGGCTTGGCCCGAAGACGTCGCAGGTCGTGTACGAGGCCCTCAGGGACGAGGTACCCGGCTATCTCGCGAAGCTGGAGGCGGAGCTGGCGGCCGAGGAACCGCTGCCGGAGGCCGCGGCCGCACTACGCGCGGCGCTGCTGGGCGACTGCCATATGCATTCCGACTGGTCGGACGGCGGCAGCCCGATCGATGTGATGGCCCGTACCGCAGCGGCCCTGGGGCACCACTGGGCGGTGCTCACCGACCATTCGCCCCGGCTGACGGTCGCCCGCGGGCTGTCGGCCGAGCGATTGCGCGAGCAACTCGACGTGGTGGCGGAGCTGAACGCGGCGCTGGCGCCGTTCCGGCTGCTGACGGGGATCGAGTGCGACATCCTCCTCGACGGTTCACTGGACCAGGACCCCGAGCTTCTGGACCGGCTCGATCTGGTGGTCGCCTCCGTGCACTCCAAGCTGCGGATGGACGCCCGTCAGATGACGCGGAGAATGGTCGCGGCGGTCCGCAGTCCCCTGGTCGACGTTCTGGGGCACTGTACGGGCCGGCTGGCCGGAGGGCGCAGGCCAGAATCGCAGTTCGACGTGGCGGAGGTGTTCGCCGCCTGCGCGGAGTCGGGGACGGCCCTGGAGATCAACTGCCGGCCGGAGCGACTGGACCCCCCGCGCAGGCTGCTCCGGCAGGCCGTCGAAGCGGGCCTGGTGTTCGCGATCGACACCGACGCGCACGCACCGGGGCAGCTCGACTGGCAGGTCCACGGGTGTACGCGGGCGGTGGAGTGCGGCGTGCCCAAGGAGCAGGTGATCAACACCTGGTCGGCCGACCGACTGCTGACCTGGACCCGTACGCGCAAGATCCCGAGCGAGGGGTGAGGCAACTGCCCTGTGGGACCCGCTGTTTCGGGCGATGCGGCCCGGGTTTCGGCCTCGCTCTCAGCCTCGGCTTCGGCCTCGGGACGTAGCCCACCCGCCGGTCGGGCGCCGAATCGCACAGGCGCTTGACGCAATCACCGCGTCGGGCGAATCCCTGGCTCGCAGTCATGTTCCGTCGCCGCGCGGGCATGAAATGTGATCAGTCGGCTTGGTGACGCGGACACGGCTGAAGTCGCCCGTCGGCTCCTGTCCCGGCCGGAGGAGCGAACCCGCGGTCATGGCGAGGGCCCTCCCGCTGCATCGTGGGGCCAGCTCCAGGCGACTCCCTGCTGCCCGCATCCGGCCGGGGCAGGTCAGGAGCCGAGCAGCGCGGCGAACCCGGCCTCACGGGCGAGGTCTTCGAGTTCGTCCAGGGCTTCCCGCGCCCGGGCGGCCGCCTCGGGGTCACGGTCCGTCAGGCCGCTCTCCAGGAACTCGTCCTCGTCCAACCGCAGAATCGTGGTCCGGTCGCCCGACAGCCACAGGTCGAGATCCAGGTCTTCCACCACGAGGGCGTCCCGCTCCACGCGGGCGGGTCGCGTCACATCGCAGTACCAGCCCTTCAGGCGGCCGTTCGCGCCGCGGACCTCCTTGATCGAGTACCAGCGGTCGCGCCAGTAGTGTTCCGTGAACACGTCGCCGTGCTCGAAGCGTACGAAGCCGAAGTCCCGGTCGGACGCGCCGGCCCAGGGTGCGCGCACCACGATGTGAGTGCCGTCGTCGGCGGTGACGACGGCGGCGTAGTGGACGTCCGGGCGTGGCTCCTTGACGAGGCGTACCGTCACGGCACTCCCGGGAGCGAGCGGTCCGGTGTTCCTTCTCCTCATGGCGCTCTCCATGGCGCCACCCTCGCTCGGCCTGCCGGCGAGGCGCCACTCGTTTTCTGCGGCACCGCCCGAGAGCGCCGTCCCCCACCGGGCAGGCGGTTCGGGCAGCGAGGCCAGCGGCACGGCAGCCCGCGGCGGCCACCTCCTGGGCCGCGGAACGCCGGTCCCCTCCGCTACGGCGACGAGTACGGCGACAGCTCGAGCAGCCGGGTGCGCGCCGTCTGCAGCCGGTGGGCGAGGATCTCGGCGACCGTGCGCATCAGGACGACGCCGAGGGCGGGGTCCTCCTCGCACAGCGCCCGCACCTGGGCCCCGTCGAAGGCATAGGCGCGTACCGGACTCAGTGCCTCCGCTCCGAAGTCCCACTCGTAGGGCGGGAACAGCCATGACCAGCCGAGCAGGTCACCGGGCCCGAGGGTGGCGACCGTCGCGGCCCGCCGGTCGGCCAGGCGCAGATCGAGAGTGACAGCTCCGGAGCGGATGACCCAGAAGCCGGTCGCCGGGCCGCCCTCCTCGAAGATCCGGGCGTCCTGGGAGAAGGACACCTCTTGGGCGAGCGTCATCAGTCGGTCGCGGATGTCGGCCGGCAGGGCCCGCAGAAATCGGGGCGCAGTCGTCATGGCCACGTGCCTCCTCGCCTCTGACGCCACTGCCAGGCGCCGTCGGGTCGACGTACACCTGCCTTACCCCATTGGACCCACGTTCGCCCGCCGATGGCATCCCGAATCTTCGGATCGGCGGCCGACGTGCCTGCGTGAGGGCCCGGGAGTCGGCATCCGGAGCGCGCGGACGGTGAGGTCGGGGAGGTCAGAGAGCCGCCGTGCTCGCCCTCGCTGCCCGGGAGGTCGGGCCCGCCGCTCCGGTCAGGAGAGGCCCGGGCTCGCGGCGAGAGCGGCCGCCGAGGTCTGCGCGAGGCGGTCGAGGTAGCCGGGCGGCAGGGGGATGCGGACCACGGCCAGGCGCCAGTAGAGCGGGCCGATGACCACATCGAGCGCATGGCGGGCGTCGGTGCCGGGCGGCAGCTCGCCTCGCTCGACGGCGGCGCGTACGACGGCGGCACCGGCGCGCTCCTGGATCTGGCCGAGGGTGGCCTGCAGGGTCCGCGCCATGTCGGGGTTGCGGGCCGCCTCGGCCAGCAGATCGGGGACGATCTGCGAGGCCAGCGGGTGCTGGAGGGCCTGGGCGGTCCACTCCAGCAGGGCGCGAAGATCGCCCCGCAGCGACCCGGTGTCGGGCGCGGGTGTGTCCTTCAGGGCGACCGTGGACACCACGTCGATGACCATCTGGAGTTTGGAGGGCCAGCGGCGGTATACGGCGGTTTTGCCGACCCCGGCGCGGCGGGCGACGGCCTCGATGGACATGCGTCCGTAGCCGGAGGTGGCGAGCTCCTGGAAGAGCGCGGCACGGATGGCCGCGGTGACGTCCTCCTGGAGCACGGCGGCTCCGGCGGGCGTGCGGCGGGGGGTCGAGTTCTCCGCTGCTGGCATGAGCCCACCCTACCCGGGTGACGACGGAACGGTTGCGTTGCGCCGCAGATGTGACCTATCTTCTCCCACGAGACGACGAAACGGTTGCGTTCTGTCGTGTCGCGCTCTGGGTCGCCTCCGCCCTCGCCTGCTGTCAGGAGCACACATGGAAGAAGCACCCTCCGCGCTCGCCGCACGGTACGGCCTGTCAGTGTCCGGCACCCGCCCCGCACTCCCGGAGTACCTCCGGCAGCTGTGGGGACGGCGGCACTTCATCGCCACGTTCGCGCAGGCCAAGCTGCGCGCCCAGTACAGCCAGGCGAAGCTCGGCCGGCTGTGGCAGGTGGTCACCCCGTTGCTCAACGCGGCGGTGTACTACGTGATCTTCGGGCAGCTGATGCGGACCAGGGAAGGCGTGGACGACTTTGTGCCGTTCCTGGTCACGGGCGTGTTCGTGTTCACCTTCACGCAGAACTCCGTGCTCGCCGGAACGCGGGCGGTCGCGGGCCATCCGGGCCTGGTGCGAGCGGTGCACTTCCCACGGGCCTCGCTGCCGATCGGTTTCTGCCTGATGCAGATGCAGCAGATGCTCTGCTCCCTGGCCGTGCTCGTCGCCATCGTGCTCGTGTCAGGCGAGATCCCCCACTGGACATGGCTGCTGGCGGCACCGACGCTGTTGTTGCAGTTCGTATTCAACACAGGCCTGGCGATGGTGCTGGCTCGCCTCGGCAGCAGAGTCCCCGACCTGGCGCAGCTGATGCCGTTCGTCCTGCGGACATGGATGTACGCGTCCGGCGTGATGTACAGCATCGGCCACCTCGCGGAGCACAACCGCGTTCCCGGGTTCGTACGGTTCCTGCTGGAGGCGAATCCGGCCGCGGTCTACATCGATCTCATGCGCTGCGCGCTGATCGACAGCTTCCGGGCGTCCGGACAGTCGACGCCGTACGCGTGGGCGGTGGCGGCCGGCTGGGCGCTGGTGATCGGCGTCGGCGGGTTCGTGTACTTCTGGAAGGCGGAGGAGACCTACGGACGTGGCTGAGGACACCAGCGACACGGACGCGCAGCGGACTCCCACGGTGATCGTGGACGGGCTGCACATCGTCTACCGGGTGAACGGTGGGGCCCGCGGCCGGGGTACGGCGACCGCTGCGCTGAGCCGGATGCTCGGCCGTAAGGGGTCGCCGGGGATGCGGGAGGTGCACGCGGTCAAGGGCGTGACCTTCACCGCGTACCGGGGTGAGGCGATCGGGCTGATCGGGTCGAACGGGTCGGGCAAGTCGACGTTGCTGCGGGCGATCGCGGGGTTGCTGCCGCCGGAGCGGGGCCGGGTCTACACCGATG